>NZ_JAAMOX010000003.1 GCF_011758565.1 Lysinibacter cavernae
GAAATCGTCTTTGGTCGGAAGCTTGGTGACGTTTGCGCCAGAGGACGCGGCATTGGCGAGGGCGGCATCCACGTCGGCTTCGCTGCTCAGCCCGAGCGCGTTAATCACCTCGCCGTGGGTGGCCGCGTTGACCGGCTCCTTCTCGCTGAACTGCGCAAAGTACTTCGGCACAAGCAGCATCACGTAAATCGTGTCGCTGATGACCACGCATGAAGCGTTTTCATCGGTGAACTGCTCGTTGATCGTAAATCCGAGCGAGGTATAGAACGCCTTCGACGCGTCGAGGTCGCTCACTGGCAGGTTAATGAAGATCTGTGCTGACATAGGGCAACTGTACGCCTGCTTTGTGCCCGAAGGAACACGATTGCTCATATTGTTGTGGAGGCATTGGGCGGCAGCTTCGAATCATTCTTCATCGCTTGCTGCCGCCCGTCAGCTCCCCTAGCTGCGGAGAGCGTGCACCGCTATGACGTTCGTCGTCGATACCCGATTGTCAGGACCAGACCAAGCAGGGCCATCAACACCGCGAGACCAGCTGCCAGGGCGTTCTCGGCGCCGCCAGTGACGGTCAACGCCGAGGCAGCGGCCGCGGCCTTGGCATCATGAGTGGCTTCGACGCCGTCGTTCTGGGTTCCGTCTGACTCCGAGCCTGGGATCTTCGGCGCTGGCGTCACCGAAGCCACAGCCAGCGAGTCATCGCTCAATTGCTTACCCGCGATATCCACAGCTGAAACGAGGACGTCGTTCTGTGCAGAATCTGCATTCGGGTCGAGTTCTTTCCAGGCTCCGGCTGAGAACACGATGGACTTCGACTCGCCGGCACCCAGCTCAGCAATGTCAGTATCGCCTGCTGGGAACTTCGTGTCGACAACGGATACGTCGCGGAGAACGGTATCTCCCGTGTTTGTCACGGTAATCTTCCACCAGAGTTCCGCGCCAAAGTCACCGATTGCGTGTGTGTTCCAACCGGTTCCATCGGGAGCACAGTCTGCGTCCTCGCTCACAAAGCAGGCTTGCTTCGTGACCGAGACTGCCGCGGCAAAGTCACGAACCGTTGCAGTGGCACCGTTTGTATCCGGGACCTCAATGGTGTCACCGTTTCGTGGGTTTGTCGCGGAAACGGTAGCTTCACCGATGATCGTCTCAAGAAGCCCGTCTGTTGTGCAGGTCACCACCGAAACTGCGCCGCTGGCCAGGTCACCAATCGTTGCCGAGCATCCAAGCCCAGTTACATCGGTGACCACAACACCCGTCAGCGGGACCTGTCCCTCGTTGCTCACCACAACACGCCAGGTCACGCTCTCACCCGGTTCAACTTGCGTTGCAGTTTCCCAACCACCGGTGAGGCTCGGGGCGTCTGGGTCACAGCCAGCAGGAAGAGTACAGATCTCGTGCGAAATGGTCAGCAGCACGAGGGGCTCTTGCGAGCGCGTGGTAGCCGATGCCGTGTCGCTGAGGTCGGGATCACCAAACGGTGGCGTTGCAAGCACAGAGGCTTCGTTGGTGATGGTGCCGTCGAGCGGTGCCTCATCACAGACCTTTGAGATGCTCTCGCTTGAGGAGAGCGAATCAACGGTCAGGGCGCACCCCTGCGCTAACTCGTCGGAGACTCGCACGTTGGTCAGTGTGGTTTCGCCAGAGTTGGTAACGGTCACGCGCCACTTGCTTGCGCCGAGGAAGGGTACAAGCGTTGAGGTTGACCAACCGTCAGCGCCAATCGCTGCATCGGGCGAGCATCCGGATGCCGCAGGATCACAAGACTCTTTCTGCAGCGTGATGCCGGATTCCGGTTTCGGCGTGCCGATCGTGACCGATGCCGATGCTTCTTGGCTCAGCACATTACTCAGCGAGTCCGTAACCGATGCCGTCGCGGTGTTGAGCAGATCAGCTCGAAGTTCGTTTGTCTCGCACACAACGCTGGCCTGTTCGCCACGCGCAATGGGCCCGAGCTCATCAGATGCACAGCCGAGAACCATTGGATCGGAGACGACCACACTGGTCAGAACGGTCTGCCCCGAGTTGACAACAGTGAGGCGCCACTGAACGGAACCGTCGTAATCCACCGTAGCCGCGTCAGACCAGCCACCCTTCCCGAGTCCCGCATCGTGCTCGCAGGCTTGGTCGAGAGGACAGACTTCCTTCACGAAGACCACCCCAGGAACCGCGGCCGCAGGAGTCAACGTTGCGCTGACCGTTTCGGAAAGATCAGGATCTCCGAACGGGGGCGTTGCCGTTATCGTCGCGGTATTGGTTACGACTGATGATACGGAGGATGCCTCACAGGTCACCGTCTTGCTTGCGCCAGGAGCCAAGGATGCGACAACAAATGAGCACTCAGGAGAACTCGCGTCTACCGCACGAACGTTGGTGAGCGTCGTGGAGCCGGTGTTGGTAACGCTGACGCGCCACTTCCCTTCACCTTCAAACACAACCTGGCCAGCGGATGACCAACCGTCTGATCCGACGGCACTGCTGTCGGCGCAGTCGTTGACCAACGGGTTGCAGGCCTCCTTGACGACGGTCATCGACGAAGCGGGTTTCTCGCCAACCGTCACCGTTGCCGAATCGGTTTGGGTAACAGGGACTGCGTCTGGGGCACTGCCGCTGGCAACAGCCTCGTTGGTTAGGTCTGCCGTCAGCTGCTCACTCTCACAGGTGATCGAGTGTGAAGCGCCGCGGGCCAAATCAAAGGGGCCAACGGCACAGCCAGGTGCCAGCTCGTCCTGAACAGTAATGCCGGTGACGGGCGTCTCTCCGGTATTCGTCACGGTAACTCGCCAGGTGACTGAACCGAAGTAATCCACTGCGGTGGTTTTAGCCCATCCGCCCTCGTTCGCAGCGGCGTCTTCGTCACACCCATCGGTCGAACACACTTCCTTGACCACCGAAAGCGCAGGTGTTGCCTTGGCCGGAGTCACGGTAGCGGTTGAACTCTGTGTGAGGTTTGGGTCGCCAAACGGTGGAGTCGCGATAACCGACGCGGTATTTGTCAGCGACGATGTCAGCTTCGAGCTTGTGCAGGATGCTGTTTCAGATGCGCCGGCCGCCAGCGAGGCGACGGTCGTCGCACAGTCGCTGTTTGTCGGGTCTTTTACCCGCACATTTGTGAGTATGGTCTCGCCGGTGTTGGTAACGATTACTCGCCAGACGACGCCTCCTTCAAACGGGACATCAACGGTATCCGACCATTCGGGGGCCGAAACGTCGGCGTCAACGTCGCATTCGCCAGCCCCTGGATCACATGCTTGCTTCGTAAAGCTCAGCGATGACACGGGCTTTGGGGCAACCGTCGCGGTTGCGGACGCTGTTGCCGTAACCGTTTTTCCTGAACCGGTGCCAGACACCGTCACCGTGTTCGTGAGGTCCGCACGCATATCCGGTGAAGAACACATCCGCACGTATGTGCCAGAGGCCACAGAGAGGTCGCCGACCTTGAAGCTACAACCCGTGACAGCGGCATCAGCGATCTCAACGTCGGTGAGGTCTGTCGCTCCGGTGTTTTCAACAACCACACGCCATGTTGCCGTTGCCCCGTATGGAAGCTGGGTGCTTTCTACCCAACCGCCGGTGCCGACTGGCGCAAGCATCTCGCAGTCACTGCCCGTTGAACAGACTTCTTTGGTGACGCCAATTGACGCCTCACGAATCATGCCAAATCCGACTCGAGGAGACTCACTCGGCACGAGAGCGTTTGGGTCGCCACCAAGCGATGCATGGGTAGCAACGGTGTTCCACACGGTATCGCTGGATGGGTCAAAGATTGGTGCCGACATGGAAAGCTGGAATTCAGCGGTCGCACCAACCGCGCTCGCCGTAGTCTTCACAAACTTGAGCGCCTTGACTGTGCCAAGTGGCGGCGCAACCGTCACCCAGGACGGATCGCAACCCGCGTTGACTGGCATAACTTCTGGGCGACACGGGTTCGCCGAAGTTGAATAGTAGGTCGTCCAACCTGAGGCACCCGTCACAGATTTCAGTGTTGGCGTGACGGTTGTACCGCGAGGTTCTCCGGCAAGGGAGCCAACCGAACCGGTGTCACCGATCGCTGGAAGCACGTCGTAGACAACGGCGCTGCTCAGCGCCAGGCTGCCCGTGTTTGCCCAGTTGATCTTAAACTGCGCCTCGCCCGTTCCATCTGAGGGGACGGTGCTCGAGCCAGGTGACTGCGACCATGCGCTTTCGCCAGCAGCACGCACGCTCTTTGTCACGGTAAAGCCGGGTGTGGGCCCGGTCACAACGATAGAACCGGTGAGATGACAAACAGAGGTTTCGACACCTTCTGGCCCAAAAAGCCCTGAGGAATCAACAAAACGGTCGTTTGTTGCGGAGATGACTCCGGCAGCCGTTCGGCAGGCGCCAGCGTCCGAGCCGTCAAACCAGGCATACAGGTCATACGGATAGACACCTGGCTGGGCGCCATCAGACGAAATCACAAACGACAGCCCATACTGCGGCGACTGGGGGTCTCTCGGACGCATTGTTTTTGCGTCTCGCCCGGAATCGTTCCAGTTGTTTTCAGTGTTTGTGCTCGGCAGGAATTTCAACCCTGCGTCTTTTGGCAACACCATCATCATTCGTGCGTCCTTCAGAGTTGACTCTTCCGGAGCAAAAAATGGAACTGACGGGGTCTGTGACTGAGCCCCTGGAGGACTCGTCGTGATCGCAAAGGTTGGGGCCGTTGTAATCTGCAGCCCAAACGTAGAACGAATGATCGAGAGCGGAACCGTTGATGACGTTGCCGTGTACGAAACGGGGAGCCCCTGCACCGATGCACCAACGCGGACGCTGTTGTTTACCGTCAGGGTCGCAGGGTTGGTGTCGGCGCTCAGCCGGCCATAAAACCGCACGATTGTGGATGCGGAGTTCGCCTCGTGTTCCCCCGCAACACCGATGCGCGACACAATTTTGCCCGCTGGAATCACAATGTCCTCTCCCAGCTTTGGAGAGAAGGTGTCGGTGCTTCCATCTGCATACGAGACGGTCACCGTTTTGTCGGTTTGGCCGCCAGCAACGGTCACCGAGGAATCTTGGGTGAGCACAATGCGGCTGGTACGGAACGACGGGTTGACACAGAGTGCGGTGCTTTCTGTACCTGCGTTAATCTGCACGGACGGCGCGATGCAGGCAAACGAGTCGAGATACTTCCAGGAAATCGGATTGGAATCGCTCTTGGCCGTAATCTGATAAAACACTTCGGAATTGGTCTGATCGTCCAACGCTGCGTTACCAGACGACCACGGCGAAGTTGGCGTTGGAATCTGAGCCAGGTTGCCGCCAACCTGTTTGGTAAAGAGGGTTCCAGCCGAAATCCCAGCAGCCACCGTTGACGAAACAACTGACGTTTTTACCTGGTCTTCTGACTGTCCAATCGGGCGAAAGGTAAGCTCTGCCGTATTGGTTTGCAGCGAACCAACCGTGGCATCAACTTTGACCTTACCGTTGACGTAGTACATCGGAATCTGTCCGATAGGAACTGGGAATCCGGCCTCTGCCGTGTCCCAGGTAACGGTATGCGCAATTGGATCGTATACGCCAGTGCTCGGCTCGGCGCTGACGAACTCGATTCCTGCTGGCAGGCGGTCAACAAGCTTGCGGTGATTGGCCTGCGAGTACACCACACCGGTTTGACCCGTGTAGCTCAGCCCATCGGTCATCTGCAAGGAATACCGAGCATTTCCGCCGGGGATAAGTGAGGACGAAACGAGTCGCTTCGTGACCTGCGTATTGATGGCCGCGCTCGTTATCAGTGGTAGACCTGGCGCCAAAATTGGGGCGACATTGGAACCGGCCAGCGTCGGCTGGATACTGGCGGAGAGTCCTGACGGGGTGCGCCCTGACGGGGTGGTGATCTTAAACGTCACGCCCACGTTCTCGCCAGCCGCAAGCGGTCGAACAAAATTTACGATCCAGACTCGATTGACCGTGTCTCGAACCACGGTAGAGTTCACAAGTCCGGCCTGAGCCGCAGTTGAAACCGTCCAGTTGGCAACGGCCGATCCTCCAAGTGAGGGGTCGGGATCGTTGGGAAATGGGATGCTGATGCTCAGATCGTTGCACGAGCTTCCGGCTACCGCGCTACAGGAAATGGAGGCAAGGTATTCGTGAGCTACGCCGGTCGGCTGCGTCGCGGGCGACAGCGCGGTGAACGAAAACTGAGCTGATTCGTTTGCGGCTGCTGCCACGGTCGCCGGCACGAGTGTTGCGGCGGAAAGTGCGGCGAGGGCGATCATAGCCGCGGCAATTCGACCCATTTTTGGGCGTCTTGATTTCATGTGTGTGTATATTCCCCAGAGTAAGTAAACAAAACGACGCCCGTTCCCTATGGGTCGTCAAGGCAAACCAGTAGTGCTCTCACTTAGGCTGCGTTTCCCTATACAACAGACTTAAACCGTGAGTGGTACCGATTGCAGCTACCCCATGACAGCTGCCCTCAACTCGATTATAACAGTTAGTTCGCCAGTTGTCTGCCCAAGAATGGTCGAGATACTCCTACGACGCCCGCGACGCGCGGCGAATGATCAGGTACGTGACGAAGCGCCACCCCAGCAAGAACAATCCGGTAAATATACTCGCAACGATGACAAAGCTCAGCTGAACGCCCTGTCCGCTTATAACGCGAAGCAGCATTCCGACGGCGACGGTACTCACCCAGACGACAACGCCAGGTAGAACAACGCCGAGCGGGTTGCGCCAAGCCCGCGCCAACATCCAACCAACCGCGAGGCCAACAACAAAGGGCCAGATAGCGTTCAGCGCGCCAAGGGAGAAGAGACCCTCGTCATGGCTTCGCCGTCCGATCAGTACAAACATCACCACGAACATCAGATCAACACCCGCCGCCAACATGACCGTGCGCCCCTGAACCGGGCGCGCATGCTGGCTGACAGGTGCGGATTCCATTGAGCTGCTCACGGGTACCAGCCTACTCAGTTCGGCAGGGGCGACGTGCTGAGCGATAACAACAAGGCTAGGGTGTTGGCGCTAACGCGTCGTATTCGGCAAATGAGCGCGTGCGTCGAACGGCAGCGGTAACGATCACTACGATCAGCACACCACCGAGGAGCGGCGGGAACCAGAGCAACGCTGTTGCGGCAAGCAGCCCAACATAGAGGTCGCCAACTCGCGGCCCACCGGTGACCACCACGATGAAGAGCCCCTGGAGGCGACCGCGCATCGCGTCAGGAACCGCGGTTTGCAAGATTGTGGTGCGAAACACCGAACTGACGTTGTCTGCGGCACCAGCGCCAGCAAGGAACACGCAGGAAGCAACAACGGCTCCAATGTGCACCGGCAGCCCCTCGCCAACCTCGCCCCACCAGCCGAGATGAAGGGTGAGCAAAACCACGCCAAAACCTGCAATGCAAACGCCGTATACCGTGATGGCGCGCCCAATCGCCCTTCCCTGCCATCGCACGCCACCAAGCGGACCGGAAAGCAACGAGCTCAACAGCGCACCTGCCGCAAGCGCGGCGGTCAGGATACCTACCGTCACGGCACCACCGCCAAGCAGTAACGCCCCGACCGCCGGATACAGCACTCTGGGATTGCCGAAGGTCATCGCGACGATATCGAGGATGAAGGTCATGCGCACGTTGGGCGATTGCTTCAGGAAGTCCCATCCTTCTCGAAGCGAACGAAGTCCAGGCCGCTCCGCTTCCCCCTCCGGCAGGATGGGAGGCAGGGTAAAGATGCCGAGGAACGCGACGCTGAACAGCAGCACGTCGACCGTGTACGTCCAGCTCAGGCCAACGGTTGCCACCAGGACACCGGCAACAGCCGGCCCCACAGTGACCATGACGCCCATGCTGATGCCGTTCAGTGCTGCAGCGGCCGGCAGTAGGTCGGCGGGAAGCAGCCTCGGCATGATCGCCGAACGAGCTGCGCTCATGATGGTTCCGGCAACCGCGTTCACGGTTGTAAGTAGGTAGAGAGGCCAGAGGAGATCCACATTGCCCCAGGCGATGGCGGCGATACCTGCGGTTGAAACCCACGCGACGATGGCGGCGGCAAGCGCGACCTTTCGACGGTCGTGCACGTCGGCGAGCATCCCACCAAAGAGCCCAGCGATAATCATGGGCACAAGCGAAAACAGGGCGACCATCGAGACAGCGAGGGTTGACTGAGTGAGTTCGAAGATATGCAGGGCGACCGCAACAAGCGTCATCTGCGTGCCGATGCCGGCAACCGCATTGCCGATCCACAATCTGGCGAATGCCCCACTGTATTTAAAGGGGGAAAGATCGACAAAGAGTTTCACTGGGCTCGCTCAACAGTTCTTCATGTGGGCGGTGTGCCACACCAGACCCAGCATAGTGGCCGCCTATTCTCGAAGGGTGACAGATGACAGATATGGTCGAGACGTGCTCGCCGGCGACTGGCAGGGCAAAAACATACCTCGCTCGCGGACGGTCGAAGCAACAAAAGATCTTGTGGTTGAGCACACCGTGAGTGAGTGGTGCGGGGCGATCGTTGGCCTCTCCGGCGGCTACGTTGAGCTGGCAGACTGGCGCAACACGGTGCGGTCATTTCCGCTCACCGATGGCTTCCTCATCGACGGCGAACGCGTGACGCTTGTTGCCCCAAAACCGCAGGCCGCCACTGGCCGGGCCCGCACGGCATCCGGTTCGTTTGCGGTTGAAGACCAACGGGCGCGAACGGCGCTTCCCAGCCGCATCTTTGTAGAGGGTCGACACGACGCCGAACTCGTCGAGAAGGTCTGGGGTGCCGACCTCAGGGTCGAGGGCGTCGTTGTTGAATACCTTGAGGGCGTTGATAACCTCGCGGCTGTGCTGGATGTGTTCAAGCCAAACCGGCAGCGCCGCGTTGGCGTTCTGGTCGACCACCTTGTGCCACGAAGCAAAGAGAGCCGCCTCGCCGAGCAAATCATGGCGGGACCGCACGGCCAACACCTGCTCATTGTTGGACATCCCTATGTTGACGTTTGGCAATCGGTCAAACCTGCCCGCCTCGGACTGAAACAGTGGCCTACCGTGCCGCGCACTATGGAGTGGAAGCATGGCATCTGCGAAGCGTTTGGCTGGCCACACGAGGAACAGGCGGACATCGCACGGGCTTGGCAGCGAATCCTCGGCCAGGTTCGCAGCTTTCACGACCTCGAACCGAGCCTGCTTGGCAGGGTTGAGCAGCTGATCGATTTTGTGACAGAGCCCGAGGGCTGAGCCAGCATCAACGCGGTACCATTAGGAATGTTGACAGTCGTCGACTCTCGAAAGGGGCCCAGTTCACGTGTCCATTGATGTAGTTGTTTTTCCGCAGTGGCAAGGGTCAGACTCCGCACGAGCGATGCGCCTCTGCGACGGCGCCTCGATACTGCAGAGCGAGCTCAACGTTCCTGATTACCGCGTCGTCGATGTGCCATCCGAAGCTGGCGATAGCCTCGGCACGGCAGTCAAGCGCATTTCGAGCTTGCAGCACGCGCGGCGCAGCGCACTCGAAGTCCTGCGCGGCACAACAGGACCGGTTGTCACTCTTGGCGGCGACTGCGCCTCAGACCTTGCGAGCATCGACTATGCCCTCGGTCTCTACGGCAGCAAGAACACCGCCGTTATCTGGTGTGACGCCCATGCAGATCTGAATACCCCGGCAACCTCTCCGTCAGGGGCGTTCTCGGGTATGGTGCTTCGCGCCCTCCTCGGCGAGGGCCCTGACGAGCTCCCCGTTGAGCATCCGATCCTGCCCCACAACCTCATTCTCGTCGGCGGGCGCGACTACGACGACGCAGAGGCAGCGCTCATCGACACGCTCGGCATTCGCCTCGTGACCGCAAACGAGCTTGCGGACCCGCTCGCGCTTGGCACGGCGGTTGCGGCAACCGGCGCAACTCACGCCTACGTGCATCTCGATCTTGATGTTATTGATCCTGCCGAGTTTGAGTCGGTGCACTCCCCCGTTCCCTTTGGCCCTTCGGTAGCCGACCTGACCGCGAGCGTGCGTGGTATCAGGGAACACGCCGCATCTGCCGGTGGCTCTATCTGTGAGTTCGCACCAGAATCTGATGATCCGCAGGCCGCGGGAGACGACCTCACAACCGTCCTCCGCCTCATTGGGGCAATCACCGCATGAATCGCATCCTCTTCAATTCGCCGCTCAGCCGACTCGGCTATTGGTACGCGACCCTTGTTGGCCTGGTCTGGGGAAGCATCTGGAGCACCGGCGCAATTCAGCGACGAAACGGTCTCTTTGTGTTCACCGGTATGCCAACATGGACCTTCGGCCGAGGGGGCAGCTGCGTTGGCGCCTGCTACCTGACCGCACAGAATGTGTCCGATGCGGTACTTGAACACGAGGCCGTACACAAAACTCAGTGGCAAACCTACGGCATGCTGTTCCCGTTCTTTTACGCTGCGGCGGGCTTCAACCCGCTCAACAACCGCTTCGAGATTGAAGCTGGCCTTCGCAAAGGCGGGTATATCCGCTAGAGGAAGCGGGCTACAGCTGGAACGAGTGAGCAGAGAGCACTGAGGCGTTGTCAACGCTGTCGCTCAGCACCTCACGGATGCCGTCCATCGTGCGTTCGCTGCCAACTAACCAGGCCTGCACCCCTGGGGTAACGCCCGTTGCGTGGTCTTCAACCAACATCTCGGAAGCCCAGGCTGCGGCGGCGCGGCTAATCTTTTCGCCAGGAAGCGAGAGCGCGCCGGAGGCAGACTCGCGCACAAACCAGCTCACGACCATGCGTGGCGGGGCATCAAGCAACACGATTTGATCGGCGCTCTCGACCTCAACGAAGATGCGACCCTTTGCGCAGAGCGGAAGGGTGGCGATTCCGAGTTCAACTTCGCTGAGCGAGGATTCGTCACCGGCGATGAGATAGTGCGGGAGATCCAGCACTCTCGTGCGGTGTGCTCTGCGAATGGGGGTCGTCATGGTCCTCTCAGTATAGGTCAGGCTCACCTAAGTATCTAGCCCCCAGATAGCCACTCCCGGCTTCCACACAGTTGCGCTGCGCGCTCCTCGCGATGAATTCCTCGTCGGAGGAAGGCGGCTGCAGCATAATAGGCTCATGAGCGCGCGGTATAGACACACCGAACGAGGCCTCGACCGGCTCGTGAATTTCAGTGACGCGGTCGTCGCCATCGCAATCACGCTCCTCGTTCTGCCGCTGGTTGAACTCGCAAAGGAGGCATCCACCACTGACCCGTTGACGATCATCGAGAACAGCGGATATTCGCTCCTCGCCTTTGCCATCAGCTTTGTTGTGATCGGACGATTCTGGCTGGTTCACCACGCATTCTACGAGGGTGTGACAGGGTACAACACTCCCCTGCTCTGGTCGAACATGCTGTGGCTACTCTCGATCGTGTTCCTCCCATTCCCAACCGCGCTGCTTGCCGAGGCTGGTACCAACAGCCCCGTCACCAATGGGCTCTATATCGGAACAATGACGATAACCACTGTTGCGATGCTGCTCCAGCGCGCCTCACTTATGCGACATCCCGAGCTCCTCCCCTCGGGGCCAGACGATCAGCACTCTGCCCTCCAACTGATGCTCACTACCGCAACATTTGCCGTTGCGGGAGTCATCAGTGTTCTGGTTCCTGATATCGGCGTCGCCGCGTTATTCCTCTTGCTGTTCACGGGCGTTTTCCGAAGACTCATCGAAGGAAAACGTCATCATCAGGCTGATCCGCAGAGCCCACCGTCGCAGGTCGATTAGGGTTGCACCATGACCGATGAGTTTTCGTTTCTCCCCGGCGACGCAGCCCGAGTTGGCGCAGGCAGGGTTCCCAACGTCAGCAGGGTCAGCACAGCTGACAATACGGTGAGCGCGCTGCGGTACGGCGACGGACGTCCAGAGGTGACGTGGCTCCACGGCGCGGGGCTCAACGCCCATACGTTCGACCCGACCATCATCGCGACCGCGCTGCCAGCGGTCAGCATCGATCTGCCTGGTCACGGCGACTCAACGTGGCGTGACGACGCAGATTACCGCCCGTCAACGATTGCCCCTTCGATTGCCGCAGCCATCGCTGAGTTCGCGGGGCAGGGCAATCCGCAGATTCTTGTTGGGCATTCGCTTGGCGGGCTGAGCGCGGCTATTGTCGCGGCCGAACATCCAGAGCGAGTCACCTCGCTCGTCATGATTGACATCACCCCTGGCATCACGCCGGCCTCCGGATCGGAAGCTGTTCGCGAGTTCATTGCGGGTCAACCCGATTTTGTGGATGTTGAGGAAATCGTCGATCGGGCCATTCGTTTTGGCATTGGGCACGATCGGGACGTACTGCGCCGAGGGGTCTTCCTCAACACGCGGCAACGGCCTGATGGGCGGGTGATCTTCAAACATCACCTCGCCAAGCTCGCATCGCTTGGTCAGTCCAAAGGGGGAACACCGTTAGAGGCAGCAGATCCTGGGTACAGCCCGATCTGGGAGGCGCTCGAACGGATCTCGGTTCCGGTGACGCTCGTGCGGGCAACCGCAGGATTTGTCAGCGAGGACGACGCAGAGGAGTTCATCCGGCGCGTTCCAACCGCATCGGTTGTCACAATTGAATCCGGCCACAACGTGCAGGAGCATGCTCCCGTCGAACTCGCAGCAGTCATCCGCTCACTGGCCTAACGAACGATCACTACTTGGCCAACAGCACCGCAGCGAGCGCGGTGAGGTCGCCCTCGGTGAGCCCAGCCGCAAGCAAGTAGTCGATGACTGACCCGTAGCGCTCATCCACGTGTTTGAGCGTCTGATCGATTGCCTCGACGGGGCTGCCACCAATGAGCTGGACCATGGCAGGCGTCGGCTGAATACCCATGTGCTTCACCATCTCGAGGTGCGAGTCGAGCCATGGCCCTGCCAGGTTCTTCTCGGTGAGGGCATAGTCGTTGAGGACGTCGTCGCGAACGACCCCAACCGCGATTTGGGTCAGTGCGATAGCGGTTCCCGTTCGGTCCTTGCCAGCGGTGCAGTGCACCAGCACGCGGTCGTCGCCAGAGTGAGCGATGGTTCGGAGGACCCGGGCGTAGTGTGCAGGGTATTGGTCAAGCATTCGAGTATAGAACTCGGTCAACGTCATGTCGGGCCCAGAGATCACTTGGTCGGCACCCTGGAAAATTGGCGTCGGGCGCACCGTCAGTGAGAGCCCTTCCACGTTGCTGGGAGATTGGAGGCGCTCGGCGTCATCCCGAAGATCAATAACCGTAGCGATGTTCATCGTTTCAAGTTGTTCTCTCCCACGATCAGTGAGCCGGTGCAGGCCGTCGGAGCGGTATAGCTTGCCAGAGCGGAGATACGTGCTGCCGGCACGCAGGCCACCTTCGTCTCGCATGTTGTATAGCCCGTCAACATAAACGGTGCGGTCAAGCGTGTCAGTCATACGCCCATTGTGGCAGGGATATCCGTCAACCTCGCTGTTTGCTGCAATTCACCGTTGCAACCGCGTAGCATCGAAGGATGGCTCAGCTTCACGATCTCAGCGCACTCGACCTCCGCGACGAACTCAGAAGCGGAGCGGTGGGGCCGGTAGAAGTCAGTCAGCATTTCCTCGCTCGCATCGCCGAGCACGACGACGGCCTTGGCGCGTTCACCACGGTCACCCCGGAACGCGCCAGTGAACGGGCGCAGCATCTTGAGTCACACCGCCCTGCCGACGACGAATACCCCCTGCTCTGGGGCATGCCGCTCGCAGACAAAGACCTCAACGACCGTGCAGGGGTGCCAACGGGTCATGGCTCGCGCCTCGGCGGAGGCATCCCGGCGCAATCGGAGCAACTCGTGCACGACCTCGACGCGGCAGGGGTCGTGAGCCTTGGCAAAACGGCAAGCCCAGAGTTTGGGCTGTACGGCTATACCGAAAGCGCTGTGGCTCCTCCAACGCGGCACCCGGAGGCCAGCCACCTTGGTGTTGGAGGGTCTAGCGGCGGTGCTGCGGCGGCCGTGGCGGCACGGCTCCTTCCCTTCGCCCCTGGCAGCGACGGCGGCGGCTCTGTCCGCATCCCTGCGGCGGCAACGGGGCTCGTGGGCATCAAACCAACACGAATCCTCATCCCAGCCGACGCGGCAGCCGGCCCCTCGTTCACCGGTGTTGTTTCCGGGCCGATTGCGCATTCGGTGGCCGATGCCGCGTTGCTCTTCGATGGGATGATGGCGGCAGCCGGACCAGACCGCGAACGATTTGGTCGCGCGGCAGCATCCGTTCAAGGCCCCCTTCGTATCGCGGTGGTCACGGCCTCCCCGTGGGACGACAGCCACGGCGTTGCCATCGACCCCGCTGGCCTCGAAGCCCTCGCCGATGCAACGAAGGCTCTCCAACAGGCGGGTCACGTAGTGCTCAATGCCGGCGAATCTAAGATGATTCGCTACCCCCGTCTTGACTACCCCGGCATCTTCACGATGGCGTGGCAGCGTTCCGCCGCGGCAATCCCTGCACACACCGAGCACGAGCTCAACCTGCTCATGCCGGTGACAAGAGAACTCGTACTCAGGGGACGCGCTATCACGCCCGAACAGGCGGCACAGAACGACACAGACCTTGCCACCTACGGAGCCGCCCTCCGCGAGGCGTTCTCCGAGGTTGATATTGTCCTCACTCCCGCCCTCGCGCAGAGCCCTCGACCGATCGGCGCCTACTCTGACGATGCCGACGTGAACTTCGCACAACAGGTCGCCTACTCACCGTTTACCTCGGCGATCAACGTTGCGGGCCTCCCCGCAATTTCATTGCCGGCAGGTCGCTACGAAGTCGATTTCAGCGAGGTTCCCCTACCAATGGGGGTGCAACTCGTTGGCAGATTTGGTGACGACGCAACGCTCGTTTCTGTGGCGGCCCAGCTCGAGCGCGTCTTGGCTCTGCCACTCGGCTAGCCGACAGGCTTCTCCGAGCCGGGAGGAGGTTTCACGGGGTCAAGCGGCTAGCGAAGCGTTGCGGCCGCATTCAGTCCGTACGCGTCGAGGCCAACCGAGGTGACAAGAAACTCCGGCGCATAGCGAGAAGCAACCGCCTGACAATCAACGAGTAGGGTGGCGGACGACCCGTCGACCGTAACCCGAACCGCCTCGGCGAGCGAGGCCTCCTCAGCGGCGTCGAGTATGGTCTCCCGCACTCTGCCGAGTACTTCGCCTGCTGGGATGCCGGCAGACTCAACCGTGATCCTGACGGTGAGCCGTGGTGCCATCCCGTCGGCGGCATCGGCTGCGGCATCCGTCGACGGACGAAGAGCGAGCGTGACCTTGCCAAACAGTGCGGCGGCAAGCGCCAGCTTTGCGCCTCCGCCAGGAACCTTTGAAAGTACAAGATCGACGCGGTACACGCCGTCTGACTCTCGCGGATGTTGCACGAAGTCCGGCAGCCGTCCTGAGCCAACAAGGGCGAGAATCTCGGCGTGCGAAAGCATGATCTGCATGTGAGTAAGCCTAGCGGGCGACGTGGTTATTCGAGGGTAGGAACCGAGCTCAGGAGTCGCTGAGTATACGGATGCTGTGGGGTACTCAGGATGCTCTTCACCGGCCCCGATTCAACGATCGCGCCGTCGGTCATCACGTGCACCGTGTCGCTCATCCCCTGCACCATGCCAATGTCGTGAGACACGATGACAAGCGTGAGGCTGAGCTCCGCGCGTAGGTCACGAAGAAGATCAAGGATCTGAGCACGAACAGTGACGTCAAGAGCGCTCACCGGCTCATCGCCGATCAGTAGTCGAGGTTTGTGGGCAATCGCCCGTGCCAGCGCAATGCGCTGGCGCTGCCCACCAGAGAACTCGTTGGGATAGCGCTCGGCACTGTCAGCCGTGAGTCCAACCTGGTCAAGCACCTCCAGCACCCGCTCACGATGATTGCCAGGGGTGTCCTGGGCGGCAAGCGGCTCAGCGATGATCTGTGCCGCCGTCATCCTCGGGTCGAGTGAGGCATACGGGTCTTGGAAGACGATGCCGCTTTGTCTGCGCAGCCACATCATTTGATCTCTGCGGTTATTGACAACCGGTCGCCCGTCAAAGAGCACGGAACCTGATGTTGGGGTTCCAAGCCCAAGCAGGATACGAACGAGCGTGCTCTTGCCCGATCCAGACTCCCCGATGATCGCAACGGAGTCACCTTCGCCAACCTCAAGCGAAACCCCCCTGAGCGCATGGCGAATTGGGACCGGCCCTGTCAGGCGGGTCCGCGGCAGCTTGTAGTCCCTGACCAGATCGGTCGCCACGATCAGTGGATGACGGTCGCTCATGGCTACTCCCCTACTGCCGGTCGTCGCCAAGACGTGGCCAGTGCCGCTGCAACAAGTGCCCGCGTGCTTGGATGCTGCGGGTTACTCAGCACCGCATCGACGGTGCCGCTCTCAACAACGGCGCCGTCGTCGAGCACAATCATGCGGTCGGCGATCTGTTTGAGTACCGCGAGGTCGTGCGTAATGAAGACAAGACTCGACCCTGTCTCGTCGCTGAGCTCACGAAACAGTTCAAGTACCCCCTTCTGCACCGTCACATCGAGGGCAGTTGTTGGTTCATCGGCAATGAGCAGCTCTGGTCCGGCCGCGATTGCGGCGGCGATGGCTGCTCGCTGGCGCTGCCCCCCAGAGACTTCGTGTGGATACGAGCGCACGATGGATTCTGGATCAGGCAAACCCACCCGCCTGGCAAGCTCAACTGCTGCGTCCTTCGCTTGCGTACGAGACAGCGTGTAGTGGATGCGCAACGACTCGGTCATCTGCTTGCCGAGTCGGATAAGGGGGCTCAGCGCCGTTTGCGGTTCCTGGAAAACAATGCCGATCTGGTCCCCGCGAATCGCCGCAAGCTCTCGATCGGAACAACCAACAAGTTCGCGCCCGTTGAACAGGATGCTTCCGCCCACCTCGGCCTCGGCAGGAAGTAGCCCAAGAATTGCAAGCGCGGTCAGTGATTTTCCGGAACCGGATTCACCAATAATGCCAACGCGTTCGCCATCGGAAACCTCGAAGCTCACACCGGAAACTACCTGGCGCCCGCCGATGCTGACACACAGTTCGTGAACGATAAGACTCATCGTGGCCCTCCCATCGTGCGCAGCTGGCGCATGGTGCGGTCAATCCCCGAGTATCGTGTCAGTCTCGGGTCCGTCGCTTCGCGAAGCGCATCGCCAAGCAGGTGGAAGGCAAGCACGGCGATGGTAATGGCGAGTCCAGGCCAGATGACGGCCAGCGGATGGACGGTAACGTAGGACTGCGTTTCGGCGAGCATCCGCCCCCAGGAGGGGGTTGTTGCTGGCGCCCCAAACCCGAGGTAGCTGAGCCCTGCCTCTGCGAGCAGCGCGAGCGCTGCGGTGAGCGAGAGCTGCACAATGAAAACCGGAGCAACACCTGGCAGGATGTGGCGCAGGAGAATGCCGCCTCTTCCGACTCCACTCGCCCTGGCCGCAAGCACAAAATCGGCCCCTGCGACCTGACGAAGTTCTGGACGGAGGACCCGAGCAATATTGACCCCGTTGCTGATTCCGACGGCAACGATCACAACGGCGAGCGACCCGCCGAGGCTCGCGGCGAGCATCATAGCGATCAACAGCGTTGGAAAGGCGATGAGCACGTCAATCAGGATAATCACGGGCTCGCGCACCCAGCGGAGCCCGAATGCGCCCACAACGGCAAGGAACGTTCCGAACGCTGCGGCTAACGCGGTAGCGGCGACGGAAACAAGCACCGTCACCCGTGCCCCAACCATGATGCGCGAGAATATGTCACGCCCGACACCGTCGGTTCCGAGCACATGAGCCCAGCTCGGCGAAAGCCAGCGGGCATAGGCGTCGGCCGCGGCCGGGTCGTATGGGGTCCAGAAAAACGATACAAGGGCGGTGAGGGCTATGACAGCGATGACGGCGAGCGAGGCCGCGCCACGTGCATCGCTCACGAGTCGCCGAAACCAGCCCGGCCGCGGAGTGCTGCCTTGCGCACGCGTGGTGGTGAGGGTCATGATCGCCCCGCTTCCGCTTCAGCCTGCAACTGGCGTGGGTCAATAATACGATGGGCGATATCGATCAGGGTACCAACCACAAGGATGATGGCGGTGATCACCAAGATTTCGCTCTGCACCTTTGAGAGGTCCCTGTTTCCGACGTCGACAACGAGCATCCGGCCGATTCCGGGAAGGTTGAACAGTTGCTCAACGACGACGGCACCAACAACGAGGGCGGCAACCTGCAGCCCAAGAATGGACACGAGCGAAAGCCCAACAACGGGAAGTCCGTGCGTGATGAGGGCCTTTGTCTTGGTAAGGCCACGAGCTGCTGCCGTGCGAACGTGATCAGCTCCGAGTGCGGAGAGGGTCGCGCTGCGAACAAAGCGAAGCAACACGGCTCCCTCGATCAGCCCAATAGTGAGGGCTGGAAGCAGGAGCGACCTGAAGGCGCGAGCAGGGTCTGACCAACCGTCAATTGGGAATCCTTGTGACGGCAAGACCCCGAGCCAGCCAGAAAAAATCGCAATGAGCATGAGTCCGCCCCACACAACGGGAACGGCAGCGGCGGTAATGGACACAACGGTGATGAGCCTGCCGAGGACCCGACGGTTCCAGATCGCAGCGAGAATGCCGAGCGGAAAGGCGATAAGCCCGCCAATCAACAGGGACAAACCAGCAAGCGGAAGCGTCACTTGCATCTTCTGCGTGATCTCGGCCGCCACTGGCGTGCCGGTAACAACCGAGTTTCCAAGGTCAAGTCGAAACAGGCCAGCAACCCAATCCCAGTACTGCACAAGCAGCGGGCGATTCAGCCCGAGCGACTCGCGAATAGCTTCGACCCTGGCAGGTGAGGCCTGTGACCCCGCGATCACGGCTGCGACGTCGCCTGGCAAGATACGCAGCGTCACGAAGATCACCGCGCTCGCCACTACCAGTCCAAGCAGCAGATTCAGCAGCCGGACGACTAAAAAACGGGTCACTTAGGATACTGTAGCCGCAACCAGGTTCAAGCGAGCGTTCGTGTTGCTCGTTGGGAACCCAGAGACCTTCGTACTGATCGCCGTTGGCGGGGTGTAGTTGTAGAGCCACTTGGCTGGCGCATCCGCCGCAACAAGCGCGGACGCCTCGGCAAGCTTGCTGTCGACCTGGTCGTCGCTCGTTGCGCTGAGCGAGTCTTCGTACAGTGCGTCAACCGCTGGATTGTTGTAGTTGAAGTAGTAGTCGGGGTTGGCGTAGTTGCCAAAATCGCGAGCTTCCGCGTGGTTGACGTAGCTCAGGTCGTAATCTTTGTTGGTGTACACCTGCTCAAGCCAGGTGCTGAACTCGACCGACTGCACATTCAGCGTGATGCCAACATCGGCAAGCTGTGAGACAAGCAAGTTGATGGGCGTCATCTCGTAGTGGTTCGGCACGGTGAGCGTGAGCGTGAGGTTGCTCTGCCCCGCCTCGGCAAGCAGCTGCTTTGCGTGCTCAGGGTCGTACGCGTTGACCTTCGTGAGATCGGTGTAGCCGGGGTCAAGAGAGGGGATGGGGCTGCCGAGCGGCTTGCCTGCCCCTTCAATGGACTCGATGAGCGCATCAGTGTCGATCGCCTGGCTGATTGCCTGGCGCACGGCAAGGTTGTCGAGCGGAGCCCTGCCGCTGTTGTAGGCGAGGGTAAAGACCTCGGAGCTGTCGGCGTTGACGACGTCGAAGTCGTCTCGCGTGTCGTACTGGCTGACCAGGTTGGGGAAGACCGCGGTCTGCACGTCAACGTCGCCGTTAAGCGCTGCATTGAGGGCAGCGTTGCCGTCGGTGATATAGCGGAACACAATCGAATCGAGCTTGGCAGGGGTACCCCAGTACTCGTTGTAACGCTTGAGCGTGAGGCTGTCGCCCTGCTTCCAGTTGTCGACTACAAACGGGCCAGTTCCGTTGGCAGATGTCGCAAGATCAACGTCGCTCGCCTCTTCGAGGATGAGCCCGGCGCGTCCGGCAAGGGACCAGAGCAGCTGCGAATTCGGCTGGCCAAGCGTAATTTCTACCGTTGAATCATCAACGGCCGTGATCGCGGTGACATCGCTGAGCTCAGCATTGCCACGGAAATCTTCGTTTTCTGTGACCTGAGTCAACGACCACACAACATCGTTCACGCTCAGCGCGTTGCCGCTGTGGAAGACGACGTCGTCGTTGAGGGTAAAGGTGTAGGTGAGTCCGTCGTCGGACTGCGTGTAGTCGCTCGCGATAACGGGGACAATGTCACCGGTTGCGTCGAGCCCAACGAGGCCTTGGTAAACGTTATCGATCAGCACCTGATCAAGCGCAACGCCTGCTGTCTTACGAACGTCGAGATTGGTTGGCTCAAGACTCAGGCCAACCCGCAGCGATCCGCCGTCTGTTGGTGTCCCAGAAGCAGATGATCCTGGCTTCTCTTCGCCGGCACGTGTCGACTGCCCAACAAGGAACGCAACGCCAAAGACAACGGCGGCAGCAATGATCGCGAGGATGCCGTAGAGCACCTTCCGGTTTGAACGCGACTTCTTCTCGTAGGCTGGCTTACCCGGGCCCGCAGGGCGATTGTCTTGAGACATGCTTCGGTTTCTCCTGAATGGTCAGACGGGTGTGAGCATCAAGTGAGGCACGACCGTTGTCGGCCTCGACTCGCGTTCATACACGATATCGAGTAGCGCCGACGCTGGCAGACATACTCCTCAACAGAGGGTAAAGCACCCGGTCGGCGCGCGCGAGCATCATTGCCCAAAGTGACGGTTCCGATACCAAATTGATGCAATTGGCGTCACGGCTCAGCTCTACGCCGACGGTTTGGTCAGGGCGGCCTGGTACAGGTCACGCTTGCTGTGGCCCGTCTGCTCCGCGACCTCACCGGCAGCATCCTTGAGCCTCGCTCCGGAAGCAACCAACGACCGGACCTGAGCAAGCGCCTCGTCTGCACTCACCGCTCTGGTATTGGCGCCCTCGACGACCACACAGATCTCTCCGCGGACACCATCGGCCGCCCATTCAGCCACCTCAGCGGCGCTCCCCCGCCGGACTTCTTCAAACATCTTCGTGAGCTCACGACAGACGGCAACTCGACGCTCAGCACCAAAAACGGTGACTACATCGGCAAGAGACGCGGCGAGCCTCGCGGGAGACTCAAAGAACACCATGGTGCGGCGCTCACCAGACAGCTCGCCGAGCATCCGCAGCCGCTCGCCCTGCTTCCTTGGCAAGAAGCCCTCAAAACAGAACCGGTCGGTCGGCAGGCCAGAAACGGCAAGCGCGGTGATAACCGCAGACGGCCCCGGGATGGCTGTCACTCGCACCCCCTGCTCTGCGGCGAGGGAGACGAGGTGGTAACCGGGATCTGAGACCGTTGGCATCCCTGCGTCGCTCAGGACCACGATGTCGGACTCCGCGGCCTCCGCAACAAGCTCGATGGAACGTTCTCGTTCGTTATGGTCGTGCAGGCTAATGAGCTTCGGCCGATTCTCGATCCCAAGCGCCCTCAGGAGGTGCGCGGTTGTCCTCGTGTCTTCCGCGGCAACCACGGCCGCAGACTCAAGCGTCTCGATGAGTCGACGTGAAGCATCGCCAAGATTTCCGATAGGCGTCGCCGCAAGAATGATCACCACCTCAGCGTACCCGCATCCGGGGGCAAACCAGCCCGCGAGAACCCAACGAGAATGCCAAGAAAAGACCGGAATGCCAAAACTATGGGGGTGTCTCGGACGCTAGCATGTGAAGGTGAGCCCGACGACCGCACCCACCCCAGTGACCCCGCCATCACCCGCGCAGAATGCCAAGGTGACGCCGAAGGAAGCGAGCGCACCCTGGTTGGGCGCACGCGTCGCTGCCCAACTCCTCACCTGGTGGCAGATTGGTGCCTGGCGATCAGACCCGAGGGCCGTCCGTCAGGGCCGCTGGATCGCAATCGGTGGGGTGACGCTGCTCGCGCTCATCCTGAGAACGTGGAACCTCGGCCACCCCAATGTGCTTGTCTTTGACGAGATCTACTACGTTCGCGACGCCTACAGCCAACTCCTTCACGGCGCCCCAACCCGCTGGCCAGAAGACCTCGGAAAACTCTTTGGCCCCAACGAGATCGGCCGCTCGCTGAACGAAGCCTCCTATGTGGTCCACCCTCCGCTCGGCAAGTGGCTGATTAGCCTTGGGATGCTCGTCTTCGGCGCAGACAACGGTTGGGGATGGCGCATCAGCACTGCCCTCGCCGGCACGCTCGCTGTCTTTATTGTCACGCTCCTTGGCCGCCGACTCTTCCGATCAACCGCAATTGGTGTTCTTGCCGGCTTTTTCATGGCGATTGACGGCCTCGCGATTGTGCTGTCACGGGTCAGCCTGCTCGACAACTTCCTGATGCTTCTTGGACTCATTGGCGCCTGGTTCATAGCGATTGACCGCGACCGGATGAATGCCGCCTGGAACGCGTGGCTCGCCGAGCATCCGGTTCCGGCATTCACGCAGCCCCCAACCGCCGACGAACTCGTAGCAAACCCAACGCTCAAAGACCGCTACCTCGCGGAGCGCGCTCGGATTGCGAGTCGAGGCGACTGGGGTCCCGTGTTCTGGAGGAGGCCCTGGCTCGTATCTGCGGGGGTCGTGTTTGGACTTGCGGCGGGTGTGAAATGGTCGGGGCTCTACTTTCTTGCGTTCTTCGGCATCTACGTGGTGGTCTGTGACCTTGTCGCGAGACGACGTGCCAAGCTTGATGCGTGGTTCACCGCGGGAATCGTGAAGCAGGGCATCACCTCGTTTGCGCTGTTGGTCCCCGTCGCCCTTGTCGCATATCTGGCGACATGGACCTCATGGCTCCTCACGCCTACCGCCTGGAATCGGGGCTGGGCATCAGAGC
This sequence comes from Lysinibacter cavernae, assembly GCF_011758565.1. Classification (GTDB taxonomy): domain Bacteria; phylum Actinomycetota; class Actinomycetes; order Actinomycetales; family Microbacteriaceae; genus Lysinibacter; species Lysinibacter cavernae. Next base: position 22,727 of record NZ_JAAMOX010000003.1, read on the forward strand.
CAGGGCACGAGGCAACAGGGGTTTGGAGCATCGTTCCCAACTGGGCGAGAAGCCTCTGGCACTACCACGAGAGCATGTACGGCTGGCACTCAACGCTGCAGCAGGAACACCCGTACCAGGCCCATCCACTCGGCTGGCCCCTCGCGTTGCGACCAACCAGCATGTACTTCGAATACGTCGAGCCCGGCAAAAGCGGATGCGTCGGATCGCCCTGCAGCGAGGCCATCACCTCGCTACCAAACCCACTCATCTGGTGGGGAGGGCTCATCGCGATCGGCTACCTCATCTACCGCATCATTCGATTCCGAGATGGGGCCGCGTTCTTCATCACGATGGGGGCAGCCAGTGGTTACCTGCCCTGGGTGCTCACGTTTAGCCGTTCAGCTGTGTTCCAGTTCTACACAATCTCCTACGCCCCGTTTGTGTATCTTGCACTTGCCTACGCCCTCGCCCGGTTGTGGGGAATCGGAGACACACAACCCTCACACGCAGTCTCTGCCAGGCGATGGTGGGTTGCCCTCGTACTTGTACTCATTGTGGCCACAAGCGTGTTCTTCTACCCGCTCTGGACGGGCACCCGCACAAGCTTCTCGTTCTGGCAGCTACACGTTTGGCTGCCGGGCTGGCGCTAACAGCAGACCGGCGACTCGTTTCTATCCTTCAGATTGAATGGCGATTGAGCCCTCGTTGCCGGTTCCACCACCGACAACTTGGGCGGCAGTGAATCGTTTCTCTTCGGAGTCAAGCGGCGTAAGCTGAGCGGTCATATTTGCTCCGGTATCAGTGTTCCAAGCGAGGATCGATCCCTCTGCGTCCAGTGCAAGCACAATAGGACTCGAACCAAATGGAGTTTCAGCGTTGATACTGACGATCGTCTTTGCCTGAACAAACGCGGGGATTGTCAACGCTGCGCGTGACGGTCCCCATCCGAGCACTCGACCGTCTGACGTAATCGCAACTGTATTATGCCGTACCGCGGCGACCCCCACTATTTCGCCGGCTGACGGCAGGATTTCACTCCGATAGGCATTCCACCGCACGATTTGATTGCTTGTGGTGACGGCAATGTCATAGAAGATGCCGGTATCGATAAGCTTTACTTTCCCTTGATACGTCTCAGAGAGGTTGACTGCGGGTTTTCGCACTGAGCTCGCATTTGACGGATCTACTTCGTACTCACCCCAGCTATAGACCCGGCCGGTCGATGTGAGCGCCAACGATTTATTGTACCCAGCTGCAATTTGGCGCACCGTAAGGGGTGCCAGTGCAGCTGGAACCGTTGCTTGGGCCACAGCATTGCTTCCCCATGCGACAACCTTGCCCGCGCTCGTGAGCGCCAAGGCATGCCAGGCACCGGCTGCAACAGACTGGATACTCTGCCCGCTCAACGACGATGGTACGTTCAGCTGACCATAAAGGTTGTCGCTTGCCCAGGGATAAATGACGTTATTCGAATCGACCGCAAGCGCAATTGTTGACCCGCCCGCAATGAGTTTGATCGTCTTTCCGCGCATCTGAGGAGGGATGGCAAGCGCACGAACATACAACGCTGCGCTCACTTGCTGGAGCCCCACCCCGTAATTGGACGCAGAAATGTGGGCCTGCGAGGTATATGCCGCGGATGAGTCGTCAATTCGAGGTGTAATCCCCACGATGACCGATGCAATGAGGCTGGCACCTAGTGCGGCGCCAAGCGACTTCTTTTTATCCACAATTCATACCTCACGACAATATTAGTGGCGCGGCAACAGTTAGTCTTTATAATCACGCCATGGAAATTAGTTCATCCACCATATAACACTAATGCAAATAATATCTTGACAAATTAATATTTTTTATTGTGTAACGGATTACCGACCCGACTGCACCTAAGAGGCATCTGATACGCGCACGTATGCCCTGTGAGCTGAACGCGCTTTCCCACCCCCAGACTGAAGGGACCCCGCCAGTGAAAAGTTCTCACCGTCAGCCATCGCGTCGGCTCGAACGATCATCCAGCAAACGGCAACGTCTCGCTTTTGCCATTGGAGCGCTCGCTCTCGGCAGCCCTATTCTGGTCTCGGCGCTCAGCTTCCAGGCCACTTCGGCCGCCTATGTTGACAACGGACGCACGACGCTCGGCAGCTCTGGGAGCGTCGGGGCGAACACCTTCCAAGTGCAAATACGCGACGCCGCTGGTTCGTGGGTAACCGCGGCAGACCCGTCGAAACCACAGATCATACCCGCAAGCATCAACTCAATCGGGACGTTTAACGACACTCCATCGGCAACATCGATCGTGAGCTTTCGCATCGCACCTCAGTCACCAAGCGGCAACGTTATTCCAACACTTGTCGCCTCAGCCGCATGCGCGGCCGATTGCCAAAGCGTATTTCCGTATCTTCGATTTTCACTCTTCTACGACAACGCTCCCGCAACCCTGTCACGACTCACGCTCGAAGAATTCAACTCTAAGCCGCTCCGACTCATCTCCGGGCTCAACGCCGGCGTCGAACACAGCCTCACGATTGGTGTTGAGCTCTTGCCAAGCACGCCGTTCCGGCATAATGCAAAATCAGTGAATTTTGGCATCCAGCTTGACGCCGCTTCGGTACCGATACCCTAGCCAGGAGCTTCCCAACAACAACGTTTGGTGTCACTCGTTGCGGCTCAGAGTCACCAGACGGTCAAACAGCGTCGGGCCAACAGGCAGGTCACCGAGCAGCACAGCCTGCAACGCGTGATAGACGTCTGGTTTTCCTGACCATACGGCGTCCGTCGGGCGGTTCTTGGCATCGAGCGTGTGGTACCAGCTCCCCTGTTCCCTATCGAGGAGGTACCGCGCTGCGTACGATTGCCAGCTGCGGAGATCGACTAGGTATGACTCCTGGCCTGTTACCGAATGCAGGGTCGCGGCAGCGCCAATTGCTTCGGCAACAACCCAGTGCAGGCGCTCGCGGACAACAGGTTCGCCGACCCAATCCACGGTGTAGACAAAGCCTTCTGCACCGTCAACAGACCAACCGATTCGCCTTGCCGTTGCGTAGAGTCCTTCGGCGCACTCACGCAACCACGCAGGAGCAGCGCCCGCAGGATACGCCGCGCCCAGTTCGAGGAGCAGGCGGCTCCACTCAAACAGGTGTCCGATCGTCACGCCGAAGGGGCGGAATTGATCGTCTGGCCGTTCGATATTGTAGTCGGGCAGGGGCGTCCAATCGTCGGCAAAGTGCTCGGCAAGCATCCAGTTATTGGCGCGGGCCCGCTGCTGAATGAATGTGTCAGCGATGCGTGTTGCCCGCGCAAGCCAGAGCGGGTCGCCCGTCGCGCCGTGGGCGGCAAGCAGCGCCTCGACTCCGTGCATATTGGCGTTCGCTCCCCAGTACGGTTCCCGAACCGTCCAATCGGCGTTCCAAGACTCGATAAGCGCTCCGTATCGCTCAGACCAAAAGTGCGTTTCAACCGCAGAGAGCACGTCAACAAGCAGGCGTTCTGCGCCGGGAACGTGGGCTCGGGATGCGGTCGACGCTGCCAGCACCACAAACGCTGTCTGGTAGGCCCGCTTATCCGACGCGTCCGGCTCGTCGCCAAGGTCAACAACCCAGCCGCCATTGCGCGTGTCACGAAGCAGCGTCGAGAGCGCACGGATACCGTGCTCCGCAAGCTGCGCAGCTTCGGCGATGCCAGCACCCTCGTCGCGAAGCCGCACGGCTTCACCTTCTGGGCTCGACGCAAGAACGGAAGCGATACTCATGCAGTACGTCATCCTTGCCGTGATAAGGGTGCTGACGGCCACAGACGTATCAACACGGCCGTCGCTCCTGAGATACCCAAATCCGCCCGTTGGCAGGGCGGCACCCCTCGCGAAGGCAAGCAACTCGTGCGTGTGTTCTGCGGTGGTCAGTTGGGAAAGCATCATTGCGCTCCTCAGCGGTAATTCGTGGTGTGCGCCGGAGTGCCGGCGGATGGGTCAGCCCCGACCCGGATACGATGGTCAACCGGTATGCGTCGCTGCCTACCTGACCATGCATGTCAGCCTAGCGCCAAGGCCAGCCGACGGGGAGTCCCAATATTGACATCCGCGTACGACGAATTGTTACGGATCGATACGTGCCAGCGGGCACCGTTGTACCCCTCGGGATAGTCTGTGCTCATGGCTGATCGCGAATACGGATTCCACACCCGCGCCATTCACGCGGGCAACATTCCAGACCCAATTACCGGCGCACGTGCGCTTCCCATTTACCAGACGAGTGCGTTTGTCTTTGACGACACCGCCGATGCCGCTGCACGCTTCGCGCTGCAGAAATACGGCAACATTTACTCGCGCCTGTCAAACCCAACGGTTGCCAGCTTTGAAGAGCGAATCGCAAGCCTCGAGGGTGGCCTCGGCGCCGTTGCAACGGCAAGTGGGCTCAGCGCGCAGTACATCACGTTTGCGTCGCTCGCCGGGCAGGGTGACCACATTGTTGCCTCCGCGAATCTCTACGGTGGCTCAATCACGCAGCTCGACATCACGCTTCGCCGATTTGGCATCGAAACAACGTTTGTGAAGTCGTCAGACCCAGCAGACTACGCTGCGGCCATCACCGACAAGACCAAGCTTGTTTTTGCCGAGTCAATTGCAAACCCCTCAGGAGAAATCGCCGATGTTGAGGGCCTTGCCGAGGTCGCCCACGCGGCGGGCATCCCCCTCATTATTGACGCAACGCTTGCAACGCCATACCTGAACCGCCCTTTCGAATGGGGTGCAGACATCGTGATTCACTCGGCAACCAAGTTCCTTGGCGGCCACGGCTCAACGCTTGGCGGCGTCGTTGTTGAGTCGGGTCGCTTCAACTGGCACAGCGACCGCTTCCCGCTTTTTGACGAGACCGTGCCAAGCTATGGCGGGCTCAAATGGTCTGGCAACTTTGGCGAATACGCCTTCCTCACCCGGCTGAGGGCAGAACAGCTTCGCGATATCGGCCCAACCCTCGCGCCGCACTCCGCGTTCTTGCTCGCGCAGGGAGTCGAGACGCTCCCCTATCGCATCCAGGCCCACGTCGACAATGCACGCCGCGTCGCCGAATGGCTGGATGCCGATGACCGCATCGAGTCGGTATCGTGGGCAGGTCTGCCGCAGCACCCGCACCACGAACGCGCCAAGAAATACTTCCCGAAGGGACCTGGCTCGGTCTTCAGCTTCACGGTGAAGGGCGGGCGCGATGTTGGCCGCCAGGTCATCGAGAACGTCAACCTGGCCAGCCACCTCGCCAACATCGGCGATGCCAAAACGCTCATCATCCACCCAGCATCCACAACCCACGCCCAGCTCACCGACCAGCAGCTGGTCGACGCGGGAGTACACCCGGGAACCATTCGGTTGAGCGTTGGCATTGAAGACGTCGACGACATCATCTACGATCTCGATCAAGCCCTCGACATCGCTGTGCAGAGCGTTGCAGCAAAGGAGTCAGCATGACCGCAACAACCGAAACCGGAGAGCTCGTGACCACGCAGCTCGCAAACGGGCTGAGCTGTGATTTGCCTGCGGATTCTCCGCTCGCAAAGCTGCTTCGCACCCAGCGCACCTGGATCGGGCCAACGGCAAAAGAGCGGCTTGCGCTGCTTCGCGGCGCAACATCCGTAGCGATCGTTGGCGCGTCGCCAAACCCTGCTCGTTCGAGTTACTTCGTTGGAACCTACCTGCAGCAGTCAAGCGACTACCGTGTGTACTTTGTGAACCCAAACGCCGACGAGATCCTTGGAGAGAAGGCGTATCCAGATCTTGCGTCGTTACCTGAGGTTGCCGACATCGTTGTGGTGTTCCGCCGCGCGAGCGACATCCCATCGGTTATTGACGAGGTCAAGGCGGCAGGAAGCCCCATCGTTTGGGTGCAGCTTGGCATTTGGAATGAAGAGGCCGCATACTACGGCGAAGAGCAGGGCCTCACCGTTGTGATGGACCGATGCATCAAGATTGAGCACGCTCGATTCCACGGCGGCCTGCACTTGCTTGGCTTTGACACAGGGCACATTACCGCCCGCAAGACGCTGCGATAGGCTCAGCCCCCACCGCAGGTCAACACCCTTCGGAACGCCCCCAACACCCGCATGGTGTGGGGGGCGTTCTGCGTTCAGGCTTGCGCTTCACCTTATTCGGCGCACATTACCCCGCTTTGCGCTAGGGCTTGGTTCGCGGCCGCAAGGCTGACACCATGGAGGTATGAGTTCGATACTTCCTGAAAAGCCCGACAGCCCCATTGTGTCCGCGCAGTGGGTCTACGACCACCTCGGTTCGGAAGACATCATTCTGGTCGATGCAAGCGCGTTTCTTGTTGATACGCCAGATGGCAAGTACGCCTATGTCAGCGGCGACGAGGAGTTTATGGTTGGTGGGCATCTGCCGGGTGCCGTCTTTGCCGATCTCATCAACGAGTTTTCCGACCCATCAACCGGGGTGCCCTTCAGCAAACCCGACGTGCAGCGATTTGCGGATGCCGCCGGCGCAATCGGCGCCGACAACGAAAAAACGATCATCGTCTACGACTCGTCATTTGGGCATTTTGCCGCACGCCTATGGTGGCTTTTCCGCGCCTTTGGATACGACCGCGTTGTTGTGCTTGATGGCGGGCTCAAGGCCTGGAACGCAAACGAGTTCCCGCTTGAATACGGCCATGTCGAACCAGACCCCTGCAGCTTTACCGCTGACGAGCGCCCAGAACTCTGGGTTGATAAGGCCTTCGTCGAGGGCATTGTCGCCGGAACTGAACAGGCCTCGCTGGTCTGCGGTCTCCCGCCAAAAGAATTCACGGGCGCGGTCAACCCTCGCGTACGAGGAGGCCACATTCCGGGCAGCGTCAGCGCTCCCGTCGTTCGGCTGCTCGACAAAGCGACAAACACGTTCCTCGGCAGGGAAGCCCTCGCCGACCGCCTCGGAGAGGCCACAACCGCTGACCGCGTTGTTGTGTACTGCGGCGCCGGTATCGCCGCCGCGGCAGATGCTCTCGCTCTCACCCTCATCGGGCACAAAAACGTTGCGCTCTACGATGGCTCGCTGATCGAATGGGCGGCAGATCCAGGGGCGCCACTCGTTACAACGAGCTAACACCGGCACAGAGCAATGAGGCTCCTTCCCCAACATTGGGGAAGGAGCCTCATTGGTGTTCAGGTCTCTTGGTGACCCTTTCAGGGGGATTCAGCCCGTGAGTTCAGCCGCAAGGGCGTTCCGGCTGAACCCACGGGCAATTGATGAGTCGCTTAGCTTTCGCTCCTGCGACGTGCAACGAGCAACACAAGACCCGCGAGCAGGAGCACAAGCGAGCCAAGGCCAACCGTGCGCGCAACATCCGAGACTGTTCCGGTCACGGCAAGGCCGGTGGATGCCCCTGCCGGTTTGGTGACAGGAGCCGAGCCGTTGCCCGTGCCCGAACCGTTTCCGTTTCCGTCAGGCTTCGGGACGGCCGAGTCATCGGTTGGTGTCACTGGGCTCACAGCCAGCACGGCTTCGGCAACCGCCTCGCCGGTGTCAGGGTCAATGATCTTGACCGTGTGCGAGCCAGGCGTCGTTCCCGAGGGGATAGTCGCGTTCAGCGTAAAGCCACCAGTGCCCGATGCTGTTACCTCGCCAAGTACAACCGGCGTCGAATGGAGTTCAACACGGACGGCAGCGCCTGAGACGAAGTTGCTGCCAGTAATCGTAATGGCTCCACCAGCGACCACGTTGGCGGCTGAGACGGTAATAGACCCAGCGAGTGGGCTCACCGCTTCGGAATCGGCTTCTGCCGGGGTGTAGCCGTCACGGGTGCACAGAACCACAACGGTCAGCTCGGTGTTCACGTCGGCGTCCGTCACCTGGTACAGGGCGGCGGTCGCTCCGACGATGGCGACGCCGTTGCGCTGCCACTGATAGCTGAGCGCCGCGTCCGCTGGCCATCCGTCTGCCTTCGCTTCGAGGATGGCGCCCTTGACCGGCGTTCCTTCGATGTGAACGGTTCCGGGGGTCAGCGCACCGGCCTGTACCTCAATTGGCTCAGACGTCGCGGTTCCTGGGGTGTATCCGCGCTCGGTGACCAGAAGGTTCACTGAGACGTTCTGTCCGAGGTATGCCGGGAGGAGTTCAAACGTCGAACCGGTCGCACCAAGAACGTCAACTCCCCCAACTTGCCACTGGTAGCTGAACTCCGAGCCTTGGGCCCATGCGCCGGGGCGCGCGGTCAGCGTTTCGCCAACGTTTGCGTTGCCCTCAACGGTAACGTCAGCGTTCACCCGCGAACCTGGTTGGATGATCCTGGCGGGGCTTGTTGCGTCCATGGACCGGTATCCGGTTTTGGATACGGTTGTTGTCACGGTGACGGCCTTGTTGAGAAGGTCAGGTCCGATGGCGAGGGTCGACGCCGTCTCGCCCTCAATGGCGTCTCCATCTGCATACCACTGGTATGACAGCTCTGCGCTCACCGGCAAGTAGATACCAGTCGTAGCGGAGAGGGTTGACCCGACAACCGCAGGTCCTCCCGCTATAACATCGTAAATAAGGGCGATGCCTTCGCTCACGGTGCGCGAATCCGAGATGCGAGTTGCATGCTCGTACCCGTCAACGCTTCCCGAGACACTGGCCACAATTTCATCTCCAATGTCGCTTGGCAGCACCGTATAGCTCAGACCGGTCTCGCCTGGCATGGCAACTCCGTTTCGGAACCACTGCACGTCGTAGGATGCGGGAGCTGGGTTCCAGCCGTGATCAGCCGCAACGCTAAGCGCGCTTCCAACGCGGGCATCCCCTGACAGCCGAACGGGCGTCGTGACGATTGTGCCAGCGGCAACAACCGCGGAGACGGTTTTGGATGCGACGTCATAACCAGGCTTTTCTATCGTGGCCTTCAGCGTCACCGTTTTTCCGAGATCAGCAGCGGAGAGCGGAATGCTCAATACCGTCGTTGACTGCCGCCAGATGCCTTCCACACGCCACTCGATTGAAACGCTCAGGTCTGCTGGCCAGCCATTGAGTGCTGCGGCAGCTCCAGTGCTGACGCTCGGCGCCGAGACAAAGGCGAGCGAGCCCGGCGTCAGCGTTCCTTTCGCAACGGTCCCGAAGGACACCGTTCGTGTGGTGTCAGCGTAGGAAGCGTTCTTGCCGGTGACAACAACCTTAAGGTCCTTCCCTGCCTGGCTTGGGCTCAAGGTGAGGGACGAGGAGCTGTTGGGGAGCGAGGCTGAGCCAAGCGTCCAGGCGTACGTCAACGCGGTTCCCGGAGCCCAGCCCGAGAGCCCAACGCTCACGGTGTTGTCTACCTTATTGATGCCCTGTGCGTTTGCTGCGGCTCCGGTTTGCTCTGTCTGAGTGACGAGTACGCCCGTAGATGAGGCTTCCTCCCACATGCCACGATACGCGTCGACAAAAATCTTTCGCCCAAGGTCTGCCGGCTTGATCGTATAGCTTCGGTTGCTCGACTCTGACTGGATGACTCGCTCATCCCTGTTGTTGGCCGTAGTGCTGACCCAGCGATAGGTAATGCCGTTAGTTCCGTTAAAGTTTGCCGCAGTGGCGGTGAGCACAGAACCCACTTGTGCCGATCCGCTGATGGTGACGGTGCGTGCGGCGAGTGGCGCGAAGGCCAACGCTGCGGCCTGAGGTGTTGCCTGTGGCACTGCCTGCGGTGTTGCCTCGGTTGCGCGAGCAGCACTGCCGTCCTGCGCTGGGGCTTCTGTGGCAACAACCGGAGGCGTGACGACCTCTGAGTCGCCGCTCTCCTGTGGGGCTGGCGTTTCGTCAATGGCTCCGTGAGGTTCCGTGTCTGCTGCCGGGTCCCCCGCCGGAGCCACCGTTGATTCTCCATCGGGCGCTGGCTGAACCAATGCGTCCTCCGCCGGGCCCTCGACCGGCGCGGGCGCAACCTGCAACGCGTGCGTCGCTGCCGCATCCGGTGTTGCTGCATCTGCGGACGGCGCCGCAGTGTCTTGCGCGTTGACGGGGCTTGAGCTGTACAGCAGGGCGCTCGAAACGAGCCCAACTGTCAGCGCTACGGCGGCAACGGAGCTCCCCACCCGTTTTGCCGATCGAACCGAGAATAATGTCATGATCTGTTGTTCACCTTTGTTTCTGCACACCAATTGGCGCCCAACGCGGGTGTTACCAAACCACACCGTTGAGACCAGACCGCCACGAGTTGTGGAGGCCAACCGGGGGGAGGATGGCGCGGCCGGCGGTCATCCCGCCAGCGCACACTTGGTAGCTTTGTGCATCGGAAACGGGTGGTCAGACCAATTCGAGAAACACAGGTAGGGGCTCGGGAAAAGTCAGGTACCCCTTCGCCAAAAGCCAGCGGTACCCCGGCTCAGCGGACGCAACAGCGCCGCACATCCACCGGGCACGCGACTGATCAGGCGAGATTTGTCTCCCCTGCGATCGACGAGAGCAGGTCGTCCGGCCGCTGAACTGGCAAACGACAGACACCATTGCGGCAGACGTATGCCGTGGTGTTCCCGTCGCGAGCGGTACGCCCGCTCAACAGGCCGAACCCGGCATCTGCAAAGCGACGGGCTGCGTCCTCACTCAGGAGGTACGGGAGCGTTCCCCCACCGGCTGTCGCGGCATGCGCCGCCGCCACAAGAGGGTCATCGCGCCGAGGCGCTGACGGCGAAACGACCACGAGTTGCAGATCGTTGTCGAGCCTGGCAAACGCGGTGAGGAGCGCCCCAAACCCGTTCGGAGCCGCGAGCAGAATCTCTCGAAGCGGCCTCAACGTCTGTTCGGCGGCTATCCGGTAGCGGCGATCGCCCGTGATCTCGTAGAGCGACAGGCACGCACCAACGATCGCCGATTGACCGGAGGGTGAGGCGCCCTCAGAGGGAATGTCGATGCGCGGCAGCCCCTTGGCCCTGAGCACGGGGTCTCCGCCCCCTGGTGCCCGGCATCCGCTCGCGGTAATCGTCTGGTCAACAAGCCGTTGGGCCGCGCTCGCGTAGGAAGGCTCGCCAAGTATCTGCGCGAGCGAAAGCAACCCCTCTGCAACGAGGCCATAATCTTCGAGCGTCGCCTCGGCTGTCGACGCCGTTCCGTTGAGGGATGCCCTCGCCAATCGCCCGTCACCGAGCACGTGCAGGTCGAGCAGGGCGTCGGCGGCGGTGCGAGCAATCGTAAGTCGTTCGGGGTCCTGGTCCCGCGCTCCGGACTCGGCGTACGCACGAATCGCGAGGCCGTTCCAGCCGCTCAGTATCTTGGCGTCAAGACCTGGCTTGGCAACTCCCCCGCGCGCACGAGCATCGAGCCTATAGAAGTCGCCCTCCCTACTCGCCCCGTCAACGGTACTTTCAGAATCTTGAGCCGACGCAAACAGGCCGGACTCCTGCAACAGCGTGTCAGCGAGAAACGAGGCGATCCCCGCTGCGACCTCAGCGCTGCCAGCCTGCGAATAGAGGCGAAGCAATTGTGCGTTGTCGTACAGCATCCGCTCGTAGTGAGGGACGGACCAGTCTCTCCTCGTGGCGTACCGGAAGAATCCGCCGTCAACGCGGTCGCGGAGGTCGCTGCGAGCCATGGCGTCGAGAGAACGGAGGGCGGCGTTCGCCGCAAGCTCACCACGGCCGCGAAACAAGAACTCAAGCAGCGGAGCCTGCGGAAACTTCTGCCCACGACCAAAACCGCCGTATTCGCGATCTTCAGACTCAAGGATGTCGTCGACGACCCTCGCCCATTCTGCGGCGTTGAGCGCGAGGCCTTCGTTTGCCGTCGCCGAGGTTGGCTCGATGGTTGCGGATGCGGCAATCGCTCGCGTGAGCTGTCGAGCCCCTCCCTCGACTTGATCACGGCGCTCGGTCCACGCGTCGGTAACGGCTGCAAGCACCTGGGTAAAGGATGGGCGGCCTCCCGTCGGCGTCGGCGGTGAATAGGTTCCGGCAAAAAACGTTTCACCAGTCGGCGTCGCAAAGACGTTGAGCGGCCAACCAAGCTCGGAGGTGAATGCACCAGCGGCCGCGAGGTAAAATTCGTCGACCTCAGGATGCTCCTCGCGGTCAACTTTGATCGCTACGAAGCCGCGGTTCAGTCGCTCTGCCACCACCGCGTCGGTGAAGCTTTCTCGCGCCATGACATGGCACCAGTGGCACGTCGCGTAGCCAATGGAGATGAGCACAGGCACGTCGCGACGCGCGGCCTCGGCAAAGGCCTCTTGGCCCCACGGAAACCAGTCAACGGGGTTGTCTGCGTGAGCGCGCACGTATGGGCTCAACGAGTGAATCAGTCGAGTGCCCACACACAAAGTCTAGGCCCGCCAGAGCGTTGGCAGGGCTTGTCTCCTTACTCTGTCCTGGCCAGGTTCGCGCTGGTCGTTGAGCCGAGCGGTGGGTGATTCGCAATCGAATTCAGCAATTCGTGGGTTCGCGCGGCGACCTCCGGGGACGGCACCGATGTGGTCTCCCACGACGCGATCTCGTCGAGGGCCCACTGCGCCCACTCGTAGATCCCAGCAAAATAGCCAACGAGGTACTTGAGGCCCAAGGCAGTCGAATGTGCACGCTCTGGGAACGTTGCCTCGTCGCCAAGGAGTGCTTGCGCTTTGATCCTGACATCAGCCAAGCCGTCTTCAGCCTGCTCAGCGACAGACATGATGGAGCCACGAAGCGATTCAACAGATCCTTCGCCCGAGTTAAACACCCGCAGCATGCCTTCAAACTCCAGCATGGCCGGCGCGGGCTCGGTTGCGAGGTATTCGGCAAGAGCAACCCTGCCCGCGTCGGTGATGGAGTACAGCGTGCGCTGCCGTTTCCCCACCATTTCTTTTCGACAGGAGGCGTAGCCCTTGGCTACGAGCTTTTTTGGATCGTCATACAGCTGACGTTCCGCACGGGGCCATACCGGCCCCATGTTTTTGGTCATTTGGAACGCAATCTCGTACGTTGTCCATTCCTTTGCGGCGAGCAACCCTAATATTGCGTACACCGTCGGGCTGAGCGTCGACATGTTACCCCTTTTCCAGCCACAACACCGTTTTACTGATCGTTGTTGCGGCTACCCGTAAACTATTTTGTCACACTCGGCTCGGCAAGGCGATTTGGTGAAACATTAGGGCCAAATGACTTCGATCATCATCAGATAGCACACCCGGAAACGACTACCGCCTCGCGGCAACGACCAACGAACGGCTGAGGGCCTCGCGCACTCAGGTCGAGGCGGACGGAGCCAAGACCCGCGCGGCAAGGCGACGAGCCTCGCTGAGCGCCACAATGGTGCTGGCGGGGTCTGATTCTTGGAGCCACACGTCAGTGCTGAACTTCAGCAACGAGCCAACAACGTTGACGTTCATTCGCGCCTCCTCACGGAGCGCCGCTGTTGACTCGGCAAGCCCGCGCATCCGCTGCAATCGGCGGGACACAGCGTCGGAGAGGACCTCTTCGAGCGCATCCATTCTGGCGAACAGCGATTTCATAAGCTCTGGATTGCGGAACACGATCTCACGGCGCTTCTCACGCATCGTGCGATCGTGCTGCGTGAGGTTGTTCAGGTTTGCCAGAAAGGTAAAGAGCACATCGAGGGTATCGTCGCGAGGGTCGTCAACAATTGCCGCGATCTGCTCGTCACTCACCCGCGGAGGCTCGTCCCCCATAACGGCATTTTCTTTGGTCCCGAAGTAGTTAAAAAAGGTGCGCTGCGAGACGTCGGCCGCCTCACAAATCATGTCAACCGAGACCGTATCGTAGGTATGCTGGCTGACCAGATCAACCGCGATCGCCTCAATGGCGCGTCGCAGTTCACGCTGCTTTCGCTCGCGCAGGCCAAGCTCTGGCGCTGCTGAGGGTCGCGGTTGATCGGTCATAGTGGTTCCGAGTCTATTCGTTTCGAGACTCTCGGCCTACGCCATCCTGGCCTCGCGCCCCGGCTGATGCCGGCTGAGATTTGTGGTCGCCCCCAACCAGAGCAGACTCCCCGGATACTGCTGCGGCGCCAGTAACGACGGCGTGTGCGGCGCTAGCAGCCACAGGGCTGTCGACGTCTTCGCCGTAGGTGAGCGTTGTCTCAAGCGGCTTCTCGACAACAAACAACAGCAAGAGAAACGCGATGCCAAGCAGCGGCAACATATACGAGAAAATCGGGACCATCGCGTCGTTGTAGGAGCTGATAATCGGATCACGCAGCACATCGGGAAGGTCACGCACGACGGCAGGTGTGAGCGCGTTTGCGTCAACCGTGTTGGCACTCCCGCCACTCGCATCTGGCAACACGGGGATGCGCTCGGCGAGCAACGTGGTCAGGCGCGACACAAAAATGCTGCCAACGATTGCCGCGCCAAGCGTAGCGCCGATCTCGCGGAAGAAGTTGTTCGAGGCGGTCGCCGTTCCAACCTGAGAAACGGGGAACGAGTTCTGCACGATGAGAACCAAGATTTGCATCCCAAGCCCAAGGCCAAGCCCAAATATGCCAACGTAGATACCAATCGTCAGCATCGTGGTTTCCGGGCTGATTCCGGACATGAGGAACATCGCGAAGGCGGTAACAACCATGCTTACAATCGGCATCCACTTGTAGTGGCTCGTGCGGCTCGCGAGCTGGCCGGAAAGGATGCTCGTGACGAGCAACCCGCCAACCATCGGCAGCAGCAAGAATCCACTCGCTGTCGCGTCAAGATTGTGCACCATCTGGAGGTACGTCGGCAGGTAGCCGATGGCCCCGAACATGGCGATACTGATGATCAGTCCTGCGATCGTCGTGAGGTTGAAGTTGCGATCCTTGAACAGGTGCAACGGGATGATCGGCTCTTGGGCCCGAGATTCGACAAACACAAAGATCACCGACGCCACAATGGTTGACGCGATCAAGCTCAGGATGACTGGCGAGTTCCACTCGTATTCGCCGCCGCCCCACGAGGTGAAGAGCACGAGGCTCGTCACGGCGATGGCCATAAATACGATGCCCGCAATATCAAGCTTCGGGCGGCTAAAGTCGCGCTTTGGCAGTTTGAGGAAGATTGCGATGGCCGCGAGGGCAAGCACCCCGAGCGGGATGTTGATCCAGAAGGCCCAGCGCCATCCGATGCCTTCGGTGAACCAACCGCCAAGGATCGGACCGAGCACGGCGCACAGGCCGAAGACGGCACCCATTGGCCCCATGTACTTTCCGCGATCCTTTGGCGGAACGATGTCCGCAATCACGGCCTGCGCGAGGATCATGAGACCGCCGCCGCCAAGCCCCTGCACGGCGCGTCCGGTGATGAGCCAGGTCATGTCAGGTGCGAGTCCACCGATAATTGAGCCGGCCATGAACAGCAGGATGGCGGCGACCATGAGCACCTTGCGGCCAATGAGGTCGCCAAGTTTGCCGTAGATAGGCATCATCACGGTCACGGCCACGATGTAGGCCGTTGTCACCCACAGCATGTGGTTCACTCCGTCGAGCTCACCAACGATGGTTGGCAGCGCGGTCGAGAAGATCATCTGGTCAAGCGAGGCGAGCAGCATCGAGATGAGCAGACCAACAAAGATGAGGTTGATTTGGCGCTGAGGCAGCATGCCGTCTGGCCTGGCGGAAGCCGCCGTTGGTGTGTGCTTGGAGGAGCGAGCGGAGTCAGTCGCGGTCATTGAGGTCTTTCGGATACGGCGAGAATTTGAATGCAGAAACTAAAACTTTACAGTTACTGCATTTATTTCTTCGTACTGAACCCCGTCAAACGGTCGGATGCTGTGGTGATTCTCAGGGAACGCCCCGCCAATATCCCTCCCCCGCATGCAGCACGCAAACGACCCCGCCCAAGCTTGGACGGGGTCGCCGGGTTGCCGCGCAACATGCGGCCAAATGCGGCTTAGTTCAGCTCAAGCGGGTCCGCCCCAAGACGCAGGCCACGTTCGAGGTCGGTGATCGCCTGCTGCTCGGCGTCGCTGAGCTCAAAGTCGAACAGGTCAATGTTCTCAATGGCGCGTTCACGACGGGTTGTCTTCGGGAAGATGATGTTGCCCTGCTGGAGGTGCCAACGCAGCACCACCTGGGCCGCTGATTTGCCGTGAGCCTCGGCCGCAGCAACAACAACTGGGTCAAGAAGGAGGTCGGATTTGCCCTGCGAGAGCGGGCCCCATGCCTCGGTGTGGATGCCATTTGCCCGGCCAAACTCCACGATATCGCGGCGTTGGTGGTACGGGTGGAGCTCAATCTGGTTGACCGCAGGAACAACCTCGGTCTCGGCGATCAATTGCTCAAGGTGTGGCACCAGAAAGTTGGATACGCCAATAGCCTTTGCCCGACCCGATGCCTGAATGCGCTCAAGCACCTTCCATGATTCAACAAATTTGCCGTTCTTTGGCGCAGGCCAGTGGATGAGGTACAGATCAACATAGTCAAGCCCGAGCTTGTCAAGGCTCGTTTCGAATGCTGGCAGAGCCGTGTCGGAGCCCTGTTCGCTGTTCCACAGCTTTGTGGTGATGAACAGGTCTTCGCGGTTGAGGCCGGACGTTGCGATTGCCCGCCCGACGCCTTCTTCATTCTTGTAGATCGCCGCCGTGTCGATGTGGCGGTAGCCAACTTCGAGGGCATCGGTGACCACACGCTCTGCTTCGGGGGGATCGACCAAAAACACACCAAAGCCGAGCTGAGGAATGTGCGTGCCGTTGTTCAGTTCAATTGTGGGGATTGTATTGTTTGCCATGGGCCACAGCCTACGCCGAGGGTCCGACGGACAGGAAGATTGTTTCTCCGAATGAAGCGAGGAACGAACACGCGGTCATCATCCGCCGACGGCATCCCTACGGCGCAACGTCATGCACGTGATGGACAGCGTCATGGAGGTAGTACCGAGCGAGCGTGTCAACGGTGAACACCGAACCGTTGCTGCGGAATCCCTTTCGCCCCCTGTCTTCTTCCGGAACCTTGGCAAAGGCCTCGGCCGCCGCCCGTCCTGCCGTCGAAAGCTCGGCAAGAACAACGGCGGGTTCCTGTTCTGCATACCGCTCCGACTCGGCGGTCTCGTCCGGATTCCAGTTGGCAAATGTGGGTTCGTCTTCCGCAATCATGAGCGCAAGGCGCTGCGCAAATATGCGGTGCACGTCGCGCACATGAGCCGCATATTCAAGGGGCGACCAGGTGGATGCGTTGGGCCGGTCACGCACCGCCGGCGAGGCAAGCACCGCGTCCCACGGCGTGATCGTGTCAAGGATGCTGGCCGGAATATCCTCATACGCGAGCGAGGCGGCGTCGAGCCCACACTCGCCGCACGGCTCGGTAATGACCCAGGTCCAGTCTTTGTTATCCGGTTCGATTCCCATGGCAGAACAGTAACACCGGCACACAAGCCCGCGGTTCTCTCCTACGATAGAAGGGCCATGCGCACAGACGATCCCACCATCACCTTCCCACCAGAACTCCCGGTCAGCCAGCTTCGCGAAGAAATCGCAGAGGCCATCCGAGACAATCAGGTGGTTATTGTCGCGGGCGAGACCGGCTCAGGAAAAACGACCCAGCTGCCAAAGATTGCGCTGAGCCTCGGCCGCACCCGCATCGGGCACACCCAGCCGCGACGCATCGCGGCTCGAACAATCGCAGAGCGCATCGCAGAAGAACTTGGCGACGAGCTTGGCGGCCGTGTCGGTTACCAGGTTCGCTTCACCGATCAGTCAAGCGCCAACACCCAAATTAAGGTGATGACCGACGGTATCTTGCTCAACGAGATCCACAGGGATCGCGAGTTGAGCGCCTACGACACCATTATCATCGACGAGGCTCATGAACGCAGCCTCAACATCGATTTCCTGCTTGGCTACCTCAAGACGCTGCTCCCCAGAAGGCCAGATCTCAAACTCATTATCACGTCGGCAACAATCGATCCAGAGAGTTTCTCGAAGCATTTCAGCGGCGCGCCAATCATCGAGGTATCGGGTCGAACCTTCCCCGTCGATGTCCGCTACCGTCCGCTCGTCGAAGAGATTGATGACGAAGCGGAGACCAAAGCCCCGTCGTCCGGTCAGGGCGCGAGGCCGAAGGCACCCGGTAAGCAGCAGGAGCCCGTCGAACGCGACCTGTTCGACGCGATCGGTGACGCCCTCGACGAGTTGTCACGGGAATCCGCGGGCGACGTGCTTGTCTTCCTGAGCGGAGAGAGCGAGATTCGGGACGCTGCAGACGCAATCGAGGGTCGCATCCGCTCGCACCGCCTGCCGCAGGGCACCGAAGTCCTTCCGCTCTACGGTCGACTCTCGAGTGCTGAGCAGCACCGCGTCTTTGAATCAAAACGGGCCCCTGGCACCACACGACGGATTGTACTCGCGACCAACGTCGCGGAGACGAGCCTGACGGTTCCTGGCATCCGCTACGTCATTGATGCGGGAACCGCGCGCATCTCGCGCTATAGCGCGCGGTCGAAGGTGCAGCGCCTACCCATCGAGGCGATCTCGCAGGCGTCAGCGAACCAACGCTCTGGGCGTTCTGGGCGCACAAGCCCAGGTATCGCGATCCGTTTGTACTCAGAAGAGGACTTCCTCAAACGCCCTGAGTTCACCGAGCCAGAGGTCTTGCGCACCGGGCTGGCCTCCGTCATCCTGCAGATGATTTCGCTTGGCCTCGGCGATATCGAGAAGTTCCCGTTTCTCACCCCGCCTGACTCACGAGGCATTAAGGACGGCCTCGATCTGCTGAGCGAGCTCGGCGCGATTAAGGGCAAGGGTGCCGGCCCGCAATCTGGCGACTCCGCTCGAACCGAAAAAACTCAGACAGCAGGTGGCGGTCAGGCGACAGGCAACCTCGCCCTCACCAAGATCGGCCGCGATCTTGCCAGGCTGCCCATCGAGCCGCGCTTTGCGAGGATGGTCATCGAGTCAAAACGGCACGGGGTCTCTCGCGAGGTGCTCGCTATTGTTGCTGGCCTCACGATCCAGGATGTTCGCGAACGTCCAACCGAAAAACGCGAGCTGGCGGATGCCCAACACAAGCGTTTTGTCGATCAAACGAGCGATTTCCTTACCTTGCTCAATCTCTGGAACTATCTCGAAGAGAAACGCGCAGAACTCTCGTCGAGCGCCTTCCGACGGCTGTGCAAGGCCGAATATCTCAACTTCTTGCGCGTACGCGAATGGGGAGACCTGTTCCGCCAGCTCAAACAAGCGGCCAGGCCACTCAAACTTGACGTTGGCGAGCCAACCATCGATCCAGATGGCATCCACCGCTCGCTCCTTTCCGGGCTGCTGTCACATCTCGGTGTGCAGGACACTCGAAAGTCTGGCCCGGCGACCACTTCGAAGGATGCTGGGCGCGACAGTAGAGGCAAACGGACCTCCGCCGAATACCTCGGCTCTCGCAACGCAAAATTTGTCATTTTCCCAGGCTCTGCGCTCGCCAAGAAACCGCCACACGCGCTCATGGCCGTTGAGTTTGTTGAGACGTCACGCCTGTTCGCACGCAGCAACGCGGCAATCGACACGGCTTGGGCAGAGGAGCTCGCCGGTCCGCTGGTGAAGCGGAGCATCGGCGAACCACACTGGGAGAAAAAGCAGGGCGCCGCAGTTGCCTATGAGCGCGTGACGCTCTTTGGAGTTCCCCTCGTCGAGCGCCGCCGGGTTCAGTATGCGCGCTTTGACGAAGCGCATGCCAGGGAACTCTTCATCCGCCACGCGCTCGTTGAGGGAGAGTGGGATTCGCCTCAGGCGTTTGATAAGGCGAACCGGCGGCTGCGCCACGAGCTGGAGCAGCTCGAAGAGCGCTCGCGCCGCCGCGACATCCTGCTCGGCGACGAAGCCGTGTACCAGTTCTACGACGAGCGCGTTCCCGCCGATGTTGTCTCTACCCGCAGTTTTGAGGGCTGGTGGCGAAAGACCCGCAGGGACAGCCCCGAGTTGCTCACGATGCGCCGCGAGGACCTCCTTGAGGATGACGAGGCGCCAGAAGTCAGCGAGCACGAGTTCCCGAAACAGTGGCGGCAGGGCGACCAAACGCTCTCCCTCAGCTATCGGTTTGAGCCGGGGGCCGAGGATGATGGGGTCACCGTCACCGTCCCCCTCCCGCTGCTGCCCCGAGTTGACGGCGGCGACTTCCAGCGGCTCGTACCCGGTCTCCGGAAAGACCTCGTGACCGCCCTCATCAAATCGCTGCCAAAGGCGATCAGGCGCAACGTTGTTCCCGCTGCCGACTGGGCCCAACGCCTACTCGAACGCATCGGAGAGACGGAAGCCAACGGCGAAGGTTCCGGCGGCTCGCTCACCGAGCAGCTCGCGGCCGAAATCCGCCGCGCAACGAGTGTTCCAGTAACCGCGGCGGACTTTGATCTTGACCGCATCCCAGACCATCTTCGTCCGTCGTTCAGGGTTGTTGATCACAGGGGCCGGACGGTTGCGCAGGGCAAGGATCTCTCCGAGCTGCAGTCGGTCCACGCAGAAAAATCCCGCGAAAGCATCGCCCACGTTGTTGGGGCGAAGGGCAAGCAGACGAAGCATAGCCAGGCTGGGGCAGTGGCGGCGGCATCCGCTCCCCCGCACAAGATAGAACAGACCGGCGCGACCGCGTGGTCGTTTGGCACCCTTGAGCGCTACGTTGAATCAAAGCACGGCGGCGGCATGGTTCGCGCGTACCCGGCGATCGTTGACACGATTTCCGCCGTTGACGTGCGTCTCGTCACCACCCCTGAAGAGCAGGCAATCGTGAGCAGGCGCGGCCTGAGACGGCTGCTCGTGCTCAGCACGCCCTCCCCCGTCTCATACCTCAAGGAACATCTCAACCAAAACGAAAAGCTGCTCCTCTCGGCAGGGCCGTACCGAGGCATCACGGCGGTTATGGACGACGTCTGCCTCGCCGTCGCCGACAGCGTGCTGGCCGAATACGCCGAGACCGACGGGCTGATCTGGACGGAGCAGCGCTTTGCTGAAGCACGAGATGCGTTCTCATCCCGCCTCATTGATGCCTCGTATCGTGCCGTTGCAACCGTAGCCGCCGTGCTCGGAGCGGTGCGAGACGCCAATCGAAGCATCGAGCGCAACACGGCAATCACGCTTTTGCCCGCGCTCACCGACGCGCGAGATCAACTTGGCGCCCTCGTCTTCGACGGCTTCATCTCGCGCACGGGGCTTGATCAGTTGCCACGGCTCACCGTCTACGCGCAAGCGGTAACCGCCCGCATCGAGAAGCTCGCAGAGAATCCCGGTCGGGACCGGGTCTGGATGACCGAGGTGCAGAACCTCACCGAAAAGTACCGTTCCGCAGGTGGGCAGTTGCCCCCTGCCGAGGATGCCCCCGAGGCCCTCACCAGGGTGCGCTGGATGCTCGAAGAACTCCGCGTGAGCCTGTTTGCGCAGCACCTCAAGACCGCAGGACCGGTGTCGGCACAACGCATCACAAAGGCGCTCGGCGAACTCGCGTAAAAATCCCGCAAAAACGGGCCAATTTGGACTGTTGGCAACCGGCCTTAACCGGCTAGCATTGGTGTTCTGTGAGCACTTATCAAGACCTTCTGAAAAGCCCCGGCGTTGCCCGAATCATCCTCGCGCAGCTGACCGCCCGCTTTCCCTTTGGCATGCTCTCGCTCGCACTGCTCCTCCACGTGCAGCAGGTACACGATTCCTACGGCGCCGCCGGGCTTGTGCTCGCGGCGGCCAGCATCGGCCAGTCAATCTCGGGGCCGCTGACGAGCCGTTGGATGGGCATTTGGGGCATGCGCCGCGTCCTCATCCTCACCACAGCGGTCTGTATGCTCGCGCTCAGCACGGTTGCGTTGTTTGAGCTTCCCGTTGTTGCGTACATGGTGGTTGCGTTTATTGGCGGTCTCTCGACCCCGCCCATCCAGCCTGCCGTTCGCACCATCTACCCAAAGATGGTGAGCTCGCGCCAGCTCACGCCGCTCTTCAGCCTCGACGCCTCTGCCCAAGAAATCATTTGGGTGCTCGGGCCCGTCGTAACGGTGTTCATCTCAACCCAGGTCAGCACGGTCGCTGGCATCATGACAGCGGTCGTCATGATGGTTGCCGGTGGTTCCTGGTTTATCTCGCTGCCTGAGCTTGGCCAGGTGCGCATCCCGCGCAGTCGGCGACGAATGGGTGCGGTGCTCACGCGCCCAAGCGTTGTGGTTGCTACGGTTGTTGGTTTTCTGCTGGTCGGCGCGTGTGCCGCGGTCGAAGCAGGCGTCGTCGCGCTCTACGACCACGGACTCGAATCCGGCATTGTGCTCGCGATTTTTTCGGTCGGCTCGCTCATCGGCGGCCTCTCGATGGGTCACATTCCTATCAGCCCTTGGTCGCTCGCGAAGCGGATGCTCATCGTTGCCGGCGGCCTCGGCATCGCCTCGATCTGGCTCAACATCTGGTGGCTCGGCGCAGCGCTCTTTGTTGCCGGCGTTGGCATCGCGCCTGCGCTCGCCGTTCTGTTTGCGATGGTCTCTGCAACCGTCAAGTTCAGCGAGACCGCTGAGGCCTACGGCTGGGTCGGAACCGGCCAACTTATCGGGGCAGCCCTTGGTTCGGCTGTCGCGGGTTTCCTCATCGACGGCGTTGGTGAAACGGGAGCGTTTCTCGCCGCGGCAGGTTTTGCCGTTGCCGGCTTTATCGCGGCAGCGATTGGCAGCCGATGGAGCCCAGACCTCAGGGGTCGCGATGCGAGTCCGATCCCAGACACCGAGCCAGTGCCCGTTCAAGGGCGCTAGCTCACGCGCACACGCTCTGTCGTTCGCGGCTACTTCAGCAGGTCGCCAAACAGGTTGTCAAAGTCGTCGCCGTCGGCAGCGTCCGACGAGGGCTGTTCCTGCTTCGACGGCTTTGACGACTTCGCCTTCCGTGACGACTTGCCCTTTTTCTGCGTCGAGACCTCGTCAGCAGCGGGGCGTTCTTCGTGTGTCACCTTGTCGGCCGGTGCGGCTGACGAGTTTGCAGATGGTAGCTCCCAGTTCAGGGTCTCGTCGTCTGGGCCGTCTTCTGGCTCCGGCGTGCCGGTTGGGATGCTCAACTGCTGCGTCTGGGTATTGACTCCGCCAAGCAGCTGGTCGAAGGTCAGCGCCGGCTCGTCCGGCAGCTCAAGGATGTCGGGCGTGTCCGCGTTATCCGCTGCGGCCGGCGCGATGTCTTCTGGGATCTCGACGGCGAGACGCAGACCTGAAAGATCGACCGTGTCGCCGTTGTCGCGGAACGCTTCTCCAACGATCACAGTGTCCTCGAGGTCCTCGTCGAGGTCAGCGGTGTTCGGCTTTTTGTCACTCATGCTCGACGAATCGTCAAACTCAACAACGATGTCGTCACCCTGAAGAACGGTGTCTTCTGCGTCGTCCTCGGCAGGAGCATCCGGCACGTAGGCAATCTCATCGCGAACGATCGGGGTCAGCACGGTGTCGTCAGATACGTCTGCTGCAGCATCGTCATCAGCTACGGCCGCGTCAATGACAACGTCGTCTACAGCGAGGTTGTGAGGTTCAACGACCTCTGCCTCCAGCGCTGCCTCTGCCTCTGCCTCGTGGTCGTGATCCGCGTCGGCAGGGGTGCTGTCGTCGCTGGCCAGCTCGGTTTCGACGGCAGCTTCTTCTTCGGCGAGCGCTTCTTCGGCAAACACCAGTTCGGGAGCCGAGCCGGCCGACCGGTAGGTGCGCGCGCCGGAGCCGGCCGCGGCGATCTCGGAGTCGATGTGGGCCATCACGTCGTGGGCAAACGTGCGGGTCGTCTCAGCGAGTTCGGCGGCAAACTCCCGAACCTTTGCGGTGGCTTCGCCACCCTGTTCTGGAACGGGCGGGGTTTGGGGCTCCTGCGCTGACTCTTCCGAGGGTGCGTGCTGGGTAACACGAACGTCGTCACCCTGCTCTCCCTTAGAAAAGAGGTTGCGCGCGGAATCGAATATTCCCATCAGATCTCCATCGTGTGGTGTATCGGCGGTTGTGTCCCCACAGGACACTTTATCTGACTCGGACTGCCAAGATGCCCGGCATGCTGTAGCCATGAGTTCCGAGAGCGCTGCTCGGTTGGTTAAGATCGGAAGAGCGCCGTCTCAAGTGATGACCCATCGTTGCGCACAACCATTCCAGAAGGCCTCATGTCTCAGCTTGATCCGTTTGAACTGTTGAGTGCCGCCGCGTCAAGGGCCGGTGTCTCCATTGTGGAAGATACAGAGCAGCCGCCAGCAGCTGTTGGCGGCGGCTGGTTTCTCCCATCCGACACACACCCGCATGAGCAATCATGGCTCGCTTGGCCGATGGATGGGGAGGTCCTCGGCCGTACCGAAGGAATGGCTGACGAGGGTCGCGCCGCTTGGGCATCCGTCGCCAACGCCGTCTCCGAGTTCGAACCGGTGAGCGTTGTCTGTCGCCCCGGCGACGAGGCCAAGGCCAGGCGGCTCCTCGCAGGCGACATCTCGCTGTACGTGAGTGCCCATACCGTTCCGTGGCTCAGAGAGACGGGACCGTCGTTTGTCCTCAACGGCGATGACCTCCTTGGCGCTGTCGACTGGGCAGGACAATACGATTCGGCTGGTGACACGCAAATCGCAAGCCGCATCGGCGAATGGGCAAGGGCAACGCGGGTCTCTTCACCGCTCCAAGCCTCGCCCTCCTGTTTCGCCGCGAACGGCAGCTCGACGGTACTTGCGCTCCGCAGCAGACGACTCGAAGGATCGTCGACGGGCCAGAAACGCCGTCACCTCGAAGAACAACTCCGCGAGGTGACCGGAACGGAGCACACTGTCTGGCTCCCCCAACCGCTCACGAGCGGACCGAGGGTTTCACGGGGAGAGCAGGCAGCACGTGTGGATGACCTTGCGGTGTTCGCGAGCAGCAACGTCGTCCTTGCTCACGATCAGCGGGACGCGCAGCATCCCGATTTCCTCGTGAGCAAGCAGCTGCGCCAGACGCTCAGTACTGCGAGAAATAGCGGTGGCGAGCCCTTTGAGCTGGTTTGGCTTCCTGCTCCAGAGACACTCCGCGACACCAATCGTTTTGTTTCATACAGCTATGTCAACCACTACGTCACCAATGATGCCGTAGTGCTCGGTACCTATCGGGACCCCAACGACGACGTTGCAGCCTCCATACTTGCCGATCGTTACGGCCTGGAGGTGGTTCGGGTGGATGCGCGTCCCCTCTTCGCACGGGGTGGCGGCGTGCGTTCGCTTGTTGTGCCACAGCCTCGGTCACAGCAACAGTAATAGCTTGCGTACACGACGACGGCCCGCCCCTCTGCTGAGGAACGGGCCGTCGTTGTGTATCGCTTAGTGGGCGGCGAGTGCGTGAGCCTTCAGCTGCTCGTATTCGGCCTGGCTGATGGAGCCGGCCTCAAGGAGCGCTTTTGCCTTCGCAATTTCGTCTGCTGGGCTGTGCCCTGCAACCGTGCGGATGTACTCGTCAGCAGCCTGCTTCGCCTGCGTTGCGTCGCGCTGCTGGCGCTCTGCCATGCCGCGTCCTCGTGCGATGAGGTAAACCAACACCGTGAGGAAGGGCAGGAAAATCAGGAAGACGATCCATACGGCCTTCCACCACCCGTTGAGGTCACGGTCGCGGAAGAGATCTCCGATGACGGAAAACAGCGCAAACAGGTAGGCGATGAAGGCGAACGCCCAAAAGAACACCCACACAAAATCCCAAACGTTTGACCACATGTGATCAGCCGCCTTTCATGATATGAGTGCTGGGGGGCCCGCGGTCGGGAACACTCGGTATGTTCTTTAGCGTAGCGTTCCTGAGTGTCCCGTGTGTGAATTATGTTAAGAATCGTCAAGCAACTGCAGGCTAGAACTGCGTCTGCAAGGTGCAGTAACCTACCCCCATGAAACTCATCGCCACTGCCGCCGTATTCGCCTCCGCGCTCCTCATCCTTTCCGGATGTTCAGGGGCCCAAAGCGATACCGATATCGAGGGAACCTGGGGTGGTCCAGAGGGGAGCAGTAAGCCGTTCCTCACGTTTGCAGAAGACGGAAAGATCAGCGGCTTTGACGGGTGCAACACCCTCATGGGCTCCTGGGAGCGCACCGACTCTGGCGTAGACTTCGGCCAGCTCGCCTCAACCCGAATGGCCTGTGACGGGGTCGACACCTGGCTGAGCAACGGCGTTGAGGGAACCATCTCTGGCTCAACCCTCACCGTACTCGGCGAGGATGGCAGCACGATTGGCACGCTCAAACGCCAAGACTCCTAGCTCGGCGGAGGCCGGCCACGGCTGACGCATGGAGCCTCAACCAACCGTCGGCGCAGAGTTTGCGTTAGGTTCGCGAGCGCGGCCGTTAGGAAACCGTTAGGAGCCGTCACAATACCCGTTTTTGGGTGTTCAATCGGCTCTGTACCCCGCGAGAGACAGGCATCATCCGGATGCGCGGCGCGGGGGCGAAACGGAGTTCCTGTGCCTCAGCGCGTGTATCACACGTCGAAAACATCGGCCCCTCGCCAGGGGGGTCACTAACTCATGATGTTCTTCAACGTGCTCGCGGTCGTCTTGGCCGTCGCCGCCATCGGCTACCTTGTGTATGCCCTCGTGAAGCCGGAGCGTTTCTAGTGAACGTCGGTTTTGCGATTCTGCAGGCGGCGACGCTTGCCCTCATCCTCGCTCTTGTCTATAAACCGCTCGGTGAGTACATCGCAAGGGTGTATGAGTCGACCCGCCACTTGGCCGTTGAGCGCGGCTTGTACCGGTTGGTTGGTGTCAACCCAGACGCTGAGCAAACCTGGCGGCTGTACCTGCGGAGCGTGCTCGCCTTCTCTGTACTCAGCGTTGTGTTGCTCTTCGCCCTCCAGCGGGCCCAGGCTATCCTCCCCCTGTCTCTCGGGATGCCTGCTGTGCCGTCTGGGCTTGCGTTCAACACCGCAGTTTCGTTTGTCACCAACACCAACTGGCAGTCATACTCCCCCGACGTGACCATGGGTTACTCGGTTCAGCTGCTAGGGCTTGCGGTACAGAACTTCCTCTCGGCCGCCGTCGGAATCGCCGTCGCCATCGCGCTGGTTCGTGGTTTTGCGCGGCACTCGTCGGGAACAATCGGGAATTTTTGGGTTGATCTCACCCGTGGCATCAGCCGCCTGCTCCTCCCCCTCGCGGCGATCATGGCCGTTGTGCTCGTCGCTGGCGGCGTCATCCAGAATCTCAACGGATTCACTGAGGTAACAACGCTCACCGGCGGATCACAGTCAATTCCTGGCGGCCCAGCAGCGTCTCAAGAAGCTATCAAACTGCTCGGGACCAACGGTGGAGGATTCTTTAACGCCAACTCGTCGCATCCCTTCGAGAACCCTACGGCGTGGACCAACCTCGTGCAGGTGGTGCTCATGCTTGCCATCCCGTTCAGCCTGCCGCGCGCCCTCGGCCGCATGGTTGGCAGCACCAAGCAGGGCTACGCAGTCTTGGCGGCGATGGCCACCATCTTTGTGGTTTCGCTCAGCCTGCTGACGTGGGCAGAAGCGTCAGGAGCCGGAGCAGCACCGCAGGCGGCCGGCGGCGCAATGGAGGGAAAGGAGCAGCGGTTCGGCATCGCAGCATCCACCCTCTTCGGGGCCACCAGCACGCTCACGTCGACGGGCGCGGTGAACTCAATGCACGACTCGAACACGGCCTTCGGCGGACTCATCACCATGATCAACATGATGATTGGCGAAGTTGCCCCAGGCGGTGTTGGCTCTGGCCTGTATGGGATGCTCGTGCTCGCCATCATTACGGTGTTCATCGCAGGTCTGTTGGTTGGCCGCACGCCAGAGTTCCTTGGCAAGAAGATGGGCCCTCGCGAAATGAAACTCGCGAGCATGTTCATCCTCGTCACCCCGACCCTCGTGCTGCTTGGAACCGCGCTGAGCTTCGCAATCCCCGCGATCAGGGAGAGCGTGGTTGGCACGTCGATCCTCAACCCCGGCCTGCACGGACTCTCTGAGGTGCTCTACGCATTCACCTCGGCGGCCAATAACAATGGTTCGGCCTTTGCGGGACTGACCGCCGACACCACCTGGTTCAACACGGCGCTCAGCATCGCGATGCTCCTCGGCAGGTTCATTCCCATCGCGCTTGCGCTGGCGCTCGCCGGCTCGCTCGCCTCGCAGTCAACGGTGCCCCCAACCGTTGGCACCCTTCCGACGCAGACCCCACAGTTTGTTGGGCTGCTTGTTGGAGTCACCCTCATCGTTTCGGCACTCACCTACTTTCCGGTGCTTGCCCTCGGACCACTCGCGGAAGGCCTGCAGTAATGTCCACCCTCGTAGAACACTTCAATTCCGAAATCTCTGAACCAGAACCGGAGCCGCACGACCAACGTGTCCGCCCCACAACGGGCTTTGGCTTGACGCAGCTTCGACAGGCCCTTCCTGGGGCGTTCCGAAAGCTCGACCCACGGGTGATGTGGCACAACCCCGTCATGCTCATTGTCGAAGTTGGTGCGGTGCTCACGACGGTCCTTGCGATCGCCGAGCCGCTCATGGCCGAACCTCAGACATCGGGAGGGTCAGCCATTCCTGGCGCGTTTACCTGGCTCATCGCGGTGTGGCTCTGGCTGACCGTGCTCTTTGCGAACCTCGCTGAGTCGGTTGCAGAGGGCCGGGGGAAGGCGCAGGCAGACAGCCTCAGGCAGACCAGAACCAGCACCCTCGCCAACCAGGTCATTGGCTACAACGAGTCAAACGATCCTGCCGCACTCAGTGCGATCACGGCGCCGCTGTCATCCGCAGATCTTGCGCTCGGCGACGTTGTGGTTGTTGTGGCCGGCGAGCTCATTCCCGGTGACGGCGACATCATCTGGGGCATTGCGTCCGTTGACGAGTCGGCCATTACTGGTGAGTCAGCACCGGTTGTCCGTGAGTCTGGCGGCGACCGCTCTGCGGTCACCGGCGGAACGCGCGTGCTGTCGGACAGGGTCGTCATCCGCATCACAAGCAAGCCGGGAGAAACCTTTGTTGACCGCATGATTGGCCTCGTCGAAGGAGCCTCCCGCCAAAAGACTCCGAACGAGATTGCCCTCAACATCCTGTTGGCAAGCCTGTCGATTGTGTTCCTTGTTGTCACGCTGACGCTCAATCCGATGGCACGCTTCTCGGATGCTTCGGTGAGTGTTCCCGTGCTCGTCGCCCTGCTCGTGTGCCTCATCCCAACCACCATTGGAGCGCTGCTCTCTGCCATCGGCATTGCTGGAATGGACCGGCTGGTTCAGCGCAATGTGCTCGCGCTGTCTGGTAGAGCGGTCGAGGCCGCAGGCGATGTGACCACGCTCCTCCTCGACAAGACCGGAACCATCACGTACGGAAACCGCAGAGCCGCTGAGTTCATTCCACTTCACGGAGTTGACCTCGCCGAACTGGTCGAGGCCGCCGCGCTCTCCTCGCTAAGCGACCCGACGCCGGAGGGTAAATCGATCGTTGAGCTCGCGCTGGCGTCCACGTTTGTGCAGCCGGCGACGGTGAACGGGGAGATTGTCCCTTTCACCGCGCAGACACGGATGAGCGGGCTCAACCTACCGGACGGAGGAGTGATCAGGAAGGGCGCTGGCTCTGCCGTGCTCTCGTGGATTGGCGAAACGGGAGCGCTCAGCGAATCGGTCGCCAGCAACCTCACCGCTGAGGTCGAACGGGTGTCGCAGCTCGGCGGGACGCCGCTTGTTGTTGCGGTTCATCCCGCAGGTGAAACTCCGCGGGTGCTTGGCGTTGTCTATCTGAAAGACATCGTGAAAGACGGCCTCCGCGAGCGCTTTGACGAGCTGCGGGCCATGGGGATTCGGACGGTCATGATCACGGGAGACAACGCACTCACCGCGGCAGCCATCGCCGAAGAGGCTGGAGTAGACGACTTTCTTGCCGAGGCGACACCAGAGGACAAACTTGAGCTCATCAAACAGGAGCAAGCGAACGGGAACCTCGTAGCCATGACCGGCGACGGCACCAACGATGCCCCTGCCCTCGCCCAAGCCGATGTTGGTGTCGCGATGAACACTGGAACGTCTGCGGCAAAAGAGGCAGGCAATATGGTCGATCTTGATTCCGACCCGACGAAACTCATCGATATTGTGCGCATCGGGAAGCAACTGCTCATTACGCGCGGCGCGCTCACCACGTTCTCCATTGCCAACGACATCGCCAAGTACTTTGCGATCATCCCGGCGATGTTTGTTGCGGTCTTCCCAGGGCTCGCGGTGCTCAACGTCATGCAGCTGCATTCGCCGGCCTCGGCGATCCTCTCGGCGATCATCTTCAACGCAATCATCATTGTTGTCCTCATTCCGCTCGCCCTCCGCGGAGTCACGTATCGACCGGCTGGCGCCCAGCAAATCCTGAGCCGCAACCTCCTTGTCTACGGTCTCGGCGGCATTATTGCCCCGTTCATCGGGATCAAACTTATCGACCTACTGGTCTCCCTTCTTCCAGGCTTCTAACGCGGTGGCCGCCGGGCCAACCGGTCAAGCACCCCGTCAATTTCTCACAGAAAGTAGCTCATCATGAGCACAGCACGTACCACCGTTCGCCAGTACTGGGTTGCCCTTCGGGTACTCCTTGTCTTCACCGTCGCCCTCGGTATCGCTTATCCACTCGTGGTGACCGCAATCGCCCAGGTGGCGATGCCTGCCCGCGCAAACGGTTCTCTTGTTGAGATGAATGGTTCGGCGGTTGGGTCGTCCCTCATCGGGCAGTCGTTCTCAGGCGCCGATGGCGACCCCCTGCCTGAGTGGTTCCAGCCCCGCCCATCTGCCGCCACAAGCGCTGATCAGAACGGCTACGACGCGGCCGCTTCGAGCGGCAGCAATCTTGGCCCAAACAACCCGGACCTCGTTGCGGCGATCACCGAACGTCGCGCGGATATCGCGGCATTCAACGGGGTTGACCCGTCGATCGTTCCCGCTGATGCCCTGACCGCGTCATCCTCTGGCCTTGATCCACACATCAGCCCCGAGTACGCGCTCCTCCAGGTTGATCGTGTCGCAGAAGCACGCGGCCTGCCAGCCGCCACCGTTCACAACCTCGTCGAGTCTATAATTCAGGAACGTGACCTCGGGATGCTCGGCGAACCGACCGTCAACGTACTTCAACTGAACCTCGCCCTCGAGGCGCTTGCAGAAACGGATGGGTAGCTCATGGGTCGTGGGCGACTGAGGGTGCTGTTGGGGGCCGCACCGGGCGTTGGCAAAACGTTCACGATGCTCGAAGAAGGTCGGCGTCTCCGCGACGAGGGCAAGGATGTTGTGGTTGCGCTCGTCGAAACCCACGGCCGTGCGGCAACGGCCAGCATGGTTGAGGGCCTTGAGGTCATCCCTCGGCTCACGACAGACCACCGCGGCGTTGAGCTCACCGAATTGGATGTCACGGCCGTCCTCGACCGTAAACCTGACGTCGCCCTCGTTGACGAGCTTGCCCACAATAACGCGCCGGGTTCTGCCAACGAAAAACGCTGGCAGGACGTCGAGCTGCTGCTTGATGCTGGTATCAACGTCATGTCGACCATCAATATCCAGCACATCGAGTCGCTGAACGATGTGGTGGAACAGATCACTGGTGCTCCTCAGCGCGAAACCGTGCCCGACGCGTTTCTGCGGGCCGCGGATCAAATCGAGGTTGTTGATCTCGCCCCACAATCGCTCAGAGACCGGCTCGCAGAAGGAAATGTGTACCCGGCTGCCCGCATCGATGCTGCCCTGTCGAATTTCTTCCGCCTCGGCAACCTCACCGCGCTTCGCGAGCTTGCCTTGCTCTGGCTTGCCGACGAGGTGGATAGCGCGCTCAAGGCCTACCGCGCTGAGCATGGCATCCAGAACAAGTGGGAAGCCCGCGAGCGCGTCGTTGTTGCCCTCACCGGCGGTCCTGAGGGCGAAACGTTGCTCAGGCGCGGAGCAAGAATTGCGGCACGTTCCGCCGGCGGAGAGCTACTCGCTGTTCACGTCGCCAATCAGGATGGGTTGCGCAAGCCACACCCTGGGGCCCTCGCCGAGCAGCGCGCGCTCGTTGAGAAACTGGGTGGCAGCTATCACCAAGTAGTTGGGGACGACGTGCCGCAGGCGCTTGTTGAGTTTGCTCGCGCATCCAACGCCACGCAACTTGTCATTGGCGTCAGCCGAAGGAGCCGTCCGCTTGCCGCGCTCACCGGCCCTGGAATCGGCACAACCGTCACGCGCGCCTCAGGCGATATCGACGTTCATATCGTCAACCACGCGGCGGCTGGCGGTCACTTCGCACTCCCCCGACTTGTTGGCGCGCTCACGTGGCGCCGACGGATCTTTGGCTTTGCGCTTGCGATCATTGGCGGCCCAATTGTGACCTGGCTCCTCGTGCATTTTCACACCGAGGAGTCCATCACGAGTGATGTGCTCACCTACCAGCTCCTCGTTGTTGTGGTCGCGCTGGTTGGCGGGATTTGGCCCGCGCTCTTCGCCGCACTATTGTCAGGCATCACACTCGATTTCTTCATCATCGAGCCGATGCATACTATCTCGATTGACCAGCCGCTGCACCTCTTCGCGCTCGCCCTCTACATGCTCAACGCCGTGCTCGTGAGCTACGTCGTTGACCAGGCTGCAAGACGATCACGCATTGCGGTCAGGGCTGCGGCGGAATCTGAGCTGCTCGCCACGGTCGCTGGCAGCGTGCTCCGAGGCCAGGATGCCCTCCAGGCCCTTGTGAATCGCACACGCGAGGCCTTCTCTCTGACGGGTGTGCGCCTACTCAGCAACGGGCAGGTACTCAACGAAGACGGCGACTGTTCGCGGGCAGAGACTCGCAGCACCCTACCGGTTGGCACCCGCGCAACACTCGAACTCTACGGTCAAGACCTTGAGGCATCTGAGCGCCGCCTGCTTGCGGTGATTACCACGCAGATTGATGCTGCGCTCGAGCACAGCGATCTCGCCGAGACAGCCGAGGCCGTTGGCCCGCTCACCGAGAACGACCGGATGCGCAGTGCCCTCCTTGCCGCGGTTGGCCACGACCTTCGCCGCCCACTCACGGCCGCAACGGCCGCGGTGAGCGGGCTTCGGTCAACAGACATCGAGTGGTCGGAGGCCGACAGAAACGAGCTACTCGCTACGGCAGAGGAGAGCCTCGAATCGCTCTCGGAGCTCGTGACAAACTTGCTCGATGTCAGCCGGGTGCAGGCCGGCGTGCTCGCCGTCTCGCTCACCCCGATCGATGTTGAAGACGTCGTGCTTCCGGCACTCGACGAGCTCGGCCTCGGGCCAAACGAAGTAGAACTCAGCCTGTCACCAGAGCTCGCCCAGGTTGTTGCGGATGCCGGCCTGCTGCAGCGGGTCATCGTCAATCTCCTGTCCAACGCCATGCGATACACGCCGGGTGGCAGACCGGTTCGACTTTCGGCAAGCGAGTTTGCCGGCAACGTTGAGATTCGGGTGGCGGATCACGGTCCTGGCATCCCTGAAGATCGCCGCGACGACGTCTTTATTCCGTTCCAACGCCTTGGCGATACCGATAACCTCACTGGCCTTGGGCTTGGGCTCGCCCTCTCAAAGGGCTTTACCGAGGGAATGGGCGGCACGCTTCACGCCGATGACACCCCTGGGGGTGGCCTCACGATGGTTGTGACCCTTCCCTCAACAGCGCCGCATTCCCCGGAGGAACCAGCATGAAGATTCTGATTGCAGACGACGACCCCCAAATCCTTCGCGCGCTTCGGGTCACTCTCGGCGCCCGTGGTTATACGATCATTACGGCCGCCGATGGTGCGGAGGCGCTTAACAAGACCATCGAGCACCACCCTGACCTCGTGATGCTCGACCTCGGTATGCCAAACGTCGATGGGCTCGACGTCATCGCAGGGCTCAGAGGCTGGACCCAGATCCCGATACTCGTGGTGTCGGGCCGCACCGGCGCGGCCGATAAGGTTGAGGCGCTCGATGCCGGCGCGGACGACTACGTCACAAAGCCGTTCTCGATTGATGAGCTGCTGGCCCGCATCCGTGCTCTGACCCGCAGGCAGGTCGTTGCCGAGGACGCCCCCTCAATCGTGTTTGGCGAGGTGACGGTCGATCTCGCGGCAAAACAGATCACCCGACTTGTGGATGGCGTAGCCACTCCCGTTCGCCTCACCCCAACCGAGTGGCTCATTTTTGAGGTGCTGTTGCGAAACCCTGGGAAACTCGTGCCGCGAGAAACGCTGCTCGCAGAGGTCTGGGGACCGACGCACACGGGCGATAGCGGCTACATCCGCCTCTACCTGGCCCAACTCCGTAAAAAGCTTGAGCCGGAACCCTCTAGGCCACGCTACCTACTCACTGAGGCTGGAATGGGGTACCGTTTCGTGCCATAGCGCGGCCGTTTACCGCCTCCGCACACGCGCCGGAACGCTCGCAACACGCAGGTCGATCCCGCAGGTTGCGCCTGTCAAGGGGTAGTCGCCCGAACCGCAACGTCATAGGATACAAACGGGCGTCCTACCCCGCCCACAGGGGGCTAACTCATGGCGGACTCGACCGCATCCAATGCCGCATCTCGCGTCTACGATCTCGTTGTTATTGGGGCGGGGCCTGTCGGTGAAAATGTTGCTGATCGCGCCGTCCAAGCAGGACTCACCGCTGTCATCGTTGAGAGCGAACTTGTTGGCGGTGAATGTTCATACTGGGCCTGCATGCCAACCAAAGCGCTCCTTCGCACCGGGGCGGCCTGGCGAGCAGCAGACGCCCTCGGTGTTGCTGGAACAATCGACGCAAATGCCGTGCTCAAGCGGCGTGATTCGTTCGCAAGCGACTGGCACGATGACGGTCAGGTCGGCTGGTTAGAATCCGCCAGCATCCACCTGATCAGGGGTCACGGACGCCTCGACGGCGAGAAGCGCGTCGTCGTGAGCAAAACCGATGGCACTCAAGAACAGGTTGAGGCGCGGCATGCGGTTGCGATCTGCACGGGGAGCGCCGCGAATCTTCCCGACGTCGAGGGCCTGGCAGCCGCCCGCCCGTGGAGCAGCAGGGAGGCAGCAAGCGCCCACCACGTACCAAAACGATTGCTCGTGATTGGCGGAGGCGTAGTTGCCGCTGAGATGGCCACCGCTTACGCGTCCCTCGGCTCGGCCGTCACGCTTCGTTCACGCAGCGCGCTGCTTGGCGGTCGAGAGGCATTTGCTGGCGAGCTCGTTGCTCAGGGCCTTCGTGACCTTGGTGTGGATGTTGGAGTCGGCGCTTCTCCCGTCTCTGTTTCCCGCGAAACCGAGCAACCCAATGATCTCAGGCCAGCAGGTCCAGTGACCGTCACCTTTGACGACGGCACAAGTGTTGTGGCCGATGAACTTCTTGTGGCGACCGGTCGATCCCCTCGCACGACGGATCTTGGCCTTGAAACGGTCCACCTGAGCGCTGGCGATTGGCTGCCCGTCGACGATACCTTGCTTGTTGAAGGGGTAAGCGGTCAGTGGCTATACGCGGTTGGCGATGTGAACCACCGCGCCCTCCTGACCCACCAGGGAAAGTATCAGGCCCGAGCCGCTGGCGATGTCGTCGCAGCTCGGGCGCTTGGCCGGCCAGTGGATGACGCGCCGTGGGGCGCTCACGTGGCCACCGCTGATCACGCGGCGGTTCCTCAGGTCGTGTTCACCTCACCGGAGGTTGCCTCGGTCGGCCTCACCGCTGAGGAGGCGGAACACGCGGCTTCGGATGCGCAGCACATCCGCGCGCTCGATTACGAGCTTGGCCACGTCGCCGGGGCCAGCCTGCAGGCAGACGGTTATGCCGGCCATGCCCGCTTTGTGGTTGATGTGCAGCGCGGGGTCATCGTTGGCGCAACGTTTGTTGGGCCTGAGGTTGCCGAGCTGCTGCATGCGGCAACCGTTGCCGTTGTTGGCGAGGTTCCCATCAAGCGGCTGTGGCACGCGGTACCAAGCTACCCAACCGTGAGCGAGATCTGGCTTCGTCTGCTTGAGGAACTCGGCCGAGACTCGGCCTAGCCCCTTGGTTTGAGGTTTTGTTTTTCGCCAGTGTCAGTAGTTCAGGTTAGGTTATGCCCATGAGTACCCAGTTTTACACCGCGACCAGCATCGATGGCTATATCGCCGATTCGAATAACTCACTCGATTGGCTCTTAGCCCTCGACAACGCGCCAGGCATGGAGGGCGAGTACCCACGATTCATCTCGCAGGTTGGTGCCGTTGCCATGGGTTCAACCACCTACGAATGGATGCTCGAACACCACATCAACGCCGACCCCGCAGAACCGGCCGACTGGCCATACGAGCAGCCAACGTGGGTCTTCACGTCGCGTCCGCTTCCAGTCGTCGAGGGCGCCAATATTCGGTTCGTGCGCGGTGCCGTCGAGCCGGTGCACGCCGAGATGCTTGCCGCCGCAGGCGGGGCTAACGTGTGGATCGTTGGCGGTGGCGACCTGGCTGGGCAGTTTTATGATGCTGGCCTACTCAACGAGCTCATTCTCAGCGTGGCCTCCGTCACGCTTGGCGGCGGGGCTCCCCTCCTTCCTCGCGCCATCACCGGCCGCAGCCTTGCGCTCACCAGCGCTACGCAGTTTGGGGAGTCGTTCGCCGTGCTCACCTACCAGGTGCGCTACGAAGACCAGGTTCGCCCTGCGGCATCCGGCGGGCTCACCCCATCAACCTTCGATCAACCCCGCGACTGGGCGTAGGCCCCAGTGCGACTTCGCCGCAGCCTCGTCACCGGTAAGGGGTTGCGGCGCCGTCGGTCAGGCAGGGGATTCAGCTACTACGACTCCGATTCCGAACGTGTGAGCGATCTGCGAACCAGAGAGCGCATCCAGCGGCTCGCGATCCCGCCAGCCTGGAGCGACGTCTGGATCTCGCCGTATCCAAACGGCCATATTCAGGCCTGCGGAACCGACGATGCCGGGCGACGCCAGTATCTTTACCACGCAGCATGGACTGCGCACAGCGACCGAGTAAAGTTCGACCGCATCCTCGACCTTGCCGACTCGCTCAGCCCCGCCCGCAGGGCCGTCACGATAGCCCTCCGCACGCAGGAGCCGACAGAGGAACGCGCCCTCGCGGCAGCCTTCAGGCTGTTAGATCTTGGCTCGCTCCGGGTTGGCAGTGAACGCTACGCCGATGCCAACAACAGCCACGGCCTCGCCACGCTCTTGTGCTCGCACGCAACGGTTCACGCCCAACCGGCACCATCAGTCGAGCTGAATTTTCCCGCCAAAAGCGGCCAATCGTGGCAGTCAACGATCGTCGACACCGACCTCGCCAAGGTTGTTGCACGGCTCAAACGGCGGGGGCCAGCCGAGCGGCTCCTCGCCTTCTACGACAATGGACAGTGGCATGCCCTGAGTCCGCAACGAATCAACGACTATGTTCGAGAACGCACGGGCGGCGAGTTCACCGCCAAAGACTTTCGCACACTCCGCGGTACGACCGTAGCCGCAGTAAGCCTCGCAAACGCGCCGCCACCAACCTCGCAGCGCGACAGCAAGCGGGCCATCACCGAGGCCATCCGCGAGGTCGCAGAGGTCCTTGGAAATACTCCAGCAGTCGCGCGATCAAGCTACGTCGATCCCAGAGTCATCGACCAATACCACCTTGGGGTGACGCTCGGTGCTGGCTCCCGTGACACACCAGAACGGCGGCTTCGGGCGCTTGTGCAGCCACAACCATAATCCAACCGACGCTGCTGTCAACCCCTGACATTCACGAGCAGAGGACGCTAGATTGAGCACGTAGACAACATAAGGAGGCAGCTATGAACGCCCAGAATAGCCGGTTCGACGGCATTGAAGACTACGACCTCGACCTTGAAGCAGCCCTCGAAGTCGATCGCACGGAAGAGCTCCAGGACAATCTTGATATTGAGATTGAGGATGAATCCCAGGCGATTCGAGGTGCTGAGTCGCTTGAGGGCTTCGAGATTGTTGATGGATTTGGCGACAACGATAATCCTGATGACGACAACAACGCTGGCATCGAGACCGGCGAAAGCGATTCAACCGCTGATGACGACGAGAGTTGGGATCAGCAACGCGACCCAAACGCAGACTTTGACGAGCCCATCAATATTGAACGCGACGAGCAGACAACCGTGACCGATGGCCGTCATGTGCTCGACGAGTTTGGCGAAGATGTCGCCTCCTCACCGGCCCAGCAGGCAGAAGTGCTCGATGGCAGGGTTGACCCCGAGTCACCGGTTCGGCTCGGCAAGTCAGACTAACCCACATTCGTGACCAAGCCGGTGTGCCAACGGCGTGACGCTGAGCACACCGGCTGTCATATTGCGACGTTGCGGCACCTAGCTCCTGAAAATCTGAAGCGAGAACGCCGCCGTTTCGTCAAGATTCTGCCACTCGCCACTCCCGATGATGAGCGCCGCGGCTATCGCAATCAGCCACATCAGCCCAAGCAAAATTGCAAGGACCACCAACCGCACGCGGAGACCGGTGACGGTCATCCGAACGACCACCATGCCGATAAACAGCGCAATCACCAGGGCTATCCCGAGAACGGCGGGGCCGGGTTGCAGCTGACTCAGCCAGCCGAGCACCACGATCGAGATAATGACGGCGAAGACACCCGCAATCAACCAACCATGGCCGCTTGAGGTTGTGACAGCCGGTTGCTTCCATTCCCGGGCGGGATCATCAATTGGCGCCGGTTCCTTGCGGCGCGGATCGTCGTCCTGAATGGGATCGTGTCTGACTTCTCCGTGTGGCGCTGAGGTCGACGGCACCGCGTGAGCTGGCGGGTAGGTCGCCCGTTTCGCGTCGGCGTCTCGTGCCCCTGCTGCGGACGGTCCTGATCTGGAATGGATGGTTTCCGCTGGCCCATGCCGGTCGCGATTCGGCTCGTTCTGAGTCGGCTCGTCGGGCGTTGAATTTCCGTTGATATTACTCATGACAACCACCTCCTTTTGTTCAACGCTACGACCGCTCCGCCGTGGCGTTCAAGGGGGTTGACTCTGGCTCAGGGCACGTGCAAATCCCTGATCGCTGTGCCCCACCCGCGGCGTTTCTGCGGTTAACCACGGCTGGGGCCGTCAACACACAATGTATTGACGACCCCAGCAGGGCAAGACCGTGACGCTACGAGTTATCGTCCGCGAGCATAGACTCACGTCGCGCTTCCGCTGCTTTGATTCGTGCCTCGATGTCAGACTCGGGAAAGAGCTGGAGGCCGCTTGGCGTGTTCGACGCATCGGCGAGCACCTCTATCCATAGGCGGTTCAGCTCGGGTGCCCGGCTCCCCGCAAAGCGGAACTGCAACGGGATGTTTGGGGCAAGCCACAAGGAGACGCGGCCTGAGCCTGCATCTGGCTCGTTTGTCCAGTTAAGGAAGAAACACTCTTGGCGGCGAAGCTTAGCCGCGATAACCACCTTGAGGTGAGCGAGGGCTCTGTCTTCGATCTCGTATTCGGTGCTTGATCCATAAATCAGATATCCCATAGCTCTCATCATGTCGTTCTCGGCACCCGGTCGCAACAGCCTGCGGGGCAACCATTGGCAGGCCGAAGGTTGCATTGTCGATAGGTGATTGCAGAGAGTCAAGCCCCTTGTCCCGAGCCGACCTGGACCGTAGCGTGAGGACTTGGCAACTCTTCATCTGCCTCACGCGACTATAAGGAGCCGCTTATGCCGAAGAACAGCACCCCGCAAATAAAAGATCCAGAGCTGTACGAGACGCTTCGGGGCGACGGAGCCTCTGCCGAGAAAGCCGCACGAATCTCAAACGCCGCCGCAAACCAAGGGCGGGCGTCGATTGGGAGAAAGGGCGGCAAAGCCGGCTCGTACGACGATTGGACGATTATTGACCTCAAGAAGCGTGCCAAAGAATTGGGTCTCACCAACTATTCGGCAAAGAAGAAGGCCTAACTCGTCTCGATGCTGCGCAATCATTAGCGCTTCTCGACCTGAGTCCGGCCTGACCGCTCAGTGGCGGCTTCTTACGTCACTACACGTTACGGCGACCCGAGATGGCTCGCAGGAGGAAGGCGATGACAGCAATGATTGCCAGCACAAGACCAACCCAAAGTAGGAAGTTCAACGACTGAACAAATCCGCCCGTCACTGCAAGGATGACCGCAATGATAATGAGCACTACCAAGAAGATATTCATGAGTGTTCCTTTCGTTGTGCAGATTCAGTTGGTGAGGGATCACCCTCGGCAGCCGACTGAATCATGCGTGCATAGCCACACTAGGCCCCCTTGAGTTCCCCGTGACAGGGGGTTGACAGGCCATCAGAACACATGCAATATCGCGAAAGGATCATTCTTATGAGTACTCACATCCCAAAGCCGCACGACCCACGACGTGGCGCAAATAAGCAGCCCACCGAGCAACACGCCCCTGCCTCGAGCGCGTCAACGGAGCACTCACAGCAGGAGCATCACAATCCCGAGACCGAAGAGGACACGGCGTCCGGAGGGCCTGCCTAATCCTGGGTCAGCCGACGATAACGTCTCTGTTCTCGAGAAGTTCGGTGACAACAGCGGTGGCCTGATTCATGTGCTCGTCCATCGCCTTTCGAGCTGCCTCGGGGTCTCGCCTCCGCACGGCCTCGAGGATGCTCGAATGATGCGAAATCACGCTGCTCTGCACCGCCGACATGCTGGATGCGTCGCGACGGCGCGTGTAGAGCACTCGGTCGAGCGGATTCAACAGCACCGAAACAAAGACGTTGCGTGCTGACCTGAACCACAGGTCGTGCATCGCAATATCTGCGCGCACAAAATCGTCGAGGTTGTCTCGCTCGTGCGCATCGATCATTTCTTCGAGCAAGAGGTCAAGTTCTTCAATATCTGTTTGCGACCGGTTCAGCGCGGAAAGCCCGATGGCCCCGTTTTCGATCATGCGTCGAAGATCGATGAGTTGTTTGGCCGCGACCTCATCGCTGAGGGTTGCCTCTGTTGCCCGCATGGCTGGCTCAAGCGCTTTCCAGTCGTGCACGGGATTCACGAACGTTCCTCGCCCGCGTTCAACACGAATGATGTTTTGTGCTTGGAGCGCCGAAAGCGCTTCCCGTACCGTCATACGGCTGACGTCGTGCTGCGCCATAAGGTCTTGTTCGGTTGGCACAACCGAGTTTGGTCCAAGTTCTCCCGCGACGATGCGATCGAGCAGTTCATCAGCAACTACGCTCACCAACGATTTTCGAGCCATGATTCTTTCCCCTACTCGCCCCCACGAATCCGA
This sequence comes from Lysinibacter cavernae, assembly GCF_011758565.1. Lineage (GTDB taxonomy): Bacteria > Actinomycetota > Actinomycetes > Actinomycetales > Microbacteriaceae > Lysinibacter > Lysinibacter cavernae. The sequence goes on from NZ_JAAMOX010000003.1 coordinate 63,642, forward strand.
CGGCCTGGTGCCCGTCGTAAGTGCATCATACGCTTGATGTTTCGAGGTTCTCGGATTTTTTCACGAAGTCCACAGGTGAAATGTCCGGGTGAGAGACATCGTTGTCGGGGAGTACGCTCGGTTTATGATCGATTCAGCTTCCCATCAGCCGGACTCTCCCCGTAAACGTCCGAAACGAGAGGATGTGCGGTCACGGCTGCTCGACTCGGCGATGCGGGTTTTTACCGAAGTTGGCTACCAGGCTGCCCGTCTCGATGTCATCGCTGAGCGTGCGGGATTCACGAAGGGAGCGCTGTACTCAAATTTCGCCTCAAAACAGGAACTCTTTGCCACGCTTCTTGGCGAGCGGCTGTCAGCCGCAGCAGCTGACTTGCTTGCCGAAGCAGGCGCTCAGCGCAGCCTTAACGAGGCCGTTGACCACGCGGCAAGGCGACTCGCCCACGAGGTCCTGCATGAGCAGTCCTGGCACGCGTTGGTCACCGAGTTCACGCTTCTCGCCGCGAGAGACCCCGAGGTAGGGCTCGTGTTTCGCGAGCTCAGACGAGACCGCCGTTCTCTGTTTGCCGATGGCCTCGCGAGGGCGGCGGCACCCTTCGGCGGATCTGCAGACCCTAACGAGTACCTGGCCATTTCTCTTGTCATCTTGTCGACCATCAACGGGCTTTCGGCTGAGCTCGCGGCCGACCCTGGCGCCCTGAGCGAGGCCGATGTGGTCTCTGGCCTCAGCGCCGTGCTGACCGCCGCACTTGTTCCGGCAACGTAAAAGCCCGTCCGGCTCTGTGGAGCTGGACGGGCTGAGTACAACGTCGATTGCTCGACCCTGCACGGGTGCGGTTATTGCGCGGGTGAGCGCATTAACCACCGGGGGGCTTTCCAGAGCTGTTCCGGCACGCGAAGCGCCGTAGCAGCAACCGTTACGATCGAGGAGCGGCAGAACAATCCGATGTCGTTCATGTTCTGCCTTCCTCTCGTAACGAAAACTTGTGCGCCGAATCCCCCAAAGACTCGGCCCACACATGGTGAACGCAATGCGTTCGTGCGTCGTCAGCCCCAAACTTCGGACGCATGGCTGTAACCCCAGCGCATATCAGACATGTCGCGTCTTCCCTCAGTGACATTCCCCTTGACTGTCTCAGAAAGCCGCAACTTCTTGCGCACTTATAGATTACGACACTCCCTCAGAGTTGGGGTCGGACCTGTCGCGATTTGTCGGATGCGCTGACGGGTTCCGTCGCCCGAGGGTGAGCTGGACCCGTGACGGTTTATTACCCACAGAGCCAACGGCCTCCCCCACCCCTGACAGAATGAGATCAATGACGACTCGATCACTGGCTATCATCGGGGCGGGCCCACGAGGCACGTCACTGCTTGACCGCATCAGCAACAACATCCGGCTCGGCGCAGGCGATCACCTGCACGTGCTCATTATTGACCCGTTTGTCGCAGGCCCAGGCCGAGTATGGCGCACCGACCAGGATCACGACTTAGTCATGAACACCTACGCCGGCCAGGCCACCCTGTTTGTGGATGATTCCGTCCGCTGCGTTGGCCCGCGCGAACCAGCCGGCGCCTCGCCCGATCTTATGGAGTGGGTTGATCACGTCCGACGGCTCACCATCGACGACAACCACGATTGGGCCGACTCCACCTATCTTGAGAAATCCCTCCTCGAGGACCACGAGCTCGTCGCTGAGGTTGCACGCACAGTGCCCTATAGCCACCCAAGCCGCGCCCTCTTTGGCCACTATCTCCGCTGGTTCTTCAACCGCACCACGGCGCTGCTCCCCGTAGGAGTCACCCTCGAGCTTGTTCAGGATCGGCTGGTTGATCTTCTCGATGCTACCGACGGCCGCCAGCGTCTCGTCCTCGAGAACGGCGCAGAGCTCACAGCGGATGCCGTTGTGCTCGCGATCGGCTGGCTCGATGCCCAGCCGTCACCTGCTGACGCATCCCTTCGCGAAGTTGCCGCAGCCGCGGGCCTCGGCATCATCGAACCGCAAAACCCGTTCGAGCAGCGAGTCGACCAGCTTCCGGCTGGGGAGCCGGTCATCGTTCGCGGGTTTGGCATGGGGTTCTTTGACCTCGTTTCTCGCGTCACGCTTGGTCGTGGCGGACGATTTGAACCGGTTGCCTCAGTATCCGCGGCGCACGGCCATCAGCTTGGGGCAAGCGAACTGGTGTACCACGCCTCAGGTCAGGAACCGGTCCTCCATGTTGGGTCTGGCAGGGGCATCCCCTTCCGCACCAAAACGCTCTACGGTTCGGTGCCGCCGAACACGCCACAGGCCAATTTACGCGCGCTGAGCATTGATCCGAACCGCAACGATCTCGATTTCAACGCTGAGGTACTGCCAGCGATTCGTCGGGACGCCGTCATTGCGTACTACACAACGCTCGCTCAGTCCGAACCTGACGCGTTTGTCACGGATGCCGCTGAACTCATTGCGTCGTTAGCGGACTCGGACGAAGACGCGTGGGACGACCTCATTGCCGGGGCCGTGCCGGTCGCCAGTCGTCGATGGTCCCTGAGCGAGGTTCACGACCCGACGCGTGGTCAGACGTTCGAGTCGCCGCGGGCGTTCACGGCCTGGCTTGATCGCCACGTTGAGGCCGACCTTGTTGAAGCTTCTCGCGGATCGGCCAGTGCGCTCAAGGCGGCTGCCTGGTCGCTCGGTCAGGCTCGCGGGGCTATCGTGCCACTCATCCAATTTGGGCGGTTGTCTCCCGATTCCTTTGCCAGCGGCTATCAGCCGTTTCAGGCCCTCGGAAACATGCTCGCGAGCGGGCCACCCGCGTTCCGGCTTGCGCAGCTGAGGGCGCTCATCGCGGCTGGCATCGTCCGCCCGGTTGGGCCTCGCATCAGCGTCACGGTCAAGCAGGGTGCCGACGGCCCCAACTTTGTTGCGTCCTCGCCTGCCGTGAGCGGCTCGGCGGTGAGCGCTCGCTGGCTTGTTGACGCTTGGATGCATGGCAACGCCGTCACCACGAGTCGTGAACCGCTCATCGGCACGCTCCTTGCACGCGGCGAGATCCGCCCACACACGCTCACCGGAGGACCGGAACCTCGCGAGCTAGGGGCCCTCGACGTTGAACGGCATTCGCTGAGGCTACTCGACCACCACGGCACCGCTCATCCGCGGCGCCATGCCATCGGCATCCCGACCGAATCTGCGGTGTTTTTCACCACGATCAGCCCGATTCCCAAATCAAACGCGTCACTGCTCCGCGAGACGGATGCCGTTGCCCGCGCGGTGCTCAGCGAACTGAACATTGGGGTTGCCGCGGCCACACATAGCTGACACCAAGCATCTGGGGTTACATTGGGTTCAATGAGCAAGACTCCCCCACCCAACAACACTCGCAGGTTCAGTGCGCACTCGCCTTTGCTCCTTGGCGGCCTCTCCGTGGCTCTTGCCGCGATTCTTGTGATCACCGTCGCGTTTATCGCAAACGAGCGCGCCCTCACCCTTGCGTCAGGAACAACGTCGGCAGGTTCAGAACAGACGCAAGCTGCAGAGGAACCCTCGGCGCGATCGAGCGCCCTCGATTCCCTCGTTCACGACTTCGTGTCAGAGTATCCACAATCTGCCGTTGTCATTGTTGACCTTGGCGATGCCTCAACCGCAGAGGCGAACGGCGACGTTCCGTTTACCAGCGCAAGCCTCTACAAACTTTTTGTGGCATACGACGTCCTGAGCGAGGTCGACGCTGGTGAGTACACGCTTGACGACTGGATGCCGGAGGTTGAGACGACCATCGGCGATTGCCTCGACGTCATGATTACCTACTCGGATAACGATTGTGGGGCCGCGCTTGGCACGATGGTCGATTGGGCGACGCTTGACCAACGGCTCGCCAACGAAGGCTACAGCCAGACGATACTCAATAATTACGATGAGTTCTTTGACCTTGACGGCGACAAAATCACAACGGCCAACGACGTCACGCTACTGCTCAGCAGGCTCGTGGCCGGCGAGTTACTGTCGCCCCAATCCTCTGAGCTTTTTCTGACGTTGCTGAGCGAGCAAACGCTCAACTACGCTCTTCCGACCGGCCTCGATGACTCGCTGAGTTTTGCGCATAAGACGGGATTGCTCGACGAGGTTTCCCACGACGCTGGCATCGTTTCTGCTCCGGCAGGCACGTTCATCGTGGTTCTGCTCACCGACGGCTGGGATGACGCGGCCGACGAGTCTCCCGCGCTGTTTACCGAGTTCGGCGAGCGCTTTTCTGCGCTCATCCGCGACTGGGCCTAGCCGCTCCAACAGCGGAACGGCGAGGCCACTGGCGTCATACGCTCAGGACGTCAGAGTGGAGCTGCAGGAGTTCGGCCGTGCGCTCGGCAGGGCCACGCCCAAAGCCGCACTCAGTGGCAACACCAAACTCGCTCAGGGCTTCGGATGCGGCAGCAATCCGTCGGGCAGCACCGTCAACGCCGTCCTCATGGTGGAGCAGCCCAAGGAAAATCTCGGTTTCGACGGGAACTTGAAGACCAATAAGCGGCGCAAAATAGGCCGCATCGTCGCGCTCGATTGGCACGGGAAGGTGCACCCAGTTAATGGGCCTTGTGGCCGATGTAAGAATGCCGCGCAGCACAGCGGCAAGATTTCCGGCATCCTTCGGCTGCACAAAATGCGCTTCCTCAACATCGCCGTAACACAGGTGGTATCCGACCTCAACGCCGGCGGGGACCTGCCCGGCCTGGCGGACTGCCCGCTCAACGACCCCCTCAATGACGTTCTCCCACCACGCGGTGAGGGTCCGGTCCCGGATCGAGACCTGTTCGATGAGCGCAAATTCGAGGGCGGTATCCCACTGAATCGCAAGGTCTTCGTGCGGAATGCTCGCAAGAATCTGCTCAAGTTCGGCAAACAGCGCGCGTTCGTACGGGGCCTCAACCGCAGCCTGGTCCTTTGGCAACACAAACGAACCGACCACGCCAGCTGGGGTCGGCAACGAAACCTGAAAACGGGTGCCTGCCGCAATCTCGCCGGCATCCCTGAGCGCACGGAAGACACCATACGACTCACGAGCTGCCTCCGCGTATCCCAGCGAGGGGAATGCCAGTTGCTCTGCGTCATAGCCTTCAACCAGCATCAGCGGCCGAGCATCAAACTGCCCACGAATGTAGATGGGTTCAATCGGAAGCCTCGTGAGCCCGTCTGCCTGCTCCATTCTTGCGCTCTGAAATTGGATCCAGTAGTACCGCTCGCCAACCTCACCGTCAGGAATGCGGCGAACATGCCCGCCGAGCTGGGAACTGACCGCGCGAAACACCTGCGCCGCATCCGGCAGGTTGATGCTGCCTACAAGGTGGGCACCGTGGACGTGAGGCTGTGACATTCGCTGTGGTTCCTTTCGCGGGGCGCTCACCCGCGAGCGCGCACCCAATAACTGTACCTGCCGTCAACCTCACGCGTGAGGTTGACGGCTGCGCCCGCGCCGTGACGCGCGTACCATCGAGGTATGTGCGGGCGATTTGTAGTTGCGAGGGCCACAGGCAGTCTTGTTGCCTTTTATTCGGTCGACCAACCTGCTGACGATCTTCCCGAACCGAACTACAACATTCGGCCGACTGACAGCGTGCCAATCGTCGTTGACACGGCGGCCCGTTCTCAGGAACCAGCAAACGATTCAGACGACGGCGCCGCTACCGGCGTACGCCGACTCGAGGCCGCTCGATGGTCGCTTGTTCCTCCGTTTGCAAAGGAACTGAAGCTTCCGTATCCGACGTTCAACGCGCGTTCGGAATCGGCGGCAAGCAAGCCGTCGTTCCGGGCCTCCGTCGCTACAAAACGCTGCATCGTTCCTGCGGACGGCTACTACGAGTGGCTCACGGCGGCGGACAACTCAAAAACACCGTTTTACATCACCGATGCGGATGAGGATGTTCCCCTCTCCTTTGCCGGCCTGTATTCGTGGTGGGCCGACCCCACATTCGCCGCAGACGACCCCGACCGATGGGTGCTCTCTGCCACAATCCTCACGATGGCGGCGCCTCCTGAGCTTGCACACATTCACGACCGGACACCGGTGACCCTGCCAACCACGATGATTGACGATTGGCTCGACCCCGGCACTCGAGGGGACCAGGGTCTTATGGATGCGGCCGTCGAGGCATCCCTTCCCGTCGCAAGGTCCCTCCACACTCGGCAGGTTGCGCCGCTCCGGGGCAACGGACCGGAACTCATTCGATCGGTAAGGTGATGATCTCCTGCCAAAAACAAATCACACGAATCGTTTTATTTGGGAACGTTGCGCCCATTAGCGTACTATGGATGCAATGAGAGTCGATTAGGGGTCGGCCCATTGGTTATATTTGTCTGCCCGCTCTGAGTTCCAATTGATACTAGGGGTTATCCGCAATGCAAGCCCGCGCCAAAATCACGCGCCAAAACATCATCGAATCATCGTCTGCTGTCTTCCTCCGAAAAGGATTCGCAGCCTCAACCATCAGTGATATCGCCGACGAGGCAAATATCACAAAAGGTGCGATGTACTTCCACTTTAAATCGAAAGAACTCATCGCAAGAGCGATCATTGAGATTCAAGTCGAGGCCAACGAAACGCTGCACGCAACGCTCGAAGCCAAGCAGCTCACCTCGTTTGAAGCGATGATCGAAATGTCCCACGAGATGAGCCGGCTCATCCAAGACAACATCGTGTACGCTGCCGCCACGCGGCTTGCGGTTGAAGTTGGCGTCTTTGGAGACCCTATTGCACAGACCTACGACGCGTGGAACGATCCGGTAACCCACCTCGTGAAGGCCACAATCGACGACGGCTACGTGTCAACGACAGTTGAGCCGGAGGTCCTCGCCGAGTTTCTGGTGACCACGTTCACCGGCATCCAAACGGTATCGCTCGTACAATCGAACTACGGCGACCTGCGCGAACGTATTGACGACATGTGGCGCATCGTACTCCCTGGCATTCTTGCCCCCGGAAACGAAGATCTCGCGGCGAAGACGTGCGACCGCGCCGCAGCACTCACCGCGTAGGAACAGACGAGCCCCGGCTTCCGGCAACAATCCAGCCGGTGCTGGATGCCGCGAATCCGGGGCTCCGCTGTCGCTCTCGTTAGGGCTGCTCGAAGATCACAACCGGCTTGAGCGTGATTCCGCTCTCGCTGTCGGCAAACGCCTGGTTGATGTTGGCAAAGTCATAGCGCTTGATGAGCTTGTCAAACGGGAACTTCCCGTCGTTGTAGAGGGAAATGAGCTTTGGGATAAAAGCCTGAGGAACCGAGTCTCCCTCAATGACCATGCTCAGCGTCAGACCCGACATCAAGAGGGTGCCGATGTCAACACTCGCCTCCGTTCCCAACGCCGCCGCGCCAACAAGCGCCGCGTGCCCAAGGATTCCCATCGAGTTCAGCATCTGCGCAAAGACAAACTTATTGCCCGTTGTGTCGAGCGCGTAGTCGACGCCACCGCCGGTGATCTCCTTGATCCGCGCCGGCGCGTCTTCGTTCTTGCTATTAATGGTGTGTGTCGCGCCAAGCGTCTTGGCAAATTCGAGGCGGCTATCGACGATGTCAACAGCGATGATGATGGAAGCGCTCGACGCAACGGCGGCAAGCAGGCCGGACAGCCCAACCGCCCCGGTCCCAAAGATCACAACGCTGCTTCCGGCTTCGGGCTTGAGCACGTTAAGCACCGCACCAGCGCCGGTCTGGATACCGCAGCCGAGCGGGCCGAGGAGCTCAAGCGGCGCATCCTTGCTGACCTTGACGATGCTGCGCTCGGCGACGTTGCTGTAGGTCGAGAACGAGGATTGGCCGAAGAAGTGCGAGCTCACCGGCTGTCCGTCTTCGTCGGTAAAGGCCTTCGACCCGTCAGTGCGCGAGCCTCCAAAATCGAGCTCGAAGAAATTTACACAGTACGACGGGTGTCCGGACAGGCACGATTTACACGTGCCACACGTCGCGAAGCTGAGCACAACGTGGTCTCCTGGCTCAACGCTTGTGACTCCTGGCCCGACGGCATCCACAATCCCTGAGCCTTCGTGCCCGAGGACGGCGGGAAGCGGAGTTGGATACCACTGGTCTCGAACGATTGCGTCGGTGTGGCACACTCCCGAGGCAACCATTCGAACGCGAACTTCTCCCTGCCTCGGTTCATCAAGTTCGAGACGTTTCAACACAAGGGGCTGTTCCTTGTGGGTAACGACGGCGGCTGAAACCTGCATGAGTCCTCCTCAATCACACGGAAGTGCGCCACCACGCAGTGGGCACTCCCACCAGTATGCTCCGCTTACCGTCACGCTTCCTGAACTCGTTGGCTAACCGTCACTGCCAATCCGAGGCTGACCGGCTCAAAGGGAAGGTTCGATGCCTCAACGGTTGAGAGTCTCGGTACACTATGACCCGTGGATGATGCAGCACTCGGCCAGGAACAAAACGGCAACACGGTCTCACAACCGTTGGCGCTGGCCCTGACCGCGACCATCGACGCGGCGGTCACTCAGCTTGAAGACGCACAGGTGCCCGACGAGGCGCTGGCGACCCTCATCCCGTCGCAACGCGTCCGGCTCATCAGGCGCAAAGCCCGCTTTGAACCCGCTGGCCGGGTGTGGCGCCTTGGTGTTTTCCTCCTTGGGCACGACGGGCGTCTGTACGGAGTTGGCGAGACCACTCGGGCGGTGGAGCCCGGACATCCTGGGTATCAGTCGGCATCGCAAGAGCAGCGCCGCGAATACCGGGCGATGGCATTCGCTGGGCCTTTTGCACGAGGAGACGTGCTCAACTTTAATACCGTTGCGCTGCCAATCGAGTCAGGCACGACCTTCGCTGCCGAGGCACCGCTCCTCGTTCACGAGGGAACCGCCCGTGTCCGGTGGCGACCTGGGGCTGGCCAGGCTGAAGCGGTACCGTTTGACTCGTACCTGGCGGAGAAGATCGATCTGGCGATTGGTCTGCTGCCTCCCTCGGCATAGAACGCGATCGGCAGCGCACCGTAGGTTTGGTACGCTGCCGATCGTTGTGACGTTTTCTTGTTGGCGCTAGGCTCCAACTGCTGGGAGCGTAGCCGTGTCAATGACAAAGCGGTAGCGCACGTCCGACCGGAGTACGCGCTCATACGCTTCGTTGATCTGGTCGGCCGAGATGACCTCAATTTCGGCACCAAAGCCGTGCTCCGCACAGAAGTTGAGCATTTCTTGGGTTTCTGCAATTCCCCCAATGTTTGAACCGGCAAACGAGCGTCGCCCGCCAATCAGGCTAAACGCGTTAACCGGCAGGGGCTCTGCCGGAGCGCCAACGTTGACCATGACGCCGTCAATGGCGAGCAGGCGCAGGTAGGCGTTGATGTCGATTGCGGCGCTCACGGTGTTGAGGATGAAGTCGAAGCTTCCGGCGAGCTTGGTAAAGGTCTCGGGGTCGCCGGTGGCGTAGTAGTGGTCGGCACCGAGCTTGAGCCCGTCTTCTTTTTTGTTGAGTGTCTGCGACAGCACGGTGACTTCGGCGCCGAGCGCGCTGGCGATCTTGACTCCCATGTGACCGAGCCCACCGAGTCCAACGATGGCAACTCGCGTTCCGGGGCCAACACCCCAGTGGCGGAGGGGCGAGTACGTAGTGATGCCGGCGCAGAGCAGGGGGGCCGCAACGTCGAGGTCGATTCCCTCTGGGATGTTCAGCACGAAGTTCTCGTTCACCACAACGTGTGAGGAGTATCCGCCCTGGGTAATCGTGCCGTCACGGTCGACGGCGCCATAGGTTCCAACGTTTCCGTTGAGGCAGTGCTGTTCGAGACCTGCGAGGCAGCTTGTGCATTCGCCACAGGAGTTCACGAGGCAGCCAACGCCGACCCGGTCGCCAACCGTGTGCTTGGTCACGTTCGAGCCAACCTCGGCAACGATTCCCGCAATTTCGTGTCCGGGGGTCAGCGGGAACTGCTGCCCGCCCCATTCTCCGCGAACGGTGTGGATGTCGGAGTGGCAGATGCCAGCAAACTTGATGTCAATCAGCACGTCGTTTGGGCCAACGTCGCGACGTTCAATGGTCGTTGCGATGAGCGGTTCGGTTGCTGAGGGGGCTGCATAAGCGCTTACGGTACGCATTGTTTCCTTCGCTGGTTGTAATGATGACTGTCGTCTGTTGTGAGTGTACGGCGAACAGCTCAAGAGTCGCTGACGGCGCAGCGCACTCTAGGCAATAACAACGGGTTCGTCTTGGTATTCCCGCGACAGCAGCCTGTACGATTTTGTCGCAAATGCGCCAAGCGCCAGCAGGACCATGACAAGCCCAGAGATCAGGAACACAAGCGCAATACCCCGCGCCTCTCCGTCGCCAAGCAGCCAAGACCAGGTGGCTGTGCCCGCGTCCGTCTCCATGTAGGGGATGATAATGAATTCGGCGATGGGCGCGATGAGGAACGCGGTAATTGGCGCGGCGGCCGATTCGAAGGCTTGAGCAAATCCGAAGACTCTCCCCTGCCTCTCGTAAGGAACCACCTTCTGGATGACCGTTTGCTCGGCTGCTTCCACCGCTGGGATGAGGGTCATATACAGCCAGATGCCGCCCGCGTAGAGCCACCACCAATCCCGCAGGGTAAAGAGAGCGCCAAGCACACCCATGATGGCGACCACGATGAGCATGGTGCGAATCGGATTCTTGCCAAGACCAAACTTGGCGATGAACAGCCCACCAATGATGAACCCGGTCGAGGCGACGCCAAGCACAACACCCCAGAGTTCAACGGGAAAGAGTTCAAGGCCGTACGGGTCCATGAGCGCCATGTAGACGCCACCAATGAGGTTGTTAAACGTGGAGAAGATGATGAGGGCAAACAGACCACTCGCCGCCCGAATCGCGGTGATGCTCCCCCGAAGGTCAATGGCGGGGGCTTTGCCTTCTTCTGTACGAGGGGCCTCTTCGGGGATGCGGAGGAACAGCAGGTGCACGAGCGCGAGGGCCGTGAGGACAAGCGCGATCACGAGGGTCCAGCCCATCCCGAGCAACCCAATCGACAGCCCGCTAAACATGCTCGTCACGATGAAGGCGAGCCCCTGCACCGTGCCAACAAGACCGTTGGCGTTGGCGTGACGCTCCTGCGGCACGAGCAGGGTGACCGTCGTGGAAAGCGCGATGTTCCGCATATTTTCTACCACAGCGCCAAACAGGATGATGCCAGAAAACAACCAGAACATCGGCCCGCCCAAGTCGAGCAACGCCGCCTCAGGAAACGAAAGATACAGGGCCCCGGCGACAGAGAAGGATGCCAGCGTGACGATGCTGGCCAACACCATGACTCGATGCTTGCGATGCCGGTCGACGATCGTGCCAAAGCCGATCGAAAAGATGGCGACCAGCAGCATATAGGCACCACCAACGATGCCGGTTGCGAGTACCGAGCGAGTCTCAAGGTAGACCCAGAAGGTCAACGCAAACCAGAGGAACGACGTGGTGATGTTCGCGAGCGCAGTATTGACCAGGATCTGGGCAAAGGTGCGCATCCCGCTAGCAGGTGTTGCTGGCGATTTGATGGTCGGCGCTGACGGTTCCAACATGCAGTTAAGGATACGTCCGGGTGCCGACATTTGCTCAGAAAAAACGAGGTCAACTGCGGGGCCTCGCTGCCGGTGTTCTCGACGCCATCGACATTAGGCCCCAATCATTGGCCCTGGCTGTCTCGTTCGCCCGCGCTCACCACGAAGAAAGCCCCTCTCCGGGAGGTTGCACTCCTGACGGGGGCTTTCGTGGTGGAACTCATGGGAATACTGTCGAAAGTTGCCCCACCTTTGCGGCGTATGGCGAGTAGACATCATCTCATCCGCCAACGCCTGCTTCCCAAGGGCCTAAGCCACAAGAATAAGACACTTCGACTTGCACCGTTGAGTGAAGCGAATCTTGTCTTGGCTGAAGCTCAATACAGTTCCGGGGCAACCCTGAAAACCATTGCGGTTGAATTTGGAATCACTCGACAGTCGCTTGCTTCGCAACTCCGCCGTCGTGGAGTACACACCCGACGCCGAGTACCTGGCCCCACAGAGATTGCGGAGATGGTACGTCGGTATGAGTCTGGAGAATCGCTAGAACGTATTGGCAATCATCTCAAGTTTTCAGCTGGTACCGTGCGCAGTCGATTGTTCGAGGTTGGAGTTGCAACTCGTGATCTGCAGGGGAGGGCGCGTTGACAATTCAATTATGGGCTCCGGGGTCGGCTCGTTTTTGAAGCACACACAGCGTCTCATCGAACCTCCAATTAGCGCTTACTGTAACGTATCGCAGCACGAAAGTAGTTCGAAGAAACAAGGTATATGCAACGACGCTGAGAGATGAAATGCCGACATACAACGCAAAAACCCAGCCCCAATTTTGGAGAGTCTCCAGAAAGTCGGCGCGCTCGGAGGCAGGCAGCAAGAATTGGATAAGACTGGAGGCTTGAACCTTGTAGTTAAAGATAATCCCAATCACAATGTTACCGAGGGATAGCACGAAACCAATTAACGCAGGGAACCGGAGACAAAGCCAGTTGCTAATGGCGGCCATTAACGCATACGATGCGAGGCCAAGGTTCCGCGGGATGTCCTGGGTGAAGATTGAAGACACTAAGCCGAATATGGGGCCTTGTGGGAAGTCTTGCGCAATCCAAGACGTAGCAACTTCGGCTAAAAGCCAGATCGTCGGGAACCCTAGCAGCCACCGCCATTTCTGCGTCTTTTGAGCTTTACGCATCGCTTTACTGATCGCACTCCAAGCTTGAGCGACGTCGGTACGCGCGGCCTGAGCTGAAATGTACATGGCTCTGAGTTCTGCAAAAATAGATTTCATATTTTGAACTCTGCCAGCAGCCGCTGACATTACTCGTTGGGACATAAGCTCTTGAATTTTGATCTATAGATTTTGCTTATGCCCACTAACCAACATGCAACTATCGCCTCTCTTTCAGAGGCTAATTATGAACGCAACTGTAAAGTGTCCGCTGGTGCGGGGCAGTCCCGAAAGATAACCGGCCCGCACCAGCGAAGTTTCTATCCTTTTGATCGTCGAGGATCATTGCCAGGAGAAATCGTATCCTTTGCGCGAATTGCACCGTTTACACCATGGATGTTTAGTTCACCTCCACCTGCATTACGGATGATCTGCCGAGCTTGGTCTACTGCATCTGCCTGCGTGCTGTGATGTCCAGAAGCACGCTGCGCTCCAGGTTTTTTCACATCCCAACCACCATCAGGGTTAGGAACCACGTGCCTTGAATTATCGTCTGTCATATTCTCACTTCCTTTCACTATTTAGCAACAACACTCCCATACACCTCTGACATTGCAAGTCCTTTCACCGACAATTTGCATACTGTCTGCCTGTTCTCCTAGTCTCATGTGCCCTGGATACACATGGCACCCTGCGCGAATCATTGCGACTGAGGCCAGGGACGCCGAAAAGAGGGTCACCTTGATCCGTTAGCATGATTTTCAGGCGGTAGGCCGAAGCTGGAAGAGGAGGGCACCCTACGGGTGCTGAGTCCCGCGCTCCCAGCGGGGCGTCCATTGAGTTGGCCCGCTCCAAGAAGCGCAAACCAACTCCGATCGGAGCCTGCTGGGCTTGGCAGCACATAGCGGCTATGCCGGGCTCGAACCGGAGCTATCAATGCCTGACCACCTGAGTCTCTTGCTTTTGGGGATAAGCCTCCCGTCCGCGACCATCTTGCTAAATGGAGCCATCCGAATCTTTATCATCCTCGTTGCGCTTTACACGCACGACGGGAAGCGTCGAAAGACAGCGCTTCAGATCCTAGATCGAACTACTCGAAAGAAAAATGCACCTACAAGAACGGATGCAGCGAAACCTGAATACGCTGCGCTTGCATTTGCCCCCCCCCCCCCCCCTCACCGTCATCCAACGGAATGCGCACGACAGTCCAACCGACTAAAGGCCTGAACCGTCTTCATCATGGCCTTCAGTTCTCTGAACAGGGCTCAGTACTGTGAGGATCCATACTTTCGCGGCTTTGACGATTCCCCCATATACCTGCGCCAGCTCTTCAGCAGCGTATGGTGCTGATTCCCCCTAAACGAAACCACCACTTTGCCAAAGTCAGGCTCAAGATACATGGGCTCATTTTCTTAACGCTAATTGTCTACTGGGTCATCAATTGTGATCTCGTAGCCTTCAATACGAGAGAGATAGCCTCGCTTACGGAGCAGCATCAGGTAGCGAATAACACGGTATAGGAGGACACCAATAACAGATACGCCATAAAGGATGACCGCACCCAAAACTAACGCAGAGAAAAGGATCGGGGATGTCACGAGGGTCTGCAATACGGCCCAGATACTCGTTTCCGGGTCGGCTGCACGCTGTTGTTCAATAAGCTTCAATATAGGTTGTATCGCCGGTATCGCTGCGATGACTGCAACGACAACTCCAAATAATGCGATCCTGTTCGAAGCTTTCGCTACTTGCGCGCTTGCCCGAGTGCTCGCCCTTTCTCCCAACATACTCGTGCCACTCCGCACCACATCAAGGATCTCAGGGCCACCAAGATCGTTCAGAACATGACGAGAGATGTTGCGAGCAGACCCAAAACGGTAATACGCACCTCGCGCTTCCTTTTCCAGTTCCAAGGCTGTTCGGTACGTACGGAGCACTTCGCGCTTGCCCGTTCGAAAGTCAGCGATCCTTTGTTCAAGGCTACGTAGTCGAATATAAACGAGCCCAATTCGTTCGTAGATGAGTGTGTGATGCAGATCAAGAATACCAACGCGCCATTTCCGCAGATGTACTATAAGGGCAGAACCCGCTGTAGCGTAGATACGCATCCCCGTGTGAGCACTCAGGTTTGGTCCGGCGCTCAACGTGATCTGATCACCGACATTTGGTACTTTACGGATCGACATCCGCGCTATGTCCTGCGCATGATTCTCGGCCCATTCTGCGCAACAAGTCCCTGGCCCTACCATAATCACGGGATAGGTGTATGACGGGCCACTCTCGAAACCCTCAATATCGTGCAAAACACGCCCTACAACTGTATCCAACCAGTCAGTCACAGAGGAAGGTTGCTCGTGTTCCAAGACACGAATTCGAACACCACCTTCCCGCTCTTCAGCCCAATCACCACCAACCCACTTCGCCCCCGGGGCAGCATAGGGCTCCGGTATACGGGAAGTTCTGAACACCGGTGCTGCCGGAAAAGATGCATCAATAACCTCGGCAGGAGTGCAACCTCTGGGAAAGTGGACCCCGATCACGATTTGCATCACACCCTCACGGTGTAGCAGTACCCGAGGTTCCAAGGTCACTGTTCTCTCTTTGTCTCCGATTTGGATGGTATGTCTGGTCTCGCGCAAAAAGAAACGGATGTACGCATCGATGTCTTCTCGCTCGCTCCAGAACAAGTGCGCATCAATGTCCTTCTCAACAAGCGTGACCTTTTGAACGTTCAGAAGCATGTTCTTAATTTCAGACATCGTAGTGTCAAATGATGCGGTGTCCTCAACGACACCAGTCGAAATTGCGTTGCGGCTACTTTGAACCATACGAAGCACTCGGAACGCTATCACTGGATGGGTAAAGACGCCCGCCACAAACGACCAAAACCCAGTTAACTTTTCCGTCCAAGCCTTGTTGCGGTTCAGGCGCGCCATACTACGCTCAACCTTCGCAAGAGATAAAGGAAGGCGAGCCATTTCATCCGAGGGCCATGCAGCACTTGTCACGAACTCGCTGTCAAGAAACCGCTTAGCTGCCCTGCCCAAGTCGATTCGTTTCGAAATCGCGACAGTATGAACAAAGTACACGACCGCCTCGTCAAGCTCTCCCACATGCGCTTCAGACGCGGAGAGGCATTTAGACACAACGAGCTCCGCACGTTTCGACCCTCTGCGCAACCATCTCAACATTTGCAATCCTCTCGATTCCTTCGCAGCATCTCTAAGGCTCCCACGTAGGCATTTCTACGCTCAGATCAACATGTCAACGCTGGCTATAGCGGCGTGTCGGCCTCGTCCCACCGAACAAAAACGTACCGAGGGAATCACGGTTCTTTGACTGCACTCGACTCACGCTATTTACGATACTGCCTTGACCAATGACGAGACATACAACGACATTAAATGAGCGTCTTTCCTAGCCTCGTCATGGGCCTGACTGATCGACATTTCACCGCGAAATCCTTACTCAACTCACATCGCCGTGGGCGAAAGAACCTCCCAGAATGACGCACAACAATCCATTTTTAGAACTTGGCCCGGGCCCCACCTGGTGCAGTGACATGAACTCGCGCAACCCAAAAGCCATACTCACCGCGCGGTCTCCTAAGCAGTAACTAGGAGAAAACGAGTAGCCCCTTACCCGTGCATCAGGATCAAGAGAAGTAGATGCTCAACCAACCCGGATTTCAACCTGAACTGGGGAAATGAAACCATCATCTCACCATCCGGTCACTCTCCTCCGTGCAGTCTCCTACATCCGCGTATCTACCAGCAATCAGGCCGGCCGCAATGGTGGCGAAGGTCTCTCTATACCAGCTCAGCGAGAAGCGATCCGCCGTAAGGCCACAGAACTGGGTGCGCTCGTCGCAGCAGAATTCGTAGATCGCGGAAGAACAGGTCGCACACTCAACAGACCTGGGCTACAACGATTACTTGAACACATCAAAACTACTCCGCTCGATTTCGTGATCGTTCACAAGATCGACAGGCTCGCAAGGAATCGAAGCGACGATGCAATACTCACCGCGAAAATTACCACTGCAGGAGCCCGTCTCGTCTCAACGACTGAAGTGATCGACAGTACTCCCAGCGGCGCGCTCGTTCATGGCATTATGGCTTCAATCGCAGAGTTCTACTCACGAAACCTCGCGACCGAGGTGTTGAAAGGAATGAGGCAGAAAGTGCAGCAGGGAGGAACCCCAGGGCGAGCACCACTCGGATACCTCAACCTGCGCAAATACGACCACAATGGGCAAGATACCCGCACCGTCATAATTGATCCTGACCGCGGTGAACATATTGCTTGGGCGTTTACCGCGTATGCATCCAGTGAATGGAGCGTGAGTCGCCTCGCAGTCGAGCTCAACACGCGCGGCCTCACACTCAAGTCGCGGGCAGCATCTCCCCCGCAACCGGTCACCGTGAGAACAGTTCACTTTCTTCTACGGAACCCCTATTACAAGGGTGTCGTCACGCTGAACGGTGAGGAGTTCACCGGCAACCACGAACCCCTCGTCGATCCGGTCACATGGGCCAAGGTTCAAAAGGTTCTGTCATCGAAACGAAACGGGCAACGGTCACGAACTCACGACCATTACCTCAAAGGCACAGTCTTCTGCATCGAATGCAAAAACCGACTGACCCTGCAAAGCACCTACACTCGTCACGGCACCACCTATACGTACTTCGTTTGCCACAAGCAGAGAAGCCCCGATTGCCCGCAGCGAAAGGCGTTACCCGTAACTCAGGTTGAACAGCGCGTCGTTGATTACTACCGAACCATCGAACTGAGCAGTAGCCAACGGGAGAATCTTGAAGAGGTGATGCTTGCCGAGCTTCACCTCAAACAGAAGCTGAATGAAACACGTCACACCGACCTCGACGCAGCGATCACAAAGCTGAAATCGCATCGAGCCAAACTACTCGACGCTCACTACGCCGACGCCGTCCCGAAAGACCTGTTTCTCAGCGAGCAACGACGCCTCAAATCAGAACTGGCACACCTCACGATCGAACGAGCAGCCACCGAAACCGATCTTGATGCTCTCAGACGAGAAGTAGATGAAACTCTGAACCTTCTTGAGAATGCTCACACTGTCTATGAACTTGCAGACGACCAACAGCGAATAGAACTCAACCAACTGCTTCTAGCACGCGTGTTCCTCGGCTACGAGCCTGAACAGATCCGGGTCGAACTCCACGAGCAACACGCAGATATACGACAGCACCCAAAAATTCGCTAAAGCGGCGCTTCGATTTTCAGAGGGGTGTCCGTGGCCGCACCACGACTGATGCTCTCGTTCAGCGGCATATCGGCGGAGCCACACCTTCCAAACCCCTCTGGTTGCCTACAGTCTCTGCAAGAATGAAGGCGTGCCAAACCTCTATGACGACGACCTATCGGAGCTTCAAAGCTTGCACTTCATCCAGGAATCTGACTCTGCGAAGCACTTGCTCGCGTACGGTGTTCGGGCACTCCAAACTGCCGCGTACATCGAAACGACGCGCGATCCGATCATGACAATGCTCTCGATTGGTGTTGAGAAGATGCTGAAGCTCGGTCTGGGCCTCAACCACGTCTCGGAAAATCGCACCTGGTTGCCCGTGAAGGTGCTCAAGAACGAGTACCGCCACAACATTGTCATGATGGAAGGGCTGTTGCGAGAGGTGATCCGAGACAATGTCGGAAAGGCGACCCATCGCTACTGGGTGAATGAGGCAATTGCCGCAGTGGAGAATGATCCTGTTTGGCCGTTGCTCGTAGCGGCGTTGAATCGGTATGGACAGGAGGGTCGCTTCTACTACTTGGACGCGCTAGCCGAGAATCCTCAACGTGAAGAAAGCCCGCAAGTGTTCTGGGAAGCGGCCGAACACGTCGTCCTCGAGAACGAACCTGAGCTCGAGGCATTGTTCCATCGGATGATCGCCGACTACACGCTGTCGGACGAATTTTACAGAAGACTCAATGAGCGGATGGCAGAAAGTTTGCAGCGATACTGGGACTTGGTCGCAATGGCTGGTGTTCAGGGTGTGTTTGGTGACCGGGGTAAGGCCTGGGGTCACGATTTCAATAATGTTGGTCGCCAGATTATCGGCGACTAGCGGCTGGATCAGCTGCCGATCTGGAGCAGGGGACGAGTGCCGCTTCCGAACTATCGAGTGCAGGCCTTGTTGTATGCGAGGAAGCAGAACTAGCGGTTCCTGGGTCGATCGTCGCGCGGTCAAGGACACCCCGCTGAAATCCGAAGCTTCTCAACGCTCGAATTTTAATAAGAACAACGTGGTGGACCTAAGGGGATTCGAACCCCTGACCTCCTCGATGCGAACGAGGCGCGCTACCAACTGCGCCATAGGCCCTTGCGGTTGTTACACTACCAGACCTCGGTGGCCCCGCTTTGCATCCAGCGCCTAGATCCGGCGAAGGTACCGAGCGCGAGCAAATAGGTAAAACCCGTAGAGGATAAAGCCGGTCGCCACGAGTGTGAGCAGGATGGTCCCAGCAGGCAGCGCCGCAACGTATTTAAGTGCTCCGTCGAGGCCGCCGGCCTGCTCGGGATCTGCGAACACCGCGGCAGCGATAAAGAGACCGCCGACAACAACTAGCGCCGTTCCCTTTGCGACGTGGCCTGCGACGCCAAAGACCCGGACAACGCGGTCCGTGACCAGCGAGCCAGGGGTCTCGAAGTCTTCTCGAAAGTTCTGCGAGACGCCGCGATAGATGAGCCCAAAGCCAACGCCAGCGACCGTTCCGCCAACCGCGCAGAGCACAATAATGCCCCCGGGGCTGCCCAGCATGACTTGGCTAAATGTTCGTGAGTTCTCGGCGCTATCCGAACGACCTCCGATCGCGAAGTAGAGCGATGCGATTCCCATACCCGAGAATCCCATCGCCTTGCCAACATCCTTGAGCCGGCGAAACTGCAGCGTTCGCCAGTTCGGCGCGGTCTCCCAGACGACGAGGGTCAGCTGCCAGAGGGCGAGCCCGAGCAAGGCGACGCCAGCGATCCAGAGCACGAGCGTGCCTCCTGGTCCGGCGGCAACCGCTGCCAGGGCGCCAGACTGGTCGGCGCTCCCCGTACCTCCCCACGCGATGGTGAGCGCGATAAAACCGATGAGCATGTGCACAAGCCCGTTGGCGGCCAGCCCAGCACGCGCTATGCCGCGGACGGTTGAGCTTTGGTTCGTACGCTGAGCGACTTCCGCGACACGTTCCTTGGCTTCTGCGAGTGCCTCAGCCCGGCGATCGGATGCCTCGTGTTTGGCGGCCTTTCCCACACCAGACGCAACGAGACCGCTGGCGTATTCGCTGCCGTCGTCCCCGTGTTGCTGGCGTTCGGCCACGGCCCCTAACCGACGTTTCGGCGGCGGCGGAGCACGCCGTCGAGGTCGGCGGTGCCAAGTTCGGTCTCGTCGATAACGCCCATTGAGCGCAGGCGGCGCGCGTCTGGGAACTGACCAGCGGCGGTTCGCGGGGCCTGGCGAGGACGCTCAACGCGAGGTGCGGTTGTCGCGATATCGAAGACGGGGGTTACCTCTGCGCGGTTGGCGTCTGCAAGCTGACGAACCGGAGCGACGCGCTGCGGAGCAATGTTGGGGACCTCGGCTGCGCGTTCAGCAGCACGCTGGGCCTCCTGCGCGAGGGCGGCAGCCCGGCGGAGGCGATCTGCAGCATCGGCCGCGGCAAGTGCGTCAACTGCCTGCGTGCTGCGGGAGAGGTAGAGGGGCTTTGGCAGCGGGCGAGGCATCCAGGAACGGTCCTCAGCAACCTCTGCCTCAACGGCTGCGGCCGTATTGACGTCCTCATCAAGTTCAAAGGCGTGCACAACCGCGGGCTGGGCAACTCGCTGAACCGATGGGCGGGGCGCAACAACGCGCAGGCCAAGGAGACTGACAACGGTGAGGGTCAGGCCCACGATCAGAGCCGTAGCAGAGGCACCTGTGGCGAGTGAAATACCGCCAACAACTGACACGACCACACCGGCGAGAAGCGCGAGGGCAACAGTTGCGCGTACGCGTCGCGCCCG
The DNA here is from genome assembly GCF_011758565.1 of Lysinibacter cavernae. Classification (GTDB taxonomy): domain Bacteria; phylum Actinomycetota; class Actinomycetes; order Actinomycetales; family Microbacteriaceae; genus Lysinibacter; species Lysinibacter cavernae. The sequence continues at coordinate 84,320 of NZ_JAAMOX010000003.1, forward strand.
CGTACGTCGGGCGTGCGCAACGGCGGTCGAGGGTGCTGTGGATGAAACTGGCTTTGCCATGGTCTTTGCCTCCGCTTGTGCCGCGCGCGCAAGGCGTGCCGCATTCATCTTTGCTACCTTTGCGGCCTCTGCAGCCGCGGCCTCTGCCACTCGCTTGGCCTTTGTAGCCTCGGCTTCCGCCTGAGAAATCTGTTGGCGACGAATTGCCGCCTGTGCTGCCTGCTCGCTTCGCAGGATTCGTTCCTGTGCGGCAGCCTCGCGTGCCGTAGCTTCGAGGCGAACCTCAGTTGGGACCTCCGAGGATTCGGCAAGCACTCGAATCGTGCGCTGGATTCGGAGGGCGTTCTGCTCCGTTGCCGAGAACTGCCGCTTACGCACCCACTGCGGGAGAAAATAGACAGCCCACAGCGCAGCGGTCACAGCGACCAATACACCGCCTCCGAGCACGTCACCTGTCATGACTCAAGGGTAAGAGATGAACGACGTTTCGGGCGGTTAGGCCGCGGGTGTGTTGGGTGGAGTCTCCAGCGTTGATTCCCCGGTGGCGCGGGGAAAATCGGGCGACGGAACCTCGGCCTGGCCCGGCAGCGGCTGCTCGAGCACCCTTCCATTGGTCCACCGGCTCAGCACGCCCTCTGGAATCTCCTCAGCGACGAGGGCAAAACACTCGTGGTCGCGCCAGTCTCCGTCGATATGGATATAACGATCGCGTCGCCCCTCGTGGCGAAAACCAAGTTTTTGCACAACGCGCAGCGATGGCCCGTTCTCTGGGCGGATGCAGATCTCCATGCGGTGGAGCCCGCGCGCAACAAAGAAGTAATCGGTCACAAGCGCAACCGCTGTCGGGGTGATGCCGTGGCCGGCGCTCGCCTGAGTCACCCAGTATCCAAGCGAGGCCGAAGAAAGCGAGCCTCCGCTCAGCCCCGAAACGCTCAGCTGCCCGACTAACTGACCCTTGTACTCGATCAGGTACGGCATCCCCTGCCCGGCCCTGGCGTATGACAGAAGGTTGCGGATGACCTGCCTCATGTTGTACTGACCTACGAGCGGCCCAGCAACGCCGGGGAGGCTGGCCTCCCACTGCTGCAACCAGTCGCGATTCTCAAGTAACACTCGTTCGAGCTGGCGCGCATCGCGCACACGAAGCTGACGCACCACGATATCGCGGTACGTCAGCGGTGGAGCAAGTTCGGCCATGTGATCAGCCTAGCGATGGGCGATTAGCGCTCGTCAATTGTTGAGACGAAGGATTTGAGCCAGTCGACCAGCTCTGGCCCAATATCTGGGCGTTCGGTTGCCAACCGGATGGTCGCCTTGATCCAGTCGGCGCGGTCGCCGGTGTCGTAACGTCGGCCCCTGAAGATAACCCCGTACACGCCGCCGGCGATCGTGTCGTCGGCTGCGAGCGTTTGCAGCGCATCCGTGAGCTGGATCTCACCGCCCTTTCCGGGTGGGGTGTGTTCAAGCACGTCAAAGATTTCGGGACGCAATACGTATCGTCCGATAATCGCGAGGTTCGAGGGCGCTTCATCAGCCGATGGCTTCTCGACCAGCCCGGTGACCTTGACGATGTCGGGGTCATCGGTCAGCTCCACCGCTGCGGCACCGTAGAGGTGGATCTGCGAAGGATCAACCTCCATAAGCGCGATGATGGTGGCCTGCCGGTTTTTCAGCTCTGCGATCATCGTCGTGAGCAGTTCGTCCCGCTCGTCGATGAGGTCGTCTCCAAGAAGCACAGCAAAGGGTTCGTTTCCAACGTGCATGCGCGACCGAGAGACCGCATGGCCGAGTCCTTTCGGTTCTCCCTGACGCACAAAGTGCACGTCGGCAAGGTCAGACGAAGCAGTCACCCGATCCAATTTGCCCTGGTCGCCTTTGTCTTCAAGTGTCTTTTCAAGTTCGGGCACACTGTCGAAGTGGTTTGCCAGGTTATTTTTGTTCCGGCCCACGATGATCAAGACATCGTGGAGACCCGCCTGCGCGGCTTCTTCAACAACATATTGAATGGCCGGCTTATCAACAACGGGCAGCATCTCTTTTGGCATCGCTTTGGTAGCCGGCAAAAAGCGAGTCCCAAGACCGGCCGCGGGAATGACAGCTTTTTTCACGTCAAAAGTCATGCCTACAGCCTAGTCACCGGGACGAATTCAGCTTCACCCCTTGCAATTGTGGTTAAGATTAGGCCATGAGCCAGGACATAGACAGACAAAAGAAAGCCCTGCGAGCGGAAATTCGGGAGCGACGCAGAAACGCCCCAAGCACCGCAACGGATGAGCTCACAGCAGACCTCACCAACCAGCTCATCAACTACATCACAGAGCACGAGGTCACATCCCTCTCGTGTTATCTCCCCACCAACTTCGAGCCAAACACCCGCCCGTTTCTCAATTGGGCGCACGAGCACGGTATCCGAGTGCTGCTTCCCATCTCGCGCCAGGACGGCCTCCTCGACTGGGTTGTTGGCGACGGTTCGACCGAAACAGAAGGGCTCTTTGGCGTCCCAGAAGCAGTCGGCGAAGTACTCGGCCCAATCGCGGTGAACGACGTTGACCTCATGCTCATTCCGGCCTGCGCCGTCGACGAGGGTGGTATGCGCGTAGGGTGGGGGCGAGGCTACTTCGATAAGACCATCGGTTCGATGCAGCAACAACCACCCATCTTTGCGATTATCTTTGATGGAGAGCTCCTCGAAACGGTGCCTCGCGATCTTCACGACCAGCCCGTTACCGGCGTGATCACCCCAACCCGTATCGTTACGTTTCCCTAAGGACCCTGCCACGTGCCCACTTACGCCTACCGTTGCACCGAATGCGATCACGCGTTTGATATTCACCAATCGTTCTCGGATGCGTCGCTCACCGAGTGTCCAGAGTGCGGCGGCAAGCTCCGCAAAGTATTCAACTCCATCGGGGTAACCTTCAACGGTTCAGGATTTTACCGAAACGATGCCCGTGCAGACGCCAAACCGAAGGATTCCGGCTCCTCAGCGAGCGGAACCTCTGCGTCGAAGGATTCCTCGGGCTCGTCCTCAAGCGGCTCATCATCCTCGAGCTCAAGCAAACCAGCCTCACCTTCCCCGTCAACAACAGCCACGTCGTAAGCCCCTGTCACAAACGAGACATACGATCTGACTCGTGGCGCCGCCCCGAACCAACCCCCTAAACTGGGGTCACTATTTATCCGGGGAGGATCCATGTTTAAGGGTTTCAAAGAATTCTTGATGCGTGGCAATGTCATTGACCTTGCTGTCGCGGTTGTAATTGGTGCTGCATTTAACACGGTGGTACAGAAGGTCGTTGATTCGCTCTTCACGCCACTCATCGGCGCAATCTTCAAGGCCGACAGCCTCGATACTGCCCTCGTTGTAGGTCTTCCTGGTGGCGGCGCGCTGTCCTTCGGAGCGGTGATTGGGGCGGCGCTCAACTTTGTCATCATTGCGGCCGTCGTCTACTTCGTATTTGTGCTGCCGATGAACACCCTGCGCGAACGAAGCGCCAAGAAGGGCGAGCCAGAGGCAACGCTGGCAGAGACAGAACAAGAACTTCTTGTCGAAATCCGCGACCTTCTGAAGGCGCAGGCCCAGTCTGGTGGCGCCCCGCGCTAAGACGCTCTCGAGCTCATTGTGAGTCTCGATCAAACGACTGAGGCCGAATCGTCACGATTCCACGTGTGACGATTCGGCCTCAGTCATGTTCTCAGGAGATTGGATACGAGCCGCAATCTCAGGGCGCTAGCCCCAGTGCGGCGGCTTGTTACGCTTGAGGTCGGCATCGTTTCCGACTGCGCCCTCACCCCAAGCCTGTTCCTGATCCTCTGCGGCCTTCACAATCTCGTCAGCGTTCTGCGGCGTAGGATCGACCCCCTCAGGGGCAGGACGCGTCACGCGCCGTGAAACACGCGTGCGCGGCCGAGCGCCCTGATTCGAGACGGGTCGTTCGACCCCATCGTCAGAGTCTTGTTGCTCAAGCATGATTAGGCACGGCGAGCGTGTGGCTCGTCGCCGAAGTGCGCGTCACCGTGCTGCAGCCCGGTCGCGTGTCCAACGGTCGCCGAAGCAGCACGAGCATCAACAGAATCCGTATACCCGATAACCTGCGCGACGCGGAGGGCAACGGAGTCCGGATCGCTGAACAAGTCGAAGCTGTGCACGCGGAGATAGTGCCAGCCGAGGCGACGGAGCACAGCAGGACGCAACCGAAGCGCTTCCCTGATGCTCACGTTCGCAAGGCCAAAATCAGTTTCTACCGCGATTGCTTTGCCGTTATACGACGCGACCAGAGGAATCCGGTTCCGGTAGTCAATCGCAACGTTGAGCCCAAGATCACGGAGGCGGTCTGCGAGGTCCTGCAACATTGGGTCGACCTCGCCGGGGATCTCGTCGACGCGTTCGGCCGGCTCGTCAGCTGCCAGCACCTCTGCGAGGGCTGCCACGCCGTGCCTGAGCCGGTTCGCATCAAGATCGGCGGGTTTGAAGCAGGAGACAATCGTCATCGCGCGGCGGGCGCGGGTCATGGCGACGGCAAGCATCCGCTCACCACCAGGGCGCCCGAGGGCACCGAAGTTGGAGAGGACCCGGCCGTGCGGAGTGCGGCCATATCCAACCGAAAAGATCACCCGGTCCCGGCTCTGCGCGGTTGCCTGCTCAAGCGTCATGACGGCGAAGGGTTCCGCCCGGTCGCCGAGGAGGAACTCCCCAAGTTCAGGGCGCTTTGCGAAGGCGACGAGCACCGCCTGGTTTACCCGGACCGCGTGCCGAGCGCTTGCCGTAATCACCATGAGCGATTCGCGGGGGCGGTTGGAAGCGTGGTCAATAACCAGCGAAACAACCCGATCAACCTCGGCATCGGTGCTTTCCACGGCTCCGGTCTCACGGTCAGGAAGGCCATGGCCACCCGTCACAAAATCGTAGTTCAGGCTGTGGTGTCCGAGGAAGCTACCCGCCCAGGGCAACGACTCAATCTGTCCGCCATAGAACCTGGAGTTCACGAGGTCAGTCAGGTCTTCGCCACCCGCACGGTAACTGCGGGTGAGCTTATACGTTGGCAGCAGGTCGGTGAGCACCGAAAGCGCAGAACGGGCATGAACCGAGTCAACGTCGCCTTCTGCTGAGGCTTCCTCACCGCTCGGGGCGGTGATGGCGATCTCAAACGACGATGGAGTCTGCGTGACGGGGTCGCCAAACGCAACAACCTGGCGAGCTCGACGGATTGCGCCGACGGTCTCCTCCAACGTGTTGGCACCGGCGTCAACAATCAGCACAGCATCAAACGAGAGGCCATCAGGAAGCGCGGAGACCTCGTACGGGCTCGCGAGCCAGACCGGTGCAAGCAAGTCCATGAGGTGCGGAGCCGAGTTCGTGAGCCGCGCAGGGTTTGCCCGGTCGGCGCGAAGCAGCGCACGAAGCGCGTGCGCCTCTTGCGGGTAGTCAACAAGCGCGATCTTCCAGGCCGCGGCGCGCTGCGCCGAAAGGACCTGGCCGTTTGCGGATGCGTGGGCATCGTCAACAAGCTTGAAGTCGGCTTCGAGCCGGTCAAGCACTTTTGTGTTCGCGCTCAGCAGGGCCTTATTTGTCTGGAGCATCCGTTCGAGGGCCGACTGCCACCATGCCTGCTCAAGCTCCATTGCGACCTGGTCCGAGGGCACGTGGCGCTCGGAGAGGTCTTCGAGCAGCGGGCCCATGTGGGCGTTGTTGAGCCGTTCAAGCAGCGCAGTGCGCTCCTGGATGTTCTGGAGCACCTCAGACTCAGCGGCAAGCGCGGCGAGGGCACGGCGGACGTCGGTGATTGACTGCTCTTTGAGCACCCGGTCGGTTCCGGTATTTTCAAGCACGGCGTCAAGGGCGGCGCAGTCCTCGTAAACGGTCTGGTAGCTCACGAGCACATCAGCAATACCAACCGGCACCTCTGGGCGCGTTCCAGCGACCGAGGTGTAACGCTGCCACAGCAACCGTTGCTGCTGAATCTGGCGGAGGCGCTCAAGCATGTCGGTCACGTTGACGCCCGGACGGACATACTCGCGGGCAAGCTTACGAAGGCGTCGACGGTTTGCCGGCGACATCTCGTCGCCCCCGCGCGTGGCGTGGGCCGAGATGATCTCGGTGAGCGAACGGTCGTACACCTCGGGGGTGAAGCGGTCGAGGGTCTCACGGATGCCCATGAGCAGCCGCAAATAAATGCCAAGCTCAGAGAGGGTTTGGTACGGCCGCATCGAGGTTTGTTCGATGAGCGTATCTGCGAGGTCCATGAGGCGTGGGAACTCGGTGGAGTGCAAGCCCTTTGCCGTGTTGTGGGCGCGGACAGCGTCTTCTGTTGCGGTGAACGTCACGCCGTACCAGGGCGAGTCGTCGGGACCGTACTGGAACTGTCCAAGCGAGGCAGCCGTTGTCAGGTCGTCGGCGATGCCAGCCCGGTCCATGGCAAGCGATTCGAGGGCGACCGTATCAAGCCGCGCCGTCGTCGCTGGCGGGATCTCACTCACGGCGAGGCGAGTGAGCTCGCGAACCGCCTCGATCGGCGTCACACCAAGCGAAGGGTCCTTCGCCTCAAGCGCACCCTGGTAATCAAGGATGACCTTGCGAAGGCGAACGAGGGCGTCGTTCACATCACCCATCTGTGGCGACTGCGCGGTTTCGTTCCGCTTAATCGACTCGACGAGGTTGCGACGAAGGAGTCTCGGCGTCACGGCAAGTCCACCAAGGCCAACTCGGTTGAAGCGATGCGTGATTCCATCAAGCGTCGCGCGACGCGACGACACAATGAGCACGCGGCGGTTTTTTGCGATGAGCGCACTCGCCGCATTAACAACCGTTTGCGTTCCGCCGGTTCCGGGAAGGGTCTGTACCACGATGGAGTGTCCGGCCTCGATCTGGCCGATCACGTCATCCTGCTCGGTGTCTGTATCAAGCAGGAGCCGATCGATTTCTGGTCCGCGGCTGTTTGGGGGCAGCACAGCCGTCGGCTCAAATGACTCAGCGATCTGTCGCTTTGCGTATTCGCTGCCAGCCGCGGCGTTGAGCACCGGGTGGTCAAGGGCACGAGCGTCAGCCACCATATCGTTGGCGACCTCATGGAACGAGGAGACCACAAGTCGAGGCTGCACCGCATAGTTCGGCAGATGAGCCGTCATCGCACGCAGTCGGTCAATCACCGGCTGCGGCTTGAAGACGCCAGATTCGAGCGAAAGCGCAACAAAGCCGTCAACGTCGAGCTGCATACCAAATTGCTCCCCCATGGCCCGCACGAGGGCTGGGTTGAAGAAGGGGCGTGACTTCAGCTTGAGTTCAAAGTCTCGACCGTAGCGACGGATCGCGAGCGGGCGCATGAGTACGGGCGCAGTGAACTGCTCCCCCTCAAACTGCCACTTTGCGAGGCCGATACCGAGGTGGATGGTCTCCAACCCGCGGACGCTGCGCATCTCGATTGCCTTATCCGTGATCTCACCGGCGGCCAGCCGCGCATTGCGAAGCGCGAGGTCGTCTCGGATCAGGCTCGAAAGCAGAATCTTCTGACCGGTAATAAACTGCGGCAACCCGCCAGGGTGCGTCGTTGACAGCTCAAGCCGTGTGCGAGGGATGTCTTCGAAATACAGCAGCGGCGAACGCCCACCAACGGCACCGAGGTGGTCCCGCCAGCGCTGGTGCTCATCCGCAAAATGGTCGACGGCGGTCAAGTGACTCTCCGCAGGAACTGAAACGACAGACTCGTCGTTCGAAAAGTGGTCGGGGTCTGGCGCTGTGGCACCGGAAGGAGGGTCAATTCGCCTCGATTCCGATTCTGGATGTTGTGGCACACCTGACGTGGCCGCAACGCTTGGCCCGGCATCGCGTGCCGGCGTTTCTGGCTTATTGGCGTTAGGTTTACGCCTTCTCTCCACAGTCCACACACCGTCACCATACGCGGCCCCGCGCCAAAACCGGCGCATTGCCCGGGAGTTTCTTAGAGAACATGCAAATTCTAGGTTTCAACCCATCGAACGCGATACAGTGTGACCATGTTTTCTACTGCCGTATCAGCCTCGTTTGATTCCTCCTTTGCGTTTGTTGCTGCCGCTTCCAACGGCCTAGCCTCAACCGGCCAAGACATCGCCCTCATGGTGATCATCGGTGCCGTCGTGCTCATTGCGGGCGCAGCGCTCATCATCGCCGGCCGCATCCGCCGTCGCAAGGAAAACGAAGAGGCGCTCTTCACAGAGGCAGTTGTTGCCAGCGAAGGTGCCGGCACCGATGCCGCGGTTGACGCCGCCAGCGCAGCCGCAACCGAGTCATCCGCTGAGGCCGCAGCCAAGCTCGACGCGAGCGAAGACCTCACCGCCCCGGCCGTTGCTGAGAGCGGTGGCGACGGGGACCTCACCGATGTTGAGGACATCTTCGAGCACGGAGATCTCCCTCCTGCTGAGCGCGCGGATGCGCCAACGATCGACTTTGGCGCACCGGCATCCACCTCGTCGCCCGAGGCTGGCCCCGCCGATGACGCGGCACCAAGCTCGGACGCTGCCGACAACACACCAGAGGACGAGGGCAAATAGCCCTTCCTGAGTTGCCTGTTGCACGCGCCGTTCCTGCCGGGACGGCGCGTGCAGTTCGTTAACCCGGGAATCGTGTAGCGACCTCGTGCCGCGAGTGATGCGTGACCTGCCCAACGCGATTGCGGGTCACTGCTATCTCGCTGAAAGCTCCTTCGCCAGCTGGGATCCAGCCTCCGCGAGCCAGCGTTCTGGATGCGCCATGGCGTTGGGCACGCCTCCGGCAAGTTCGCTAAGCGAGCGGATGGCGTGAAAGCCGTCCGGCCCCTCCCCCGCGGCCACGCCAGTTCCGATTGATCCGGCGATAAGCCCGGTGCTTGCGCCGCTCTGCGCGGCAAGCGACCGAACATAGCTTGGCACTTTGCCCGCTGCGGACTGCTCATCAAAGCGTCCCTCGCCGGTCAACACGATGTCGGCACCGGCAAACGTTCGTTCCAGTCCGAGTTCACCGCCAATTGCTTGTGCGCCGGGGGCAAGGGTTGCACCCCACAGTGCGAGCCCGTAGCCTGCGCCGCCCGCGGCACCAGCGCCAGCGTTGGCAGGCTCACCGCCGAGCACGCTCGCGGCGTTGGCAACCGCCGTGTCAAGCCGGGTCCGCTCCTCGCTCGACGCCCCTTTTTGCTTGCCAAACATGTGAGCCGCCCCCGTCGCTCCGAGCAGCGGGCTGGTGACGTCGGTGATAACGGTGACTCCCCCGCTTGGCAGGGCACGAAGCGTTGTGAGATCGGCGCGTGCAAGCGCAGAGAGACCCCGGTTTCCGAGCGGTATCGGTTGCCCAGCTGAGTCCTCAAGGATGGCCCCTAGCGCGCGGAGCAGTCCGGTGCCAGCATCCGTTGAACTACTGCCGCCGATCGCAAGCACAAGCCGGTCAATGCCCGCATCAAGAGCCGCAACAATGGCTTCGCCGAACCCAAGCGTATGCGCATCAAACGGGAGAAGTTCATCGAGCAGCGTGATTCCTGAGGTGTTGGCAAGCTCAACTACCCCGACGACACCAGGCCCATCCCTGTACCGCAGCCAGGAGGTATGCACGGGGCTACCGTCTGGACCGGTAACGGTGATTGGAATGCGCTCGGCGTCGGGATGGGCCGCGGCAATTGCGTCAACCGTTCCTTCTCCGCCGTCGGCCATTGGCACACGGATGAGGGTATCCGCTGGGCACACGCTTGCCCAGCCTCGAGCAATGGCCTCGGCGGCAGCCCCGGCATTGATGGTTCCTTTGAAGGAGTCTGGGGCAATCACAACACGGCGAGCGCGGAGTGTTGGCGTCATGGTTGAGCTCCTTTGCTCAGGCTCAGACCGGCATCGGTGACTGCCTCAGTCGGGCGCTTGGTTTGCGGTGATTTGGTTTGCGGTGGCTTAGTTTGCGGTGGCTTAGTTTGCGGTGGCTTAGTTTGCGGTGGCTTAGTTTGCGGTGGCTTAGTTTGCGGTGGCTTTGAGCCAGCGGAGCGGAATGTCGATGGTCACTTCGGTTCCAGAGCCAACAATTGTGTGCCAATCGATGGTGCCACCGAGCTCGCCCTGGATGAGGGTTCGCACGATCTGCGTCCCGAGGCCAGCGCCCACTTGTCCCTCTGGCAGACCTGAGCCGCTATCGATCACAGAGACTTCAAGCCGTTCCGTTCCGCGCTTTGCCTTAATCGTGACGCTACCTTCTTGACCGGCAAGACCGTGTTCAACCGCGTTCGTTACCAACTCGGTAAGCGCAAGGGCAAGCGGGGTGGCGTACTCGCTTGGAAGCACCCCAAATTCGCCTTCTTTCTTGGGATGCGCCGTGGTGTTATGCGTGCTCGCAACCTCGGCGACGAGCATGAGCACTCGGTCAAAGACTTCGTCAAAGTTCACGTTCTGCGAGAGCCCGGTTGCGAGCGTGTCGTGCACAACCGCGATAGCGGCAACTCGTCGCATCGCCTGGCCAAGGGCCTCCTGCGCTTCTTCGGATCGCGCCCGCCGGGCCTGAATCCGCAGCAGGGATGCGACAGTCTGCAGGTTGTTCTTCACCCGGTGATGGATCTCGCGGATCGTGGCGTCTTTGGTGATGAGTTCTTGTTCTTGGTGCCGAAGCTCTGACACATCGCGAGTGAGCACAAGCGCGCCGGTGCGTTTGCCACCTGCCTTTGTTGGGATAGCTCGGATCGAGAGGGTCACCCCGCTCGCTTCGAGGTCGGTGCGCCATGGCGCCCGGCCAGTTACAACTACGGGAAGCGACTCATCAACCGAATGAGCCCCAGCGATGAGATCGGTGGTGATCTCCGCAAGGGATTCGCCTTCGAGTTCGTCGTTAAACCCCATGCGGTTAAAAGCGGAAAGCGAGTTGGGGCTCGCGAATGTGACGATGCCGTCAACATCGAGCCGAAGCAACCCGTCAGATGCACGCGGCGCACCACGGCGCGGGCCTGTTGGGGTGCCCCAATCAGGAAAATCTCCGTTGGCGATCATGACAAACAGGTCGTTGGCGCTTTCGGTGAATGCTGCCTCGAGCCGCGAGGACATCCGCGCATCACTCAGGTTGGCGTGCGCGGTAATGACCGCGATCGGACCAACACTGTCCTCTTGGTTGGCGGATGCCCGTCGCATGACGGGAATCGCGCGCACCTTCATCGGCATCTCTTCGAACCACGCAGGCGAGCTCGACTCTACGATCTTTCCGGTATCGGTTGCTTCTTGTACTTGCTCGCTCCACTCGGAGCGAACCATTGAGCCAACGACGTCTCGGTAAAACAGCGTCGGCGCGCTCGAGGGGCGCGCGTGCGCAACGGCCACAAAGCTGTTGTCGGTTGTTGGCACCCAGAGGACAACGTCGGCAAACGCAAGATCAGCGAGTAGTTGCCAGTCTCCGACGAGAAAGTGCAGCCACTCGATATCTTCTTCGCTGCTCTTGCAGTGCTGGTGGACGAGGTCGCTCAGTGTAGACACAAGCAATAGCCTACTGCCAGCCCCGCTGGGAAGAGGTTGAAGGACAGCACATTTCGCTCGGTTGTGGTGCCGCACCGCCGGGCTCGCAGCCTGAGTCATCGTTGCCACGCGGCACGATCCAAGATGAAGCGCTCAAGCGCGGCCCGCCGACGAGCGAGTCTCGCCAGCGGCCACCGTTTGCTTGTCACTGCCGCTTCGTGAGCGCTTCCCTGAGCGACCCACGGAGGCACAAGATCATCGCCAATCGCTCGGCTGCTGCCAGCACAGCCAGCGGACGCCCATACCGCCGATGTACGACTACGCCGAGGCAGGACGAGGTCAAAGCGGTGGACCTCAGACCAATGGGCGAGGAGGACCGCGTTCGCAAGCTCAAGCTCACACCCAACAACAACGACTGACGGTCGGATTCCGTCGGCAAGCTTTGCTGCGAGGTCGTTCAAACTATGACAGCAGGTAACGGCGGCGCAACCGCGGCTGCGCAACGCACGTCTCATCCGGGTGCAGGCGGCACGGTTGATCATCACGATTGTGGTCATCCTGTCTCCTCCTCAGTGATTGTGCGCGACCTTGCGTTCGTTCGGTTCCCGTTTGAGCGAGGTTTGGTCCCGGATATGTGCTGACTCACCCATCGTGGCGCAGGCAAAAGAACGGTGCTGGAGTTATCCACCGATTTTTAACTGGCTGCGTCTGAAGCGCCGAATACCCAAACGGGAGTAAGGCACAGCGTTTCCGCTCTGGCTGTCGCGAGAACGTCAGCAATAGCGTTCAACCAATGCTTGGACACAGGGGGCTGCCGGCACCAAACCGTATGTTGCGCCAACCCCACACCAAGGAGAACATTGCACACACCAGCAGCACGCCAGCCTGATCCATCAGGGCAACAGAGCAACAAAACCTCGCGCCCTCGTCAGCTCACGGCTCTCGTTTCGGCAACGCAGGTCTCACCAGCGGATGATTTTGGTCCTCAACCAACCTCTCGCTCAGCGCTCCCAGACCCAGTACCACTGCTCCGCAACCTGGCCATGAGCACGGTGGAGGTCCTGCAGTGCACCCGCGACCTCGACGGGATGGCGCGCTGGGTGACCGAGGGCGTCTACCAGGCCATCAAATACCGGCAGTCCCTCGCGCTCAACCGATACAGCATCACGGGATCACCTCCACAGCGAATTCCTCACGCCTGCGGCAGCGTTCACTACTCTGAGCCAAGCGACGGCGTTATCGAGGCTGTTGTGCTGGTCCATTCGAAGGACCGCACGCGTGCCGTCGCGATTCGACTCGAGGGCCTCGACAATCGCTGGCGAGCGACAGCACTTGCGGTGCTCTAGAAACGCCGCTGGCAGGCACCCAAATGGATGCCTGCCAGCGAAGAGATCGCACCTGCGCTACTTGCGCTTTGCCGCCTCTGCGCGAAGTCGAGAGATCTCGTACAGCGTGACGCTCGCCGCGATCCCTGCGTTGAGCGACTCGGTGGCCGCACTGATCGGGATCGACACAACGGCGTCGCAGGTCTCAGTGACCAAGCGAGAAAGGCCCTTGCCCTCGCTGCCAATGACCACGACGACGGGGCTCGTTGCGAGGTCAAGACCGGGAAGCGACACATCGCCTTCTCCGTCAAGACCGATCACAAAGATACCGCGCTCTTTCAGCGCTTTGAGCGTCTGGGTAAGGTTCGCTGCCATCGCAACGGGAATACGTGCTGCCGCCCCAGCGGAGGTCTTCCAGGCCGAGGCCGTGACTCCAACCGAACGACGCTGCGGAACGATAACGCCCTGGCCACCAAAGGCAGCCGTTGAGCGGATAATCGCGCCGAGGTTGCGCGGGTCGGTTACCCCGTCGATAGCAACAAATAGCGGTGCCTTCTTCGAGGCGAGCGCTTTATCGGCCATCTCAAGGGGGTGCGCGTACTGGTACGGCGGAACCTTGAGTACAACACCCTGATGCACCGTATCAATCGAACACATGCGATCGAGTTCTGGGCGCATGACCTCAAGAATTGGCACGCCATTCTTAATGGCAAGGTTGGTGATCTCGCGAACGCGATCATCCATCTCAAGGCGTGTGGCCAGGTACAGGGCGGTCGCGGGGATGCGAGTACGCAGTGCCTCTACGACAGCGTTGCGCCCGGTGACCAGCTCCATGTCATCGTCTTTTTTGCGGTTGCCACCGCGCGACCCTGCCGAACCCGTGTTTGAACGGTTCTGCGGCGGACGCTGTTCGGTACGCTTGCCGCCTGCGGCAACAAAACGCTCTTTTGCGAGCTTTGCCTTACCGGCTGGGTGGTACGGACGATCCTCGGCCTTTGGCGTTGGCTTGCGACCTTCGAGAGCCTGGCGGCCCTGTCCTCCGGAGCCAACAGGGGCTCCCCTACTCTTTTTGCGGACTGCTCCCGCGCGTGGTTTATTAGCCATTGAGACTCCAGTGTGAACCGTTCAGTTTATTGTCGATTGACGTGTCTTCGAGGGAAATACCGGCCAGCTTCAGGGTATCCCGAATGCGGTCGCTTGTCGCGTAATCGCGATTCTCTCGGGCTTGCTGACGCTCAGCAAGCAAGTGGTCAACCAGCGTCCCAAGTGCAGCCATTGCGCCGTTGTCTGACGCGCCCGACCGGTCATCAGCGAGAGGGTTGATACCAAGAACGTTAACAATAGCCCATACTTGGTCGCGAAACCCGGATGCGCGTTCAGTTTCACCGGCGTCGAGCGCGGCATTTCCGGCCCTGACCGACTCGTGGAGAACGGCGAGGGCCTGTGGAATCGCAAAGTCGTCGCGCATGGCTGCCGCAAATGAGTCGGGGACTCGTGCGCCGGCAGCGCCGGTTTCTGTTCCTTGTTCACGCTCGGCGCGACGGAGGAAACTCTCAATGCGGTCGAGGGCGGCTTCAGCCTCGGCGAGCGCATCGTCGTGAAACTCAAGAGTAGAACGGTAATGAGCCGAGCCGAGGAAGTAGCGAACAACTATAGGCCTCGCTGCGTCAAGCAGGTCGCTGGCAAAAATTGAGTTACCCAGCGACTTCGACATCTTCTGTCCACTCACGTTGACGAGCCCGTTGTGAATCCAGTGGGCCGCAAACTCATCGCCAGCAGCGCGCGACTGGGCCAGTTCGTTTTCGTGGTGAGGAAAGCGCAGATCGAGGCCCCCACCGTGGATATCGAAGGCAGAGCCGAGGTAACGGGTCGACATGGCAGAGCACTCGATGTGCCAGCCTGGCCGCCCTGCACCCCACGGCGATGACCACGATGCTGAGGTTGGCTCACCATCTTTATGGGCTTTCCAGAGCGCAAAATCGTGAGAGCTTCGCTTGCCGCGCGGGTCAGAATCGGCTGCTGGCTCCATCTTGTCGAGACCCTGCCGCGTCAGTTCGCCGTAGCTTGGCCACGATGCAGAGTCAAAATAAACGTTCGCCGACCCGTCATCAGCCTGATACGCGTGACCACGTTCGATCAGCCGTGAAATAATGTCGATCATCGGTTCGATATTTGCGGTCGCTCTGGGCTCGTACGTAGGCGGGAGGATACCAAGCGCGTCGTAGGCAGCGTTGAAGTCGCGCTCAACCCGGTACGCGAGGGCCCACCACTGCTCGGTGCCGCCCTTGAGCTGGGCGATCGATGCGTTATCAAGGATCTTGTCATCGATATCGGTGACATTGCGGACAAGGGTGACGTCGAGGCCCTCGTAGTCGAACCATCGACGCATTTGGTCGTAGACGAGCGCACTGCGAAGGTGCCCGACGTGTGGGGCTGACTGGACGGTTGGTCCACACACGTAGAGCCCAACTTTTCCGGCTTCTCGCGGAACAAAATCGACGAGTTGCTGAGCTTTTGAGTCATAGAGCCGCTGGAGCGGGGCCGACTGGGCGCCATCCTGTTGGGCATTCGTTTGCTGAGTCACAGTCTCAGCCTACTTTGTGACGGTGCCGTGTTACATCGCATGGAACGGCGGTGCGTTAGACCTGTTCGATAAGGGCCGTCGCTATCGCGCACACGCCCTCTCCCCTACCGGTGAAGCCAAGGCCATCCGTCGTCGTCGCCGACAGGCTGACCGGAGCCTTCACCCAGCCACTGAGCACGACCTGGGCTTCGTCTCTACGCGGGCCAACTTTTGGGCGCAGCCCGATGACCTGCACGGAAACATTCACGACGCGGAACCCGGCATTGCGGAGCATCCGAACGGCCTCAACCACAAAGACTTCACCGTGGGCGTTGGCATATGCGGCGTCGGCCGTGCCAAACACCTGACCGATATCGCCGAGTCCTGCGGCGCCAAGCAACGCGTCAACCATCGCGTGAGCTACCACATCGCCGTCGCTGTGGCCTGACAAGCCAACCTGATCCGGCCAATAGAGGCCGGCGAGCCACAGTTCTTCGCCCTCGGCAAACGCGTGAACGTCTGTTCCGGTGCCAACTCGCATAGCGGATTCCTTTCGGGCAGGGGGAACAAGCCAGGCAGCCACCCGCTCGAGGTCTGGTGCAGTCGTGATCTTCAACGAACGTTGGTCTCCGGCGACCGTATGAACCGATCGTCCAGCAGCGCGCACCACAGAGGCGTCATCGGTGAACGGATGCTCGGTTGAGGCAGCGGCAAGATCGGTCACGGTTGTCGCTTGCCGGTACGCCTCATCAAGCACGCTGCGGCGAAAACCCTGGGGGGTCTGAACGGATGCAAGGTCTGAGCGGTCAACGACATCAACAACCCGACCTTGCTCGTCAACCCGGTTCAACGTGTCGGCCACTGGCAGCACCGGAATAACGCCGGCGGCTCCCGCTTCGACCCCGGCAACGACGCGTCGAATAACACCGACAGGGGTACTCGGTCGTGCCGCATCGTGGACAAGCACGATCGTGTGCTCATCGGCAACGGCGTCGAGTCCGCGCTGAACCGATTCGAACCGGTTGAGGCCACCAGCAACAGCTCCGACGGATGCGGTGGAACCCTCGCGACGGAGCGTCGCTTCTGCGTCACGCACGAGCGCTGCAACGTCGCATTCTGGGGCAACAATGATGATCTGTGAGGCAACACCGGATTTGGCTAGGCCCTCGATGCACCAGTCGAGCACCGTGCGCCCGGCAACGGGGACAAGCGCTTTTGGCAGGCCAGCGTCGAGCCTGGTGCCGCTGCCGGCCGCCACCACAATGACAGCCACCGATTCGGAGGTGCGGCCAACGTATGTACTGCCCTGATCGGACGTCACCGCTAGGAGGCCAAGACCTCGTCGAGCACCTGCGAGGCCGATTCTTCGTCGGTTTTCTCGGCAAGGGCAAGTTCAGAGATCAGGATCTGGCGAGCTTTGGCGAGCATTCGCTTCTCACCAGCGGATAGACCCTTGTCTTGGTCTCTGCGCCAGAGATCGCGGACAACCTCAGAGACCTTGATCACGTCGCCAGACGCGAGCTTTTCGAGGTTGGCCTTGTACCGACGAGACCAGTTCGTTGGTTCTTCAGTAAACGGGCTGCGCAGGACGTCGAATACCTCTTCAAGGCCATCTTTATCAATGACGTCGCGTACGCCTACGAGTTCGACGTTCTCAGCGGGCACCTCAATAGAAAGATCGCCCTGGTTCACCTCAAGCTTGAGGAAGAGTTTTTCGACCCCCATGATGGTGCGATGCTTGACCTCAACAATTTTTGCCGCACCGTGGTGCGGGTATACAACTGTCTCGCCAACTTCAAACTGCATGCGACATTCTCCCTCGTGTATTCAACTCTCTAGTTTATCACAGGGGCATTCCCGCCACTTAGGGTGGCCTAACCTGTAACTGGCCGCTGTCGTGGCTAAACTAGCTTGGACTGCAGTTTGTGCTGCGACGATAATTCGGCAGCACTGAATGCAACACTGATTTAGATTTTGTCAACATTCAACCCGGAGGGTCCACGTGAAGGCTCGCATAGTTTCATCTGTTGTCTTGGCCGCCGCCGTCATGGTGGGCGCCACTGGCTGCAACTTGATTAGCCCACAGGCAACCACCTACCACTACGACCCCAGCGACGGCGTCGGTGGTAACACGGGTGAACTTGCGATCCGCAACGTTATGCTCATCGAGACCGAGGTTGAGGGCACGTACAGCGTTGTCTTCAGCGTGGTCAACAACTCCGCAGACACCGTTGACCTCAACGTTCACGTGCAGGATGGCAACAGCCAGGCTGAAGACTCCGTCACGGTGGCTCCTGGCATCAACAAGTTTGGCGACGAAGACCAAGACGTTCTGATCTTCGAGGACGTCGACACCAAGCCAGGCGCGATCATCCCAGTATTCTTCCAGTACGGCGAGAAAACTGGCGTTGAGCTTGAGGTACCTGTTCTCGACGGAACGCTTCCTGAGTACAAGCACCTCGTTCTTTCGGAGCGCGAGATTGCACAGGCCACCGAGGTCGCGACGCCAAGCGCGGCACCAACCTCGACCAGCACCGCGACGCCAGACGCCGATGCAGTCACCCCCGAGCTTGAGACAGCAGATCAGTAAGCGCTGACCGCACCTGTTACGCCGAACGGCCCCTCTGCATCGCAGAGGGGCCGTTCGTGTATCCCGTAGGACGAAACCCGTTCGGACTATCGCCCAGCGGTGAGGCTCGGCACAACAACGGACTTCAGCGCTGTTGGATCTGAGCCTGCTGCAAGAAGGGCCTCTTCAACCTGGTCAAGACCAAACTCCCCCGTGACCAACGAGTCGAGGTCAACTGCGCCAGACGATGCCAGCTCAATGGCGAGCGGCCAGGTGTTTGCGTACCGATAAATGCCTGTCACCTCAATCTCGCGCATTTGGATCAACGCGATTGGCAGCTCGATCGTGTCAGGACCCATGCCGACATACACGATTCGACCTCCGGGACGGACCGCATGCACACCGGCCTTCATCGCCGCGGGGGCACCCGAGGCGTCGATAAAGACGTCAACATTCAGATCGAGATCACCGACGTCCTCCGCGAGCGGGTCGATCACCCGTGTTGCCCCAAATCGGAGGGCATGCTCACGCCGCTGCGGAACGGTATCTGAGACGATGATTTCCGTTGCCCCAAACGCCTTGGCAACCTGGGTAACAAGGATACCGATCGGCCCCGCCCCCGTGATGAACACCGTGGACCCGAGCGTCAGTTTTGCCGTCTGCCCGGCAAACACGGCAACGCTCAATGGCTCGATCAGTGCGGAGGCCTTGTCGCTCAGCGAATCAGGTACGTCATAGGCAAAATCAGACGTGATCACCGCGTACTCCGCAAACGCTCCGTCTATCGGCGGGGCTGCATAGAACTCAACGTTGGGGCACAGGTTATAGCGCCCTTCCTTGCAGTAGTTGCAGACGCGGCAGGGTGTTTGCGGTTCGATCGACACGCGCTGCCCAATACGGTCCGCCGATACAGCTGACCCAACGGCCACGATCCGTCCTGCCGATTCGTGACCGAGGATAAGCGGCCCGTCAACGACCAGGTCACCAATGTGTCCATCGGTATAGAAGTGCGTGTCTGACCCACACACCCCAACAACGCTGATCTGAACGAGCACCTGGTCGGCATCGAGTTGCGGAACAGGGACGTCACGGACAGAGAGGCTTCCTGGCTCGCTCAAGACGCTCGCCCTCATGGAAGTTGGTATTCCGCTCGTGGTCTTCTGGTCGGTCATCATGACCCTTTCTGTATCTGTCGTTGGATAAATCGGAGGTGTTAGTTCTCGTCGAGGACAAAGGCCGAAACATACTTATCGGCGTTCTCCTTGGTGATGAGCATGCAGTCAATGCTCTGCTTCTCTTCGCTCACGCCTGTCTCTCCCGTTTCGATATAGCTCACGGCTTGGGCGACTGTTGCCTCGACCACCCCAAGAACAGGCTGGAGGACGGTTGCAACCAGCGTGCCGTTCTTCACGGCCTCAACCGCATCAACGGAGCCGTCAAAGGCAAGAACTTTAACTCGGTCGATCATCCCAGCCTGGGTGAGCGCTTCGATTGCGCCGAGGGCCATCTCGTCGTTGCCAGAGATCACGCCCGTAATGTCAGGGTTTGCGGCGATGAGCCCCTCCATCTTTTCCTTGGCGAGGCCGCGCAGCCAGTTGGCGGTTTCTTCTCCGACTTTCTCAAGCCCAGGGTATCCGTCAATAATCGAGGCGTAACCGTCAGACCGCACCTTGGCGTTATTGTCGGTCGGCGGTCCGACGAGTTCAACGTATTTACCCTCGCCACCCATTGCCTCGACCCAGGCTTCTGCGCCAAGAAGCGATCCTTGCGCGTTATTCGAGACGATCTGCGACTTCGCAATCCCCTGCTCGGCGATTTCGGCATTCAGCACAAAGACGGGAATGTCTGCGTCCGTTGCCTTTTGGACCGCGGCGATACTGACCTCCGCACCAGCAGGGTCAAGAATAATAGCCTTGACCTTATTGCTAATGGCCGAGTCAATGAGTTGGTTTTCTTTATCGGGGTCGAGCTTATGCGCGTTGATCGTCGCGGTGTAGCCGGCCTTTTCGATTTCGGCTTCTGCCGCATCAACGAGCACGCGCTCATAGGGGCTCGCGAGGTCAACCGCGATGACTGCAATTGTTCCTTTCCCCTCTGCCGTTGCCGGCTCCTCAGTATTCGAGCAACCGGTCATGCCGATTGCGACGGCTCCGAGCACGGCTAATGTTGCAACTTTGCGAATCATTATGAACCTTTCTTGGCGCAGGACGGCTATCCCCCTTCTCCTGATGATTGGAGGTTGCAGCCCTGCTGGTGATGATGAGTTTGGGCGACGCTTAACGGCGCCCTGTTGTCTCCGCGACTGGTTCTGAGGCATCCGCGGGAAGTGTTGGCACCGGAGGGGAAGCCGGTTGGGCAATTGATTTCATGGAGCTGCGCTTCTGCATCGATTGCTGAAACTGATCAAGTGCGACGGCGATAATAATGACCGCTCCCTTAATAATTTGCTGCCAGAACTGGGAGACCCCAACGAGCACAAGTCCGTCAACGAGGAACCCGATGACAAACGCCCCGATGAGCGTTCCTCTGATCGTGCCTCGTCCGCCGGACAGTGCAGCGCCTCCGATAACAGCAGCCGCGATCGCGTTGAGCTCAAAGAACTCGCCGGCGGCCGGGGTTGCCGACGACAGGTCCGCGGTGAGTAGGAGGCCAACGGCGGCTGCGCAGAGTCCCGACAGCACGTAGACGCGGGTCTGTACTTTCTTGACCGGTACTCCTGAGAGCTCGGCGGCCTTCTCGTTGCCGCCCGTCGCGTACAGCCATCGGCCGAAGGCCGTTTTGTTCAGCACAAGGGAGAATATAACGGCAAAGACGATCATCGCCCACACGGGCATTGGCAGGCCGAGCGGACTCGATTTCAGAAATTCAAGAAAGCCCGTGTTGCCAAGTTCTGGCGTGCCCCGCAACTTGGAGAAAGGCGTCCCATCGGTAATGAGCAGGGCCGCGCCTCTCGCGATGTAGAGCATTCCGAGCGTTGCGATAAACGGTGCGACCCTAAACCGAGCGATCAGCACACCATTGATATAGCCAACCAAAAGCCCGACTGCCAGTGAAATAACAATCACGACCCAAACCGCGGGGTACACAAACATGTTGAAGCTTGGGATCTCAAGGCCTTCGAGCAGCGAGCCCGCAACAACGCCAGAAAGCCCAACCGTCGAACCAACGGAAAGATCAATGCCACCGTTGAGCACAACCAGCAGCATCCCGATCGCAAGAATCGCGTTCATCGCGACGTGCCTTGTCATCACAAGAAGGTTGTCGATTCCAAGAAAGTTCGGCGACAACAACGAAAAGATGATCACGATGAGCACAAGTGCGATCAGTGCGCGTCCCTCAATGAGGACCACATTCATGTTGATTCGTCCACGTTTGGAGGTGCTGGCCGTCGCATCCGCTCGGGGCGTCATAACGTTTGTACTCACTGTGTTACTCCGTTCGGGTGGATGCCAACCTCTGATTCGCCTGAGGCGGCCATGACTTCTTCTCGTGTGCTGGTTGCCGGATCAAATTCCCGCACGATACGCCCCTTCGACATCACCAAGATGCGGTGGGATGCTGTCAGCGCCTCGCCAATCTCGCTCGTGACGTAAAGCACGGCGAGACCTCGTTCTGCTTCCTGGAACAGGAGGCTAAAGATCTCCCCCTTCGCACCAACATCGATTCCGCGTGTTGGTTCGTCGAGCAGGAGTACTTTCGGTCTGGTCAGCAACATTTTTCCGATGACCACTTTTTGCTGGTTGCCGCCGCTCAAGGACGTGATTGGCGCGTCCTGGGACGCTGTCTTCACCCGCACATCCGCGATCTGTTCACGGATTCGTTCGCGCTCTATTCGGCGCGACACAAACATGCCGGTGACCATGCTCGTGAGGCTTGCGAGCGACATATTCTGCCCGACGCTCATGAGCTGCACGAGGCCGTCGCGTTGCCGGTCTTCTGGAACAAGCCCTATCCCCATGGCGATTCGCTCGCGTATGGAGTACCGACGCAGGTCGGTCGACCCGAGGGACGCCGAACCGGCGGCAACAGGTTCGCGACCGGCGAGCGCTTCAACGAGTTCTGTCCGTCCGGCCCCCATGAGTCCGTAGAGGCAGACGATTTCTCCTTCGCGAACTGACAGTGACACATTATTCACTGCGAGCCTCGCGGCACCCGTTGGATCAGCTACGCTCAGGCCGTTGACGCTGAGCGCGACCTCGCCAAATTGCCGTGGTGAGTCGGTGAAATCGTATTCTGCTGACGAGCCCGTCATCTTTGCGACGACCCAGGCGAGATCGATATCTGCGGCATCAGCAGTCGCAACCAACTCGCCATCCCGGAAGACGACTGCGTGGTCTGAAATTTCAATTGCCTCTTCGAGATGGTGCGAGATATAGACGATCGCGACGTCTTGTTCGAGCAGCTCCCGCATCACACGAAACAGCACCTCAACTTCTGAGGCACTGAGCGCCGAGGTCGGCTCGTCCATAATCAGAATTCGGGCTTTTGCGGCAAGTGCTCTCGCGATTTCGATGATTTGCTGCTGCCCAAGTCGCAAATCAGACACAGGCGTTGCCGGGTCGATATCTTCTTCGAGCTGGGCCATGAGCTGTTTCGCGATGCGATACTGCTCGCCATAACGGACACCGCCAAGCGGATTGATGAGCTCGCGCCCGATGAAGATATTGTCCCCGACGCTCATATTGGAGCAGAGATTCAGTTCTTGGTGGATGATCGAGATGCCCTCGTCAACAGCCTGTGTTGGTGATTCAAGTTCTATGCGGCGTCCGTCAAGCTCAAGGTATCCACCAGTTGGGCGCTCGACACCAGCAAGAATCTTCATGAGCGTGGATTTTCCGGCACCATTTTCGCCAAACAGCACCGTGACTTTTCCTCGGCGGACCTCAAAATTGACACCTTTGAGTGCCTGAGTCGCTCCGTAGTGTTTGCTCACGTTCACCGCGCGGAGGACAACCTCAGGGTCAGCCACCTGGCGCTGTTCTCCAATCACGACGCCACCTCGATGGATACGGGGGTGAGCATAAATGTTGCGGCGGGGCCAGAGTTCGTCACAAAGACGCCAGTGCTGCTGAGCCGCTGACCGATTGTGACCGGGCCAAGCTTGTCGACAACACGGGCAACAGTAAGCGTTCGGTACTCATTGGCGACCTGCTGGTAGTCCGTCTGGCCTGGAAAGTCTGAAAACTTGACCGTCCCAGTGACATCGCGAAGCGCTGTGCCGTTGATTGCCTGGCCAATTGCAATCCGTACGTCACTACCATCAGGCATCCCGTCAACGAGGAGTGTGATGAACCGGTCATCAATTGCGGTCACGGTGCCCGTAGCGTCAACGGAGATCGCATATTTGTCCGTCCCCGCCACGGTTCCCAATCGTTCACCGGCGGTCTCGGGGGCCGCAGCAAGCTCGGCTGCCAGCTCGGTCAATGGCATTGCGTTCTCGGTCACGGCGTCTACGATTCCGTCGTAGTGCTCTGCGGCGAAGTCTGCTGCCACAAACGTGGTGGGAATAACCGCGACTGCTTCATCAGCCGAGAGAAATCTCGTGTTTGCCACCATGAGTGAGAGCAGTATGACGATGGCGCCTACGGCGGCCGATCGCTTGATAACCGTGTTGCGGGTGGAACGGGTTCGAGTGTCAATCAATCTGGATCTGCTCCCTTGCAGTTCAGCCGTTCACCGGTTCAGGTGGTGGCGTTGCGTGTTCATCTCACACAAAACGAAACAATGTAAATGTGAATATAACAGTTACATTGTTACAAGACAACTTTGAAATAACAACTTAGGTGACCTCCGGCGCACAAACAGCAGCAAAAGCCCCAACAGGGCGCACCAATGCAATGGGGCGGCGCAGCGCACAACTACCCGCGGCTCAAGCGGCAGCAGACGTCACGGCATACTCAGGCAAGTGCAAGTGCAAGTGCAAGTGCAAGTGCAAATCCATCAGGTATCCGCACGCGGCGGGCCGACATCACACCGTGGCGACAAGAACCTCAATGTCGGCGTCCCGAAGATAATTAAGATCGGCGGTACTCACGCGGTCATCAACCACAATGTGGGTGAACTCTTCGAGCGTGCCGAGCCTGTGCAACGATCCGTGGCCAAACTTCGTGTGATCCATAAGCAGGACCCTGGTGCGAGCAGACTGCAACATCGCGCGCTTCACCGACACAACCCTTTGATCCTGGTGATACAAGGACGACCCCTGCATCGCGGAGGTCGAGGCAAACAAAATGTCGGCATAGAGCTCGTCAAGGGCGTGTTCACACACCGCACCGAGGAATGCTCGATACTGCGGAACGTAGTCGCCACCGAGCGCAATTATGTTGATATCGGGGACCTCGGCAAGCTCCTGAATCGCGAGCCAAAAATTCGTAATAACCGTGAGTGGGACGCTCTCCGCCAGATATGGGAACATCTCATACGTGGTCGTTGAAGCATCAACAAGAACAACGTCGCCCTGAGCAATCAGGGTTGAGGCTTCTTTCGCGATAGCTTTCTTTTCATCAGTGAGAAGCCGCGCCCGAAACAGCAGATCACTCTCGTATTTTGCCGAACGATGTGCCGTTGCTCCCCCGCGCATCTTGCGAAGCACGCCCTTGTGCTGCAACTCGTCCAGGTCTCGGTGGACGGTCATCCTACTCACGTCGAGCATGTCGGCCAGATCGTCAACCGACACAAAATCTTCGTTATTGAGGAGGTCAGTGACATACGCGAGGCGTGCTGCTTTTCGCCTGCCAAGGCCTCGAACGTGTTCGGCGCCAGCAGGAATAGCTTCGTTTGTGTCGTCTGCCCGCATTGCCCGATCCTTTGCCAGAGACGACCGTGCTGCAGATCGTCACGCCAATCCTAACAACCGGTTTGATCTCATCTCGCAAGATAACGGTTTAACGTTTCCGAAATTGTTACAATCATGATTTGTAACAACCCTTCCCCTTGCTCGCTGCTGAGCCTTCATCAGCCCTCCATGAAACGGTGCTTCCCATGATCCAGTCTGATGCAGTGCTCCTTGGAATTGACGTTGGGACAAGCTCGGTCAAAGTCGTAGCAACAACCCTGTCTGGTCACCGGGTCGCAGAGGGACACTGGAGGTACCCGCTCATGTCAGCGGCCGCCGCCGCTGAGCAGGACGCAACAAAGTGGTGGGAAGGGGTCTGCGCCATCACGCCAGGAGTCGTTGGCACGTATCGCGTGCTCGGCGTTGCGGTGACGTCCCAGGCACCAACGCTTGTCGCGTTGGCGAGCGACGGCACGCCGGTGACGCCTGCACTCACCTGGCTCGACCGGAGGGCCGCCTCTGAGGCGCACCGCATTGAGGCTATAGCTCCCGGCCACCGAAACGGCCCAGACCCATTCTTCGGGACGGCAAAACTGCTTTGGCTAGCAAAAGAGCACCCTCTCTGCATGCGAGAATGCTCAGTTGTGTTGTCTGCCAACGGCTTCATTGCCAAGATGCTCACTGGGGTTTCGTCACTCGACGACAGCACGGCATCCCTTATGCAAGGCTTTGACGAGGTAACAGGTCAATTTGATCGCAGCCTATCTGCCAGCGAGGTGCCCATTCAGCTGTTGCCCGACGTCGTTCCAACAACAACCGTCATTGGCAGGGTCACGCAGGAATCCTCACGAGCGACAGGTATTCCCGCGGGAACCCCCGTCGCGGCTGGCGCCATCGACTCCGTTGGAACGGCCCTCGAAGCCGGCGTTCTGGGGCCAGGCGATCCCTTCGTTGAGATGACAGGATTCTCAACCGTTGGCATTCTCGCGGTTCCCGCGGGCACAACGATTGACGGTTTCCTGCACGCCAGGCACTGTGTGCCTGGCGTCGACCTCCTGCTCAACGCCCAAGTCACCTCTGGCGCCGTCGTTGACTGGCTTGGTCGTCTCATGCCAGGGCAAGACCTGACAGATTCAGACCAGTTGCTCGCCAAGCCTCGCCCTTCACGACTGACAATGGTTCCGAGCCTCGCCGGCGAGCGAAACCCGTCGTGGAACCCAACCGCGCGTGGTGTTATTGACGGAATCGATCTCACAACCGACGGCTACGATCTCATGGTTGCAGCGATGGAGGGAACGGCCACCTCGCTCGCAATTGGGATTGACCAACTCGTCCAAAACGGTTTTCCCGTCGAGCGGGTGCTCGCGACCGGCGGAGGGTCCGCCTCTGCCGCTTGGCTCCAGATCAAGGCCGACGTGACGGGGCTTTCATTTCTCCGCCCGCGCAACGGCCACGGCGCGGCCCAAGGCGCGTCCTACCTCGCTGGGATCGCGGTCGGAGCGCACCAACGATGGGAGAGCATCCGCGATTTTGCCGCGGATATCGAACAGACCGCCCACCCAGACCCCGAACGCCATCAGCGCTACCTCGCTCGTCGGGAGCGATATGCGAGCGCCGCACGCCTCAACGCCCCATAGGCGTCGTTACTTCTCGAAACGATAGCCAACCCCGCGAACCGTGTGCAGCAGCGCAGGAGCGGATGGGTCCCGCTCTATTCGGGAACGAATGCGCTTGATGTGTACGTCGAGGGTTTTGGTGTCTCCGTAGTAGTCGCTCCCCCACACCCTGTCGATGAGCTGACCTCGAGTGAGCACGCGCCCGGCATTTCGCATGAGCACCTCAAGCAGCTCAAATTCCTTAAGCGGAATCGTAATCTCGTTACCGTCAACTGTCACGGCGTGCCGATCGGTATCGAGCGTCACTGAGCCAACAACAAGCAGGGTGTCTTCGTCCGTCTCGTATGGGCTCACCACACGACGGAGGGCCGCCCTGATCCTGGCCATCAGCTCGCGCGACGAATACGGTTTTGTGACGTAGTCATCAGCACCAAGCTCAAGCCCAACAATGATGTCGATTTCTGAGTCCTTCGCGGTGAGCATGATGATGGGCAGGCGCGATACGGCCCGCATTTCACGACATACTTCGGTCCCGGGCTTCCCCGGCAGCATCAGATCAAGCAACACAAGATCTGGCTCGCTCGCAGAAAATGCGGCCATCGCTGAGAGTCCGTCTTGGACGACATCCACCTCATAACCCTCTTTACGAAGGATAAAGCTCAGCGGCTCAGAGATAGATTCTTCGTCTTCAACAAGCAAAATGCGGGTCATTCGTGTTCCCTTATCAGTGAGGAGGGTGATTGATTCTCGGTACGAGATTGGCGTTTGGACGCTTTGGGAGGTTTCTTCGCTTTACCTGGCTTCGCCGGTTTCTCGGCTTTGGCAATGTTGCCTGCCCGTGATGACTTCGGCGTTTTTGCCTGTCGAGGTGCCGGCGCAACGGCGGTCACCGGTTTTGCCGGCGCAACATGATCAGCGGAGTCCTCGTGGAGTGGCAGCGTCACGGTGAATGTC
Organism: Lysinibacter cavernae; assembly: GCF_011758565.1. Lineage (GTDB taxonomy): Bacteria > Actinomycetota > Actinomycetes > Actinomycetales > Microbacteriaceae > Lysinibacter > Lysinibacter cavernae. Next base: position 111,537 of record NZ_JAAMOX010000003.1, read on the forward strand.
GAGCCGTCGCCAGGCCTTGACCAGACACGAACACGTCCCCCGTGCCCCTGCACGGTGTTCTTCACGATACTGAGACCAAGCCCGGTCCCTCCAGTATCGCGGGAGCGAGCCGGATCGACGCGATAGAAGCGTTCAAAAATCCGGTCGAGATCCTCAGGTGGGATGCCGCGCCCCTGGTCGGTCACTGCGATCTCAATCGAGGCCGGGGCACCCTCAGGGTCCTCGACCACCGTCACCCCGATGCCGATATGTGATCCATCCGGAGAATAGTTGATCGCGTTGCTCACGAGGTTCGAGAACGCAACACCGAGTGCCTCCGCATCACCAAAGACGCGGAGACCGTCTGCTCGAGCAACAACAACCGTCATCGTTCGCTGTTCGGCTAGGGTGCGGTGTTCGTCCAGCACTCGTGCAAGCAAATCGTTGACCGAAAGTGGGGTATTTGCAATTGCCGGGTTACTCTCCTGAGCAGCAGACAGCCTGATGATGTCTGAGGTGAGATTGGCAAGCCTTGCGCTCTCCGTACTGAGTCGCGACGCAAAACGCGACACCATCTCTGGGTCATCAGCGGCTTCCTGGAGCGCCTCTGCAAGCAGCGAAACGGCGCTCACCGGAGTCTTCAGCTCGTGGCTGACGTTGGCGATGAAGTCGCGCCGCATTGCGTCGAGCCGCCACGCGTCTCCGCGATCCTCCACCACGATGAAGACAAATCGGGAGCCCAAGCGCGCGCCTCGCACCCACAGGTTCTCGCCGGTGTGGTCGAGCCCATCCGCGTCAAACTCGGGAGCTTCACCGAGCTGGCGCTCACCTTGGCGGTCGGCGGAGGCAAACTCATCACGCAATTCAATCGTGACGGACTCGCCAGTTGCGAGCACGTCTCCGGCAACCGCCTGCAACGCGCCGTGACGCAAGAGTCCCTCGCCAACAAGCGGACTCTGCTGTGCTGCGTCATTGGCGTAGATGACGTTGAGCGAAGAATCAAGAATGACGGCGAATGATTCGACCGCTTCGAGGACGTCGGCTACCTCGGCCGACACCGTCGGGCTTTGCGCCTCACGGCTCTCCCGCCCGCGGCGTGCTGCCAAGAGTCCAATGAGGGTGAAGCCAACCCCAACGAGCAACCCGAGCGAAAGCGCGAGGAGGACCAACCAAACGGATTCCATGGCTCAAGCGTACTGACAAACCAAACGAGCCACCTCTGAGATAGCCACAGATGTTCCGGGATTCAGCGGATGTTTACGTAGGCAGCACCATCCGTTAACCTTGGGGGCTAACAATAAGAACCGAAGAAGTGACTCCCGACCCTGTCGCGGCGATTTTGCGCGGCATCAGAAAGGCCCCAATCACCATGCGTGAAGTGTTTCAACAAGAATTGCGCGAGGTCCAAACGCGCCTCGCCGAAATTGCAGAATTGGTGGAGTCTGCCATTCAGCGCGGCACCAAGGCGTTCCAGGAGTCGGATGTTGCACTCGCGGAAGCCGTAATTGAAGACGACCTCCGCATCGACACGCTCGCGACAAGCCTCGACGAGCTTGCCATCACTATCCTTGCCAGGCAGCAGCCTGTCGCAAAAGACCTTCGCATTATCGTGAGCGCCCTGCGGATTAGCGCCTCGCTTGAGCGAATGGGAGACATCGCTGAGCACATCGCTCAGCTCGCTCGCTACCGATTCCCCGAGAGCGTTATCCCAAAGGGCCTCGGCAAGATCTTCCGCGAGATGGGCGAGCTCGACGTACAGGTCGCCGCCAACGTTGTGACGCTCCTGCGCACCGAAGACCTGCTCATCATTGAGGACATCCGCAACACAGACGACCGCATCGACGAATTGCACGCAAAGGTCTTCGAAAAGGTACTCAGCGACACCTTCAAGGGTGAGGTCACCAACGTCGTGGATGCGACCCTTGCTAGCCGCTACCACGAGCGCTTTGCCGACCACGCCGTCTCAATCGCGAAAAAGGTTCAGTACCTCGCGACGGGCGAGTACAGCTAACCCTCGCCAGACACAGAAGAAGGGCCCCGCGGCATTCGCCCGCTGGGCCCTTCTTCGTGTTGGTCAGTGTTACTTCTTCGCGCCCTGTGCGGCAACGGCTGCCGCGCCGGCGGCTGCGGCCTCTGGGTCGAGGTACTCGCCGGGGCCGAGGGGCTCAAAGTTGCTGTTGAGCTTGTACACGAGCGGGATGCCCGTCGGGATGTTGAGCTCGGCGATGTCTTCATCTGAGATGCCGTCAAGATGCTTCACAAGCGCACGAAGCGAGTTGCCGTGCGCCGTGACCAGCACGGTCTTGCCAGCGGCAAGATCAACGGTGATGTCTGAGTGCCAGTACGGCAGCATACGATCGATGACGTCTTTGAGGCATTCGGTGCGTGGCACATCGTCGCCGAGGTCGGCGTAGCGCTCGTCACCAACCTGCGACCACTCGCTGTTGTCATCGAGGGGTGGCGGCGGAGTGTCAAACGACCGGCGCCAGGTCATGAACTGCTCGTTGCCGTACTCGGCAAGCGTCTGTGCCTTGTCTTTGCCCTGGAGCGCACCGTAGTGACGCTCGTTGAGACGCCAAGACCGCTTCACTGGAATCCAGAGGCGGTCGGCAGAATCGAGCGCGAGGTTTGCGGTCTGGATGGCGCGGCTCAGCACGGAGGTATACAGCACGTCAGGCTTGATGCCTGACTCGGCGAGCAGCTCGCCGGCACGAACAGCCTCGCCTCTCCCCTGCTCGCTCAGGCGAACATCGACCCAACCCGTAAACAGGTTCTTCTGGTTCCAGTCGCTATTTCCGTGGCGCAGCAATACAAGAGTGAGAGGTTCAGTCATGCACTCCATCCTAACGGGTCGCCGGGCTACCGGCCCGAAAACCGAGTCTTGTGACGAGGTGAAGGTGAGAGAAACATTCGGCAAATACCCAGCCGCGAACACGACTTTTGGTCGGAAGCATACGGGCACTCCTGAGAAAATGGACTAATGGCTTTTGGCGTTGTCACGCGGGGAACCACCGGGACAAATCGCCTCAGGCGAGTCGACAGGTGGATCGCACAGCTACCCGAATTCACGAAGGCACTCGATCCTCTGGTGGTCGATCTTGGCTACGGCGCAAGCGCCGTCACCGTTCTTGAACTCGAACGACGCCTGCATGCCGTTCGGAAGGATGCCGAACTCATCGGCATCGAAATCGAGCCTGACCGCGTCGCCGGAGCGCGCGAACACCTCGCAAAGGTGCGGGCCGGCCACACTCAATTCCGTGAAAACGCGCGCGTCTCCTTCGAGCGCGGCGGCTTTGAGACTCCGCTCAGAGACGGTCGTCGGCCAGCGGTTATCCGCGCGTTTAACGTCCTGCGGCAGTACCAGGAAACCGACGTTGCCGCGGCCTGGGACATGATGCTTGCAAGGTTGCAGTACGGCGGGGTACTCATTGAGGGCACATGCGACGAAATCGGCAGGGTCTCCTCGTGGATAACCCTCGACCGGCATGGGCCTCGTACCCTCACCCTCTCGCTGAGGGCCGGTTGTTATGATTCGCCCTCAGTGCTTGCTGAGCGGCTCCCAAAGGCGCTCATCCATCGCAACGTTCCTGGCGAGGGCATCCATCGACTCCTCAACGATCTCGACCGAGCTTGGCAGCGCAATGCTCCCCTTGCGAGCTTTGGGGCTCCGCAGCGCTGGCTCGCGTCTGTAGCTGCTCTCCAACACGAAGGTTGGGCTGTTGTTGGCGACCAAAGCCGCTGGCGTCTCGGCGAGCTTACGGTACCTTGGGATACCGTGCGTCCGCTGGCATAAGCTGCGCACGTCCGTCGATCTCCAGCTTTGCGTAGACGCGCTGCAGGTGCCCCTCGACGGTTCGCTGCGAGAGCACCATCTCCTCTGCGATTTCACGGTTTGAGCTCCCGCGGGCGGCCAGCTCTGCGATCTGTTGCTCTCTGCTCGTCAGGGTATCGTCGTCGCTCCACCGACGACCAAGAATCGGTGTGTTCACTGAGCCGAGGGGAAGCAAGAGTTCAGTTGCCGCGGCGCGGCTCTCAGCTGCACGTCGATCATCGCCAGCTACAAGCAATACCCGCGCCTGCAGTACTGCCGCCTCTGCTGCGTAGAGCTGACGCTCGCCCGCAAGAAAGGCTTGCACGGCGCGACCGAGCCGGTCGGCATCCTGCAGGACCACGCCAGTAAAGAGGAGTTCGAGAGCGTCGGCGAGCTGGCCCTCAACCGCAGAGGCAAGCGCGGTGGCTCGCGTAAGGTCGACCGCAACACCAAACCGAAAGAGGTCGTGAAGAACCCTCAACTCGGCATACATGTCACCGGTCGATTGCAAGCTAGCCACCAATTGCTGTCCGGTCTCGGCAAGTGCGGCCTCTCCGTCACAAAGCAGGGTGGGCAGGAGCAACAATCGCCGAGCCTCAGCGCCCACCATTCGCGCGGTTCCAACCCATTCGGTGCCCGCAGCAGTTCGGTACTTAGCGGCAAGTTCGGCGTTTCCAAGAAGAGCGGCCGAGCCGGCAGCTCCGGCCAAAACATAACTCCCGATATTGGAATAGTCATTCTCGGCGAGCTCAAGAACGCCCTGTCGAAACTCCCCGAGCGCTAACGCGGCGTGGCCGAGGTCGTGGCAGAGAAGGCCAGCACCGGCGTGCAGGTTGGCAAAGCGAAGATCGACGCGGTTCCAGTCGACTCCTGCACCGGAAGCCGTCAATTCCTGCACGGGGATTCCCAGCGCAAATTGAGCAAGACTCAGCGCATGCATGAGGTCCCCGTCGAGCCACGGCGAAGCATCCGGCGATACAAAATCGAAACCGAGGTAGCGCAGCGCATACTCCTGGGCAAGCAACGGGCGACCCCGAAGCGTCAGCGCGATTGAGAGGTGTGTGCATACCTCGGCTCTCACATGCACGGGAAGCTTGGTGTTTTCTGCGGCCTGCAGCAGTTCCTCAACGACCTCCGTATCGCCTTGTCGCACCAGCAGGGCCGCCGCATAGGCAGACCAGCTTGGCTCGTGCTCCGGGAACTGCACGGATCGCTCGTCAAGCAGGTCGAGGGCCCTTGTCACATTTTCGCGCCCACTCGTGGTGTCAAAGAACGAAACCGTTTCTTCTGCACTGTGCATGACGAGGGCGGCGAGCATCACGCCTTCCCTATCCCCCGCTTCCACGAGCGAATCAAGCGTGCGACGCGATCGACGCTCCTGCCCGGTCACAAAGAGCGCTTGGGCCCGCATCAGGAGCAGCGAGCGGTCAAGCAAATTGCCATCCCTGCCAAGCATCTCATCGGTCATCGTAATCACGCTTTCATACCGATGCACCGCTGAGGCTTCGTGAACCGCTGCAAACAGCTCGGCGTTGGTGATCTCGGCGCCGCAAGCAAGCGCCCAAAGGGCACGGTCTATCCCAAACCCCGGCTGATGAGACGCGGAGCCAAGGAGGTTTTGAAACCGCTCAAAATGCTCCCGCATGACACGGATGCTGAGGCCGTTGCGGATAGCTTCAGCGGCAATTTCACTGCGCACATGCAGGCACGGAACGGTGATGACAACGCGCTCGACAAATCCCCCAGCCAAGATCGAATCCATCTGGGCATCACTCACCAGCTGACGAATCACAGAAACGGGAACCGGACCCGCAAGCGCAAGAATCTCCGTCGTCTGACGCACAACATCATCAGCCCGCGCGAGACGGGCCGCAACAAGATCCGACAGCCGAGCACCGAGAGCATCTGCAGAATCAGAAAGCGACACAAGTCCGTCGCTCACATGAAGCTGCTCCGACTGAGCCACATCGTGCACGGCTTCCCTGAGCAGTAGCGGATGCCCTCCGGTTGCGGCAAAGAGTCGTTGGATCGTACCAACAGTCACCCGTTCTGCGAACAGGCCTGCAAGGTATTCTGCGGATTCTTCAACGTCGAACGGGCCAAGATCCAGACGCTCGCATTCGCCCGACTCCCACAACTGCTGGAGCGCGGTAGGGAGGCGAGCACCGTCTGAGGCCGTGATCACAAGCTTGACGCCTGGCATGCGTGCGCACTGCACAAGACCGGCACCACTGACCTGGTCAAGGTGTTCGGCGTTATTCACCAGAAGTACCACAGGACCGACCGTTGCGAGCCCGGCAAGCGCAGCGCCGGCGGCAGCGAGTAGTGGTTGGAGTCCGCCGTCGGTAGTCAGCCCGAGGGCCCCGGCAAGCGCAGCGCCTGGGCTCGCGCTCAGCGCCTCAAAACAGTGGATAGGCAAAATCGCAGACGGGTCGTTCACGAGACCAAGCGCGATCTGCTGAGCGAGCAGCGTCTTGCCAACGCCTGAAGGGCCGACCACGCAGATCGCAAGCGTTGTTGAGCTGATCAGTCGACCAACGGCATCACTCACCATCGACTGGCGTCGCTCAGTCAGCACGGTGTTGCGTTCGATGCGAATACTCATGCAGTCCCCTCACTAGTGTGGGGGTCATACATCATCCAATACGAGTTGTATCGTGTGATCAACCCAATAGGTTGTGCAGTAGCCCCCCGACTACCAAGTCTGATCGTACCTGAAACACGGCTAAAGGGTTTGAGCAATCCGCGATCGATTCTTTCGAGCCAGCCGCTTGATAGTTGCCGCTGCATGGCGCACAGCCTTTTTTGATTCCGGAGTGCGAATGGCTGATATAAACAGATGCGAACCAGCCGGAAAGATCCTGACCTCAACGTCGCCACCCGCAGTGGCCATATTCCGGGTCAGCGTCATGACGTCGGGCAGCATGATGTCCCTGCCACCCTGGTAGATATACAGTGGCGGCATACCGCTGAGATCGGCATGCACCGGGCTCAGCAATGGATGTGTCACATCGGTCTCGCCGGCCCAGAGCTCACCGGCACCAATGAGTGCAGAGACAACAAGCACAGGGTCGCGCCGCTCAAGTCCCGCTATCTCGGCGTTGGTCAGGCTGAGATCAACCCAGGGAGAGAACGCGATAATCGCCGCTGGCGGAGGTTGATGAGCTTCCTTGAGCCTGATGGCGAGTCCGATCGCCAAGCCCCCACCGGCAGAATCCCCAGCCAAAACGATGATGCCACCCGGTTCGAGATCGGCTGTGACAAGTGAGTAGATCTCGTCGAGGAATTCGTAAGTGCTGACATAGGTATGCTCCGGGGCCCTCGGATACAGCGGGACCGTAATCGTGGCGCCCGTCGTGAGCAACAACGATTCAAGGATTGCCCAGTGCGGAGGTGCGATCGGAAGCACAAACCCTCCACCGTGGAGGTAGATCAGATGAACTGGGCAACGGGCATCGGCGTCGCTCGCGGCGAGTACGTCCGGCCGAGGGCGGATGACAAGCACGGGTGACCCGAGCACATCATGTTCCTGCACTTCTGCGAGCCGCAGAATGCGATCGGGGACGGTCACCTGAGAACCAACGCGCTGAGCATGCGCAATCATGTTCGCTGTTGATCGATTCACGCGAGCTCCTCGGCCCCCAAGCCGTAAGAGCATTCGGTGCGCAAACATCGATGCTGACACTGATTCTTCCCCTGTGAACGAGGTGGACACTGACTGTGCTCAGTCTATGGCGGCAGGAGGCATCCTGCGGCATGTGGATTTAGTCGAGCGGCGGCAAGAGATGTCGAGCTTCGTCGGGGGAAGCGCCCGCCGCACACAAGAGGTCAACCAGCATCGGTCGAAGTGACAGCACAATTGCGACGTCGCCGAGCGAATCCTGGACTCCAGATCGTTGCGGATCGAGACGCGGGACCACAAGCTCAAGGTTCTCCCGAGCCGTTTCACGCAGAGCCGGATCTTCAACGCTCTTGCCAAGCTGCACAACGCCGCTCGAAAGCGAAACGATAAGCTGCCCAAGTCGGGGGCGGGCCACACCATCCTGAACCTTGAACATTGCCCGCCGCGTGATCACGCGCAGGTTTCGTGTCGCGAGGTCCATGTAGTTGAGCACGGTTCCGAGCTCGGCAAGTTCGGCCGCGTGGCGACGAGCGAACGGAGAAATCCTTGCCAAGGCTTGGGCCGATTCCAACGACTCATCCCAGTCGTCAAGGATTTTCTGCGTCTGGCGGAGTCGCTGAAGTGCTCGTTCCGCCGACGTTTCATCGCCAAGGTTGAGCGCTGATGCGAGTGACGAGAGGGCGTCGTTCCATTCGCCAAACAGCTTCCGCGCGGCGCGCTGAGGACCGCGTCGCGCGTCTCGCGGGATCAACGCGGTGAAGATGAGTGCAACGGCGGCGGCGACGAGACCGTCAACACTGCGCATGAATGGCCCTCCGTCTGGCACCGGAAGCACCTGCACAAGGGCGGCCTGAATTGCGGCAATAACCGCAAAGCTATTACTCGGCGAAAAGAATCGACCGGCGACCAAGACCAGTATGAGCACGCATCCGAGTTGCCAGACTCCCGGCCCAAAGATCAGGAGCCAGCCCTCAGAAACGGCGATGCCCATGACCATGCCAAGCGAGGTCTCAACGAGCACTCGGGGCCTGGCATCTCGCTGCAGCCCAAGGCTCGAGATAACCACGACGATGGCGACAACTGGATTGGTATGCCCGAGCACGGCGTAGGCGATGAGATAGGACACAAGCGCCGCAGCGGTGATCTGCGCGATTGCCGGCGCAGAGAAGGCTACGCGACGCACTGCAGCACGGACGTCGAAGCGTCGCCGAAGCCGACGGGATCCTCTGGCAAACCAGGAATCGTCGTCGGTGAGTACGTCGGGTTGGTTAGCCAGGTCGACGAACCCCCAAGCGAGGGAGCTTCGGGACATCCGCTACGGCCCCGGCCCCTGGCGGGACAATCACGTTCTGGCCTGCCGCGATCTCAGTCTGATCGTCACCGACCACAACAACAAGATCCACGTCGGCAGGCGCCGAACGCTTCAGCAGGGCAAGCGCAATGCCGCCAAGCTCGTAATGCCGAGCCGCTGACGTAATGAGGCCAACCTGCTTCCGGTCCTCGCCCTCGCCAACGTAGACGGGGTCGCCGTGCCCTGGCAGGATTGATTCGGTTCCATCAAGGTGGAGCATGACCAAGCGTCGCGGAGGATGACCAAGGTTATGGACCTTCGCTACCGTCTCTTGACCGCGATAGCAGCCCTTATTGAGGTGCACAGCGGTACGCATCCAGTCGTACTCGTGAGGAATCGAACGCTCGTCGACTTCGGTGAGCTGTCGCGGTCGCCAAGCCTCAACGCGCAACGCCTCAAATGCGAGCCATCCGGCAACGGATACACCCGCATCCGGAAGACTCAGCAGGAGTTGCCCAACGCTCGACCGAGGGATAACCGCCTCACCCGCCCGCCACAGCGGCGCTGGATGCGGCTCACCAGTTGCATCAGCTTCGGCCGCATACTGCCAACCACCGGCAGGGGGCGTTGCCCATGAGTCTGCCCAGACGAGCGGGATACCCGCAGGCACGGCAGCGTGCTCGGAGAGGATACCAGCGGCCGGCGAAGGCTCGCCTTCTGCCGTGCTCAGAAAGGCGCCAACAACGATAAATTCTTCGCTGCGAATAGCTACCTCAACGCGAAGCGTGAAACGCATCCGATCGAGGAACGCAAACAAGTCGTGGACCTGGGACTGCTCAACAATGAGCCAGGTCGTTTCTCCATCATCAAACACATGCATGTTGTGCTCGATACGACCGGTTGGTCCAAGCAGGATGGTTTCGCTTGATTCACCCGGTCGAAGGGACGATATCCGCTGGCTCGTAATGGAGTCGAGCCAGGTCAGCCGGTCTGGCCCGGTGACAGAGATGATTCCCCTGTCGCTCAGGTCGGTAATCGCGACGCCGTTGGCGAGTGCCCGTTGTTCCTGATTCGGCGCACCAAAATGCGCGATCGGGCCGAGTTCCGGCTCAGCAACGGCACCGTTCAACGAGGCAAAGGGACTTGGACCAGACAACTCGGACATGCAACCTCATTCTTTTGGAGTCAATGGATGCAACGCGAGCAGACGACCAGGCATTCCGTCCGGATGGCAGCGGGTCGCAACGAGCTAATCGCGTTTGGCCAGGCGTGCCGAGGCGTGGCTCTTCAGCGGCTGGCCAAGAGCGCTCATGTCCCAGGCCCACAGGAGGTGGGCATCAACCAACCCGTACATCCGCGTCGCCGAGGTGTATTCCTTCGAGCCAGCAGTGCGCATGACGTAATCGGTCGCGAGGTCGATGCGCGGCCCGGCGATACGCCCAAGATAGACCTCGCTCACACCGGTTGGATGAACAATCGAAACTTCGAGAGGGAATCCCTCCCCCTCTGCCTCGGGAACGCGCAGCGCCTCAACCGATTCGACGGTTGGATATGCGACGGCACCAGCGCCTGGGAGCATGCCAGGACCAGGATCGTTATCCGTCTGCGGACGACTCAAGCGCCAGTAACCCGTCTCGCTCACGAGCGGACGGCTCATCGAGACATCGTCACTCTCGTGAGCGTCGTCGCCAATGATCCAGGCGTACGAGCTGTAGTTGAGGTAGGGAAGGCCGTCGTGGCTGAAGCTCACTCGCTGACCAAATTCTGTGGTGATGCGACGCTCGTCCGGCGTACCTGGGTCAAGCGTGTAATCGATGACTCCGCTGCCTTCCCATACGCCGAGCAGCCACGAGAGCGGTCCGAGTTCGGCGGGGAGGTCGGTTGGGATTGAGATCATAGTTCAGTCCTTCAACAAGACAGCGTAGGTACAACAACGCCAACACTCGAATGAAGGCGCGAGATGAAACCGCCGTGCGGCTTAGCGCTGACCTTTAAAGAGCTTAAAAACAACAACTCCGGCGATCCAAGCGATCGACAGTGTTGCCAAACCGAGCAGGCCAACAAAGAACAGTTCGAGAGCAAGCAGTGAGTCCATGTGTCTAGTCTAGGCCACGAGCACGGCGACCGCCGAAAACACGGCGACGATGACAAAGGAACCGGCAACGCTCATCGCCGTTCGGTCAATGAATCCGCGGCGTTGCGCAGTTCCCAGTTGCAGGCCGAACGTGAGCAAGGTTGCCCCGGCAAGCACAAACAGTAGCCATTCGAATCGCATCGACGACGCAACCTGCAGGCTCACAACCGCCGCCGCGATAATTGTGATCGCCCATACGATGATGAGCCGAGGCCAGTGCCAGTAGTTGGCGTCGCTGTCAGGCGTGCTGTCGCCCGGAATCTGCGCTGAAACGGTCGAGTCTGCCATGTCCCAATTGTGGCATGGTCAACCTGGTTGTCGCGACGGAGGTCGGTGATCGGGGTAAGATTTCCCCTAAATAATAGTTTTCGGGAGGATATGTGGCTCAGCTTCTTGTCCTCACAAACGCGGGTGAGCACGACGCGCTCCCCTCGCTCGGACTGCTTAATCACCAGGTGCGGCACATCCCCCTCAACACCAGCCGCCTGCTCAGCGCCCCAGAGAGCGACCTCATCCTTGTGGATGCGCGACGCGACCTGGCAAACGCAAAATCACTCTGTAAGACGCTCGGGGCCTCAGGGATCGCAACCCCCATCATCCTTATTCTGAGCGAAGGCGGATTCGCCGTGGTCAACGGAGACTGGATGGTGACCGACGTCATCCTCGACAGCTCCGGACCGGCCGAAACGGATGCAAGGCTACGCCTCGCCCTCGAACAGAGTGTTGCCGAGGCGCCAAGCAATCGCATCCACGCGTCTGGCGTGACGATCGACGAGGCAAATTATTCGGCAAAGGTCAAAGGAAAACCGCTCGATCTCACCTATAAGGAGTTCGAGCTCCTTCGGTTTTTTGCGTCCCACCCCGCACGTGTGTTTACGCGAGAGCAGCTACTGAGCGAGGTCTGGGGATACGACTACTTTGGTGGCACCAGAACAGTAGACGTGCACGTTCGGCGTCTGCGAGCCAAACTCGGCGATCTCGAACAGCTCATCGGTACCGTCAGAAATGTCGGCTACCGATTCAACCTGGCGGAAGAAGACCATGACGAATCACGCACCGACCCTGTCAACGCTGAGCCCGAGCGATCCGGAAGCTAGTCAACGGGTCACCGAACTCGTTCGACAGGTCACCGCTGCCGACGGTGTCCCACCGTTTTCGGACCAGGCCCTTGTTGACTGGCGGGCCAACGACCGCACCATGATTGCTGCGTACGAGCACGTTGGCGGCCCGATTGTCGCAGCTGCGCTTATCAACGCGCCGCACCCTCCAGCGCCTGGCGAGCTCGACCTCACCGTCGCTCCTGAGCACCGAGGTGCGGGGATCGGATCCCTGCTGCTGGCCGAAGTTCTGGACAACCATCCCGGTGATCTGCTGACCTGGGCACACGGCAACGGAGATGCCGCTCGGGCGCTCGCCCACAAGCACGGTTTTGTTCCAAGCCGCACGCTACTCCAGCTCAGTGCGCCTGTCCCAAATGACACAACTGTCCCCTCTATCGACGGTGTCACCGTCCGTACATTTGAGCCGGGTCGCGACGAACACGAGTGGGTAGCTCTCAACGCAAGGGTCTTTGCGGATCATCCAGAACAGGGCAAGCTGACCGTTGCCGACCTGCTCTCACGGGAGAACGAATCCTGGTTCAACGCCGGTGATTTCCTGGTGCTCACCGACACCTCAGGTTCCATGATTGCCTATAACTGGCTCAAGATAACCGCAGACGACGAGGCCGCTCACGGCGAGGTCTACGCCATTGGAGTGGCACACGAAGCATCGGGGAAAGGCCTCGGCAGGCTCCTCATGACGGCCGGAATGGCCCGACTCCGCACTAGAAACGTGACCAACGTGACGTTGTATGTCGAGGGTGATAATGAGCCAGCGCTCGCACTCTATCGCTCGACTGGCTTTACCGTTACAACAACAAGTGTGCAATACCAGCGGAACGCTGAGCGGTCGAGGAGAACTTCTCAACCATCGGGGCAGTAAATACTGCCAAGATGGAGGTATGAACGAGTTGACTGCGCCTCTTCCGGTACCACTGCCCGGCGAAAGTCTTGCCGGAGCCCTTCTCCCCCTCGACAGATACCTCGACCGCGAGCTCAGCTGGCTCGCGTTTAACCAGCGGGTGCTTGAGCTCGCCGAGGATGCGAACCTTCCGGTTTTGGAGCGCGCCAACTTCCTCGCGATCTTTGCGAGTAACCTCGATGAGTTCTTCATGGTCCGCGTGGCAGGACTCAAACGTCGCATCGTCACGGGACTCGCCGTACCAACCAACGTTGGACGAGCACCGCACGATGTCCTCTCCGATATCTCAGAGAAGGCGCACGAGCTGCAGGCCCGGCACGCTGCCGCGTACAAGGATCTGGTCAGCCCGGCGCTTGCCGAGGCAGGCATCCACGTCGTCACGTGGGACAGCCTCGACCAGGCAGACAAAGACATCCTGTATCAGCACTACTCCGCGCACATCTACCCGATCCTGATGCCACTCGCTGTTGACCCGGCTCATCCATTCCCATACATCTCAGGGCTCTCGCTCAACCTCTCGATCCGGGTACAAAACACCAAGACGGGTAAAGAAGAGTTTGCGCGCCTCAAAGTTCCCCAGATGATGCCACGCCTGATTCGGGTGGATGCAAGGGAAGATCTCGACTACGTTCGCTACATTGCCCTCGAAGACCTCATCGCAAACCACCTCGATGGCCTCTTCCCCGGCATGAAAGTCCTCGACCACCACGTTTTCCGCGTCACCCGCAACGAGGACGTCGAGATCGAAGAAGACGAAACCGAGAACCTCATCCAGGCGCTCGAAAAAGAGCTGCTGCGTCGCCGATTTGGCCCGCCCATTCGCCTCGAAATCAGCGAGGACATGGACCAGGCCACGATTGATTTGCTCATCCGGGAATTCGATATCACGGAGCAAGAGGTCTATGTCCTCCCCGCACCGCTCGATCTCCGGGCATTGTTTGGCCTGCACCGCATCGACCGGCCCGAGTTGCACTACCCAAACCACGTGCCAACCACCAACGTGTGGCTCAAGCCGTCAAGCAGCAACGAGCGTGCCGATATTTTCAAGGCCGTTGCTCGCCGAGACATCCTGTTGCACCACCCTTACGAGTCCTTCGCCACAAGCGTGCAGGCGTTCCTTGAACAGGCCGCCGCAGATCCTAACGTGCTCGCGATCAAGCAAACGCTCTACCGCACGTCCGGTGACAGCCCGATCGTTGCTGCTCTTATCAAGGCAGCCGAGTCGGGAAAACAGGTGCTCGCCCTTGTCGAGATCAAGGCTCGCTTTGACGAAGAAGCAAACATTGTGTGGGCACGCAAGCTTGAAAAAGCTGGCGTTCACGTGGTGTACGGCATCGTCGGGCTCAAGACCCATTGCAAGCTGGTCCACGTCATCCGCGAAGAAAAGGGTGTGCTGAAGCACTACAGCCACATCGGTACAGGCAACTACAACCCAAAAACCAGCCGCATTTACGAAGACCTCGGGCTGCTGACCTCCTCAGAAACGGTAGGAAAAGACCTCACCAAGCTCTTCAACGTGCTCTCGGGCTACGCGATTGAGAAGAAATACAAGCGGCTACTGGTTGCCCCGTTGCACCTCCGCAACGGGCTGCTGTCCCGCATCGAGGCCGAAGCAGCAGCCGCGCGCGAAGGCCGCCAAAGTGGTATCAAGATCAAGGTCAACTCGATCGTCGACGAGGTCATCATCGATGCCCTCTACCGAGCGAGCCGTGACGGTGTGCCGGTTGATGTGTGGGTCAGAGGCATCTGCGCCATTAAGGCTGGGCAGCCCGGCTATAGCGAGAACATCCGAGTGCGCTCAGTTCTCGGCCGATACCTTGAACACTCCCGGATCTTTGCGTTCCACAACGACGGAGACCCCGACGTACTCATCGGCAGCGCCGACATGATGCACAGAAACCTTGACCGGCGCATCGAGGCCCTCGTCAAGCTCACCGCACCAGAGCATGTTGAACAGGTACTCGATATGTTCACGCTCGCGTTCAGCGACGACATCGACTCATGGACCCTCGAGGCCGACGGCCGCTGGCAACGCCACCACCTCAACGCACAGGGCCAGCCGCTCGAAGATATGCAGGCACGGCAAATGCAACTCGCTATGGCACGCAGGCGGACGAACAACCGATGACAGAAACCGTCTATGCCTCCGGAGCGGTCTGCTGGCGCCGGGTTGGCGACGAAATTATGGTGCTGCTCATCCACCGGACAAAGCACCGCGATATCTCCTTCCCCAAAGGCAAACTCGACCCTGGTGAGACGCTGCCCCAAACGGCCGTTCGAGAGGTGCAAGAGGAGACTGGGCTTTCCCTCACGCTGGGGGTCAACCTCGGCAGCATCCACTACCCGCTCTCAAAAGGGCGAGAAAAAATGGTGCAGTACTGGGCCGCGGAAGTCACGGAACAGGCCGTGCAGCGATCCACGTTTACACCGAACAAAGAAGTGGATGCGCTGCTCTGGACCCCGCTTCGCCAAGTGCGATCCACGCTCAGCTACAAAAAAGACAAGTCGATTTTCGATGTTTTCCTGAAGCTCGTTGAGCGAGAGGCCCACGATACCTTTGCCGTTGTGCTCCTCAGGCACGCGAAGGCTGAGGCCCGTAGCGACGAGTTCCCCGTTGACGCCGAGCGCCCGCTCACCGAGCTTGGTCATGCGCAGGCCCAGGCAGTTGTTCCAACCGTTGCCGCTTTTGGCAGGCATAAGATCATGAGCAGTAACGCGCTTCGCTGCCAACAGACCGTCGCCCCGCTCAGCGACTACCTGGACCGCCCCGTTCGGTCGACGCGCGACCTCAGCCAGGATGCCTGGGATGACGCCGACGGCGATATCCGAGCGGTCATGGGTAAAGTTATTCGGCGCCGCAAGAACACCGTGATTTGCTCCCACCGGCCGGTGCTGCCCGACATCGCCCGCGAGTTGGCGCTCGCAACAGGCTCGCTCCCAGGCGACTACCTCACGGAGTCAACGTCTTTACCTGTCTCTGGATTCTCGGTGTTCCATATCTCGAAGGAGCATCCCAGCGCAGGCATTCTGTCGATTGAGACCTATGCCAAGTTGTTGAGCTAGCGACCGGCCTTTGCTTCTGTCGGTTGGTCATTGTCCAAGGCCATCCGCCGCAGCCAGTGCGACTAGGGCGTCTCCGACAATTGTCCTGTCCATGCGATCGCGGCGTGGATGAGGGCAGCGGCTCGGTAGACGATCGCGTGTTTGTCATAGCGGGTGGCGAGGCCTCGCCATTGCTTGGTGTGGCAGAAGCGGCGTTCGACGACGTTGCGGTTTCGGTAGCCATCGGTGTTGAGTCCGACGGACTTGCCTCCGTGTGAGCCGCGGCGCTTGCGATGCCCGTTGGTCGCGTGGTTCGGGTATCACGGCTTTGATACCTCGTCCGCGTAGGTGGGACCGGATCGCGCGGGATGAGTACGCCTTGTCTCCGCGAACGGCATCAGGCCGCGTGCGTGGCCGGATGCCGGGATCAGGTGGCTCGACCGACGAATTCGTGTAAGTCGACCCATCCCCCTGTGGGGCGCGTCGTGTTCGTCCCGCACCGATACCGGTAGATGATGCCCTCCAGCTCCATCCGCGCATCCGTATATTTCAGTCCCGGCTGCCCCGTCGGCTTCGGCACCATCGACGAGATCAGAGACCGCTGGGCGTCAGAAAGCAATTGGAACCACGACGCGTTCCAAGCCGCTCAGCCAGTCCCCCAACTTTTGCGTGTCGCGCCCTAGATGGGCAAGTTGATCATGCTCGGCTCTCAAGCTGCGAGCTTGAAACCCGTTGGCGTGGTGATCAGCAGCCGCTGGCCGATCGTGCCCGGGTCGGTGACGACGTCCAGAATTGCAGCGGCGGCGTTGTCCAACGGCAGAGTCGGGAGACCGGGCACTTTCGCTACTTCGCTGAGGTTCTTGGTGGAAGCGCCCTGCGGGAGTGCGGGTGCCGCCTTGAGGTTGACCGGGTAGACGATCGTCCAGTCCAGGCCGGAGCGCTGCAGGATCTGATCGGCGGCGGCCTTGTCCTTCAGGAACTTGCTGAGCGCCGTCTTGTAGATCAGGCGGCCGAATCCGGAGGCTTTGTCAGAAGTGTCGCCTGCACCGAAGACCGAAACGAGGATCAGGCGGCGCACGCCGGCCTGCTTCGTGCCGCGATGATCCCGGGTAGGCGATTCTGCATAAAGGAGCCATCGCTCATTTTGCCGGTGATCGAAACCACAACGGCGTCCGCGCCTCTGGCAGCCTGCTCGAGGGCGACGGCATCCTCTGCAGACCCGGCGACGACAGTCACACCTTCCCGCGAGGAGACTGCGTCAGGGCGTCGAGCGAACGCGACAACCTGCTGTCCTGCGCCGGCGGCCTGGGCGGTGAGGCGGGAGCCGACATTGCCGGTGGCTCCGAGTACGACGATTCTCATTCTGATGACTCTTTCTGGTTGATGGGCTTGAGGTCGGTGAGCGAGGTGCCCAGTGCGCCTTCGAGCGTGGAGATACAGAGGTCAATGACGTCGGCGCGGGCCACGTTGCCGCCGTCGAGCGACTGGCGGGCGGCGTACTCGACGAACGCGAGCCACCCGCCGAGCGCCAGACGCGCCCGCGGGGAGTCCTGCGCCTCGGTGTATCCGAGAAGCCAACGCACGTGCACTTCGTGGTTCGCTTCGGCGAGCTCACTTACGGCCGGAACCGTCGAAGCGGGGCTGTACAGTTCCCGCACCCCACCACGGCTCGCCTCGAAGAACTCGAGATAGGCGCCGAGTGCACGTCGCAGATTCGCCCTGGCGCTGAGTGCCGGATCTGGTCTGGTCGCTTCCAGGAGCAAGCCAGACTCGCGGCGCAGCACGGCGTTCAGGAGCGCTTCCTTGCCGGGGAAGTAGTGGTACACGAGCGCCCGGGTGACCCCCACGTCGGTTGCGATCGCACGCATGGAAGCGCCCGCGATACCGTCCTGTGCGAAGTGCTCAGCGGCAACGCGAACGATCTGCTCAGACCGATCCGCCGGGCTCATTCGATCACTGTTAGACACATGACTAACAATAGATCGCTTATTTGTCACATGTCAAACGACTCGAGCAGGGAGTCCTGGCAACTACCGCGCCGCGACCGCCCTCAACGCCATCCTCGCCTGGACCGGAGCTTTGTCAGACACACCGTGCTACTCGCTCGTGAATAGTGTTTGCGATTCTCGACCCAATCTTCCCCCGCGCCTCGATCGAATGAACTGGGTGCTCACTCGCTCCGCAACCGATGTGACACGACTTGGCAAAGCCTTCACTGATACTGTCGCTACGAATGACGATTGACAGCAGTTCCTGATGCGGTTTCCCGCCCTAGGCTTGCCCTGCTGAGCGTAGAGAGAAACGCGGCAACATTGGCAATGACTCTGTCGTCAAAAACGGTTGCTGCCGAGTTGAGGCCAGGAGGAAGGGTGTTGTGTGCCACGGGCGAAGCCGCACCAAAAAAGCCTATGGCGAGTGGCGTTCCTGGGAACAAGAGCGATAGATCATCAGCAA
The DNA here is from genome assembly GCF_011758565.1 of Lysinibacter cavernae. Classification (GTDB taxonomy): domain Bacteria; phylum Actinomycetota; class Actinomycetes; order Actinomycetales; family Microbacteriaceae; genus Lysinibacter; species Lysinibacter cavernae. Next base: position 129,892 of record NZ_JAAMOX010000003.1, read on the forward strand.
GGACTGCCGGGCGCTCAAGATGATGACAGCGTCCGTCTGCGGCGAAGGCAGATGCCGTCTCTGACCAGAGGTGAACGGCGCCAGCATCGTTGTAAACCGCCGAAATATTCTCGATATCGCCGATAACGGCCAAAGCATTTTCGGCGGCAGCAACGGTGAGCGCAACCCGTCCAAGATCCTGAACGATGTGTGAGTGCTGCTGCGCATCGATACTCGCACAGGTGACCAGAAGCGTTGTCTCAGACGGCTGCACTCCAATGGAGAACGACGAATTCACCACCCCGGCGACGAGCCGAACATCGCGAGCATAATTCAGCGATCCGACGCAGTCGTAGAGGGCACGAACAATGAGCGCTGCCACTCGCTGCGAATCAACAGAGATTTGGTCAAACGGGCTCCCGTACCGGTAAACCGTGATGCAAAAGGATGCCACATCGGCAGTTGCCTGCCCCTCATGGATGAGGTGGGTTCCGGTTGCGGCCTCGGCTTCAAACCTGGTGCCATATGCCACGGCGGGGGCCTCATCTAAGAAGTCAAGAAGTCCCTCATCGAGCAGGGATTCGATTGCCCCCTGCCCTGGTTCCCCCGCTTGAAAGACGCACATAACGTCACCGGGCAGTGGAATCTCGGCCTCACACAGGTGTGAGATTGCGCCAACCAACGCAGCCGTTTGGAGGTCTGCGCCAGCGGCATGCATCGCGCCATTCCTGGCAGCAAAGAGCTCGGCCGTCCGTTCTTCAATCGGAGTTGCGCCCATCAACGCCCGGTGAACGATGGGAGCCCGCACCGGCTGGCCTCGTTTCGGCGTTGCCCGAAGGATCGCAACAACAGACGACGAACCCCTCGCTTTGGCAACGTCAAGCGGTAGCCCACGAAGCGCGTTAATCACACCCATCTGGGCCTGAGGCGCATAAAGCCCAACCTCAGGATTTCGATGAAGCGTTCGCCTGAGGGCGACCATGCGTTCTTCCAAGCCCGCTGTGAGCGGCATAACTGGGATCGGGGGCATCACAGTCTCTTTCGTGGTCAGCGGCTTCAGACTCAACACGAGCGCGCCGTGCGAATGATCCTCCTAGCGTAACAACATAAGGCATAAAAGCAACAGGCAAATAGGCAACATATTTCAGACCCTGCTGATCGCTCCCGCATCGGCACGAATAATCTTCCTGTCGTTAACCCGGCGTTAACCAACTAGGTGAAAACTGGCTAACAACGACGCTTAACGTTCACAGTGAACCTGCTCGGTTCACCACAGCACTAACGCCAAAGAACGGACACTGTACGTGAGATTCTCCACCAAGCCACTCGCACGAATCGGCGGGGCTATTGCCGTCGCTGCAGTCGCCAGCATTGCACTCAGTTCATGCGCAGCAAATGAGGGCGGCGCGACCGCCTCCGATTCAACCGAGAGCGCATCGACGCTCAGCGGAACGCTTGCCGGCATCGGCGCCTCCTCACAGGGAAGCGCACAGGAAGCATGGATCGCGGCTTTCCAGACCGAAAACGCTGACGTCACCATCAACTACTCGCCCGACGGCTCTGGCGCCGGGCGCAAGGCATTCATCGCTGGTGGAGCAGCATTTGCCGGGTCCGACTCGGCCCTGAGCGACGAAGAACTCGCCGGAACCTTCGGTTCCTGCGCCGCCGACAGCTCTGCGGTCAACCTCCCCGTCTACATCTCGCCCATCGCCGTGATCTACAACGTTGATGGCGTTGACAACCTCAAACTCGACGCAGCGGCCATCGCCAAGATCTTCAAGGGCGACATCACCAATTGGAACGACCCAGCCATCGCTGCGCTGAACGAGGGCGCGAAGCTTCCAGACGCATCCATCACGCGAGTCAACCGCTCAGATGATTCAGGCACCACGAAGAACTTCAGCGACTACCTCTTCCAGAACGTTCCTGAGATTTGGGATGCAGAGCCGGAAGACGCGTTCCCCTACGCGGGTGGCGAAGCCGCTAAGGGCACCTCCGGCGTTGCAGATGCCGTAGCCAACGGATCAAACACCATCGGCTACGCCGACGCTTCTGCCGCCGCACCTCGCGATCTAAACGTTGCAGAGATCAAGGTTGGCGACGAGTTCGTTGCCTACAGCGCAGAGGCTGCCGCAGCCGTTGTTGACGCCTCGCCGCTCGTTGAGGGACGTGCCGACACCGACCTGGCGATCAAGCTCGACCGCACCACGACAGAAGCCGGGACCTACCCGCTCGTACTCGTGAGCTACCTCATCGCTTGCCAGACCTACGCAGACGCGGACCAGGGCAAGCTCGTCTCGGCCTACCTCACCCACATCGCAAGCCCAGAGGGACAGTCAGAGGCTGCCGACAAGGCAGGCTCAGCACCGATCTCGACGACGCTGGCCGAGAAGGTCAACGCGGCAATCAAGACGATCAAGTAACAACTCAATAGCCGGTAGCCTTCGCCAGCGACAAGCTGGCGGAGGCTACCACCCCGTAAAACAGAACCAAACGACCGCCCCGAAAGGCACCAAAAGCGATGAGCGAGACCCGCGTGCAGGACCCGGTGCAAGACCCAGCACCTGAGCACAACGTGGCCGGGCTTCAGGGCCAAGCACCGCACGAACCAACGCCATTGCCCGAGGGCAACGGTGACGGCACGCAGACGCTACCCCCGGCATCCGCCACCACACCAGGTCTCCCCGCACAGGGGCGAACCAAGCGCCGCCTAGGAGACCTGCTCTACTCCGGTATTTCTCGTACGGCAGGCATTCTCATCCTTGTCACGCTTGCCGCGGTAGCGATCTTCTTGATCGCGCAGAGCATCCCGGCCCTCCTGACAGACCCAGAACTCTTGAAGGGCACCCCAACAAGTTTCTGGGCCTACGTCGCTCCACTCGCCTTCGGAACCGTTTGGGTCGCGGCGCTCGCGTTGCTGTTTGCCCTCCCGGTCGCCATTGGCATTGCACTGTTCATCTCGCACTACGCGCCCCGTAAACTCGCGGCCGGCCTCGGCTATCTCATCGATCTGCTCGCCGCGGTTCCCTCCGTCGTGTTTGGCCTCTGGGGCATCAAAGTTCTTGCCCCAGCAGTTCAGCCCATTTATGTGTGGCTGACCGAGAATATGGGCTGGTTTCCGCTGTTTGCTGGTCCGGCATCCGGAACCGGGCGCACGATCCTGACCGTTGCCATTGTGCTCGCTGTCATGATCCTGCCGATCATCACGGCGCTCTGCCGCGAAGTCTTCCTCCAGACACCGGTTCTTCACGAAGAGGCAGCCCTTGCGCTTGGCGCCACACGCTGGGAAATGATCCGGATGGCCGTCCTTCCCTTCGGCCGCGCCGGCATCGTCTCAGCATCAATGCTTGGGCTCGGCCGCGCGCTCGGAGAGACCATGGCGGTTGCTATGGTGCTCTCCCCCGCGGTTGTCATCAACTTCCTCCTGCTCACCTCAACAAACCCAACGACCATTGCCGCAAACATCGCGCTGAACTTCCCAGAGGCGTTTGGGCTCAACGTCAACGCGCTCATCGCGACCGGCCTCGTGCTGTTTGTCATTACGCTGCTCGTCAACTCGATCGCGCGCATCATCGTCAACCGCCGTAAAGCATTCTCGGGAGCCAACTAATCATGACGACCGCTACGCTTCACCTCACCAAGGCGGCCAGCAATCCGCTCACCGCGGGAAAGCTCCCCCGTTGGGCTCCCTGGGTGCTTCTGGCCTCAAGCCTCCTTGTCTCAGCCTTACTTTTCCTCCTCGTCAGCGTCGCCTCAGGGGTTGACGCTCCTGCGGACGACGCCGCAACAGGTTCAACGGCTGGCGGTGGCGTCAATCTCTTTGGGATCGCCGTCGTTGCTGCCGTGCTTTATACCGTGCTCATCGTTGTGTTTGCGTGGCTGGCCGAGGGCCGTCGTCGCGCAGTTGACCGACTGATGACCACCCTCATAGTGGGTGCCTTCCTGCTCGCGCTCGTGCCGCTCATCTCGCTGCTCTGGACGGTTGTTGCCGGCGGTCTCGCCCGCTTTGACGTCAGCTTCTTCAGCAACTCGATGCGCAACGTCACCGGCGAGGGTGGGGGAGCAATCCACGCCATCATGGGAACGCTTGAGATTACCGGGCTCGCAGCCCTCATCTCGGTCCCGATCGGCTTGTTCACCTCGATCTACCTCGTTGAATACGGCCGCGGCTGGCTCGCAAAGGCGATTACATTCTTCGTTGACGTCATGACGGGCATCCCGTCGATCGTTGCTGGTCTCTTCGCCTTCGCCCTGTTTGCCATCTTCTTTGGGCCTGGGGTTCGCATGGGCTTCGGCGGGGCGGTCGCACTTTCGGTGCTTATGATCCCCGTCGTCGTCCGCTCGTCGGAAGAGATGCTCAAGCTCGTGCCAAACGAACTGCGTGAGGCAAGCTACGCGCTCGGCGTACCAAAATGGCTAACCATCTCAAAGGTGGTGCTCCCAACGGCCGTCGCCGGTATCACCACTGGCGTCATGATCTCAATCTCACGCGTCATCGGCGAGACCGCTCCCCTGCTCATCATCGCCGGCTTCACAACGAGCATGAACTACAACATGTTCGACGGCCCAGTAATGACGCTCCCCGTGTTTGTCTACAACTCCTACGCAAACCCTGGAACCGATGTTGGGGCATACCTCGACCGGGCGTGGGCAGGGGCGCTCACCCTCATCGTGATCGTCATGCTGCTCAACCTGGGCGCGCGACTCATCGCCAAAGCATTTTCCCCGAAGCTCGCGCGCTAGCACCGGCGCGTACAGACCTTTTACCGAACCAACCACAGTCAAGGACTACCGTGTCAAAGCGAATCGAAGTTTCCAACCTCAACGTGTTCTACTCGTCATTCCTGGCGGTTGAGGATGTGTCGTTGACCATCAACCCCCGCAGCGTGACCGCATTCATCGGCCCGAGTGGCTGCGGCAAGTCGACGCTGCTTCGCACGCTCAACCGGATGCACGAGGTCATCCCAGGAGCACGCGTCGACGGCGAGGTACTCGTCGACGGTAACAACCTCTACGGCGACGGGGTTGACCCCGTGCTTGTCCGACGCCAGGTTGGCATGGTGTTCCAGCGCCCAAACCCATTCCCGACCATGTCGATCCGTGAAAACGTGCTCGCCGGTGTGCGGCTCAACAACCGCAAGATCTCGAAGTCGGATGCGGAAGACCTCGTCGAATCATCCCTCGGCGGCGCAAACCTGTGGAACGAGGTCAAGGACCGTCTTGATAAGCCAGGCTCTGGCCTCTCAGGCGGCCAGCAGCAGCGCCTGTGCATCGCACGCGCTATTGCGGTCTCCCCCGATGTCCTCCTGATGGACGAGCCGTGTTCAGCGCTCGATCCCATCTCGACCCTCGCGATCGAAGACCTTATCGAGAACCTCAAGAAGGACTACACGATTGTCATCGTGACCCACAACATGCAGCAGGCTTCGCGCGTATCCGACCGCACCGCGTTCTTCAACATTGCAGGAACGGGCAAGCCAGGCAAGCTCATCGAGTACGACGACACCACGACGATCTTCTCGAGCCCCTCTGTTCAGGCAACTGAAGACTACGTGTCTGGTCGCTTCGGCTAACCCCTCCACTCGTGGGGCGCAAAAAGGCTCGTGGGGTGCGAAATTTCGCGCCCCACGAGCCTTTTTGCACCCCGCGAGCGATGGTGTCTCAGGGCACAAAAAACCGAACCACAGAAACGCCTCTCGGCGGAAGGCCGCTCGAAGCGGCAATTTTTGGAGCCCGGGGTTACTGTGATTCGGCAGCACTTAGTTTAGCGGATGCTGCAGAGTGCGCAAACTCAGCTGGGCAAGAGTCGCAAGCGCAGGAAAAGGCATCCGATCCTCAGTGATACTTTTGTCCGAGTTCAATAGTCATCGCTATTTTAACGTTGGTTAGCGCTCTATCAAAAGCGAACCTCAGTTCTGTGTAGCATGGGGAATCATGAGCAACCCGGCAGAGTATCTTCTGAACTTCTTTCAACTTAACTCGCGAGATCAACACCGATGGCCGTTGCGACCTTTGCTGGAAGCTTGCAATGCAATCGACGATGATTTGGCTACCCGCAATCAACTGGGAGCGTCAACGGATTCATTTCGGAAAGTCACCCAATACGTAGGGACGGCGCTCTACGAAAAAGCGACTAAGGATCTCCAGCGAATCGAAACCGCTGGAACTGGCGGACGATGCACGATCGACGGGCCATTGCGGGATCTGTTGGGAGTACTCGCCACTCAGATCACGCCTAGGGCGATACTCAACGATGAAGCCAGCGCATGCGTTGTATCACTTATTCAGTCAGTAAAGGAGACCATTCGCATAGACAGTTCGCTTCCAAACGAACTGAAATTCTATATGCTGCAAACGATTACCTCGCTTGAACTGGAGTTGGATAAAACGGCACTCTATGGTGACTTCAGCGTCGAAGACGCGCTAATGCGGCTTTTCGGGTTAATCCGCCGAGCCGAAGAAACCAGTGAGAAACCCGAAGCTTGGCGCAAAGTCTGGGTAGATTGGGGTATTCCCATCGTTCAAGGGATGATCGTGAATACGCCACAGTTCCTATTGGGCGCAGCTAGCCTGCTCGCAATTACGAGTTAGGACAAATCAACCCAAGTCAGTCTGTTTCAAAACAAAGTGTGTGGGCATCGCTGCCGACTTAGTCGAGCGAGCCGCTCCGCCACAACCCCGCGACCGAGCGGAAGTCATCGGCAAAGGTTCCGTAGCGCAGCGCCCGCGTCGTGAAGGTCTGCGCGAGGTCAGGGTTGGTCTCGCTCGCATCATCCGCAAGCGACACGTACCCTGCCCTCATAACCTTCGAGAACGCGGATGCGCGGTCAAATGCCGTCGCGAGGTCTCCGTGGAACACCCCGCGCAGTATCTGGTCACAGAGGGCAGAGATCTCTTCTGGGCCGGTTGGCGCGGCTGCACCGGCAACTATAGGGTCGATGGTCGTGAGCACTTCAGAGCCACGCTGGTAAGCGAAGCTCGTTGCGACCGGGTCTTGCCGCACGACGGCCCGCACGAGGTATACGCGCCACAGGGCACCAGGCAGCGACCGTGCGCTTGCCTGCGACCACAGCTGTGCAATGTCTCCGAGGCCTCCGTCGGTGTCGGCAACAAGCATCCGGTCGATAATGTTCTGCGCAACCGTTTCTCGGTGCGCGCTTGAGCGCACTCGGTCGAGCAGCGCCCATGCGGTGTCGCGCGCAAGGCTGTAGTGCACTGCTGGATCTTCCGCTCCCCACAGTGCATCAAATTCGCCGGCCGGTCGAAGCACCGGGCGAAACGCTGTGCGGTTGGAATCGTCTGACAATGCTGCTCCCCTGCTGGTTGGTCTACGCGCTGATAGCCCGTCAAGACTAGTTCAGATACACACAAGACGCAGCCGATGACGCCAAATCTTCAGCGATCTCACCGGCTACAAACGTGACACGCGTGCCGATTAAGTACTTGGCACCATTTCAGGGTAAGTTAGTCGAGTCGGGCCTGTAGCTCAGTTGGTAGAGCATCGGACTTTTAATCCGCGGGTCGCGGGTTCGAGCCCCGCCGGGCCCACATCATAAGCACCCGATCAGACGAGCAATCGCCTGGTCGGGTGTTTTTTGTCGTGCGCCAGAGATCAGAATTGTCACAGATCCACCGACCGACGGGCCCCGAGGTGCATCTGCGACCAAACTGTCGTGCGGTGGACGCCGCTCGCGGCCCAACGACAGGAGTAGACGCGGCGGCAGGATTCGAACCTGCGGCTGTCCAGCGTATGAAACCGGTCCCTTGGGCCACTCGGGCACGCCGCGATATCAACTACGGTAAGCCCTTCGCTTTCACGCCTCAACAGGTTGTGACAAGGGATTGCGGCAGGTTGCGCGGCATTACCCATGGTTTCCGTCGGTTACAGGCCTGGCAACGTTCACGCGCCGCATGATCCGCTGGCAGCCGCTGCTACAGCGAGGTATCAGAGAGTTTCCGTACCCGCATCACGACGATGCCAACAACAATCGCGGTCACAACAGCGATCAACACAATTCCTGTGAGCGGGGCACCAACCGAAACGAGCAGAGTGACGGTTGCACCGAGGATCGCGATGAGGACGGCATCCGATTGCCAGAGCAGCACGTTGAGGATAGAAACATCGCCAACGGGCGTTGGCACTGGCATCCTCAGCACCATTGGTAGGGGCCCCTTTGCCGCGTCACTGAGCCGCACGAGCGTCCAGAGCACGGCGAGCAACGACCACCAGAGGAAGAGCGAAGTGGATGCCCCCGCGAGCGCAGCGGCGAGATACACCCCGATGCTGCCAAGCACGAGGGTTCCGGCAAGAGGCACAACGCAGCTCGCTCGGAGGAGCCGTCCGATTGTGCACCCAAACAGGGTCGAGGCCCCCGACGCGGCGGCCCCGTGGCGGAGCCCATCGGCCAAGGAACCGGCCGCGGCGTATCCAAGCGCGGAGGCAACAAGAAGCCCAGCCCAGCGGACCCCCTCGGGAGCACCTGCCGATACCGAGAGCAGGAATCCGGCCGCTACGAGGACGCTTGCGCTCACGATGAGACGTTGAGGAAACCGAAGGAGCGCGACGGCGTCTCGCTGAATCACTACGGCCCAAAATGGGCCTGTCATCCCTATTTTGAGCCGGCGGCCTGCCGTTGGCGGAGGGCGGAGGCGCCCGACCGCTGCCGCGATATCGCCACTGCCAGCGAGCATTCCGGCGAGCTGCCAGCGACGCGCTTGGGCTGCAAGACCGCTTCTGCCAAGGCCGTTCAGCAGCCAGAACGAGCCGAGGAACGTCACCGTCGCGATCACACAGAGCGTGACGACCGCGGCCCACGCAACCGGTTGTTCGCTGAGCCCTGCAAGGTCAGCCCACAGCGCACCAGGAAGAAAAAACGGGGTAACCGCCCACGACTCACCTGCGAGTACGGAAGCGATGGCAACCATGCAAGCGGCTATGGCGAGCAGACCCGCAGCCCACGAGGGAAGGCGCTGCCCGATCAGCCACACGACCGACAGCAGCAAGCCAACGGAGACGGCACCGAGCATCCACCTGGCAACGGTCTCCGGTCCAGCACCAAACTCAAGGCCGGCGGCGACTGCCAGAAGGGCCGCCACAACCACGATCACCGCGGTAAGCCAGGCAGTAGAAGTCAGGTATGACCGGCGAAGGCTCAGCCAACGAGGAAGTGGGCTTGCAGCGAGGAACTCAACCTGGTCTGGGCGGGGAACGACCGGACCACGAGTCTTGCCGAGCAACAGCAATACACCGGCCAACCCGATGACAACCGCACTGACAACGCCGGGGGCTAATGGTGATTGCAGTCCCGCCGCAACCGCTGGGCTCACAAGCCCTAACACGATGGCCCTCACCACGGACGAGCCCGCAATTGCGGCCGCCAGGATGCCAACGTAGACGTAGTACGCCATGTCTGCGATGGAAGGGCGTCCGGCGCGAGCAGCCACGACGGATCGGGCAGCTCGGAGCGCGCGGCGGTCGGCGGCGAAGGTCACTGTCCGGCCAGGGTCAGCGTCTCGTCAGCGATACCGTTGACAAGCTGAGCGTTATGACTCGCGAAGATGACGGTCGAGCCTGCAGCTTTCCTCAGGTTCACGGCCGCAATAACGAGGCCTCGGCGATCGGCATCAAGGCGCTGCTCCGGCTCGTCGAGGATGAGCACGGCCGATGGCCGGACGAGCGCCGTTGCCAGCGAGAACAGCTGGGTCTGCCCTGACGAAAGCTCGTGCACAAACCGCTGGGCAAGCAAGTCAATTCCCAACTCCGCCAAGACGCCGTCTGCGGCCTCATCGGCGGAAGACCCGAGTATCCCCCAGCTACTTGCGATAAATCTCAGCTGCTCGCGCAGGGTGAGGTCAGGGGCAATGGCGGGAAATCCGATCAGCGCACATACCTCGCGGCGAATAGCACGATTCTTCTCGTCAACGCGTGTGCCGCTCAAACGGATTGACCCCGTTGACGGCCGTTGAAATCCTGCAACCGTGCGGAGCAGTGTCGTTTTGCCAGCACCGTTTGCGCCTCGCACCGCGAGCGCTTGCCCTTCGTCAACGGTGAAGGAGACGGGAGCAAGCAGAGATTGTCCGTCGACCGTCACAGACACGTTTGCTGCTTCGATCATCGTGGCCATAACTTCATCATGACACAGCATGTTCCTCGAGAGGCATTTGGTCATCCCTTCTGGGTGGTGACATTCGAACTGGCCGGGGTCAGCATGGAAGTCCTACCACTCGGAGGCGATCATGACAGACATCCTTCTTCCTTCCTGGAACGACACCGCGACGAAGCGGCGCATCCTCGACTTTCTCGCACAGGTCACAACAGGACCCGACGCGGTGCCCGTTGAGCAACGCATTGCGGTATTCGATAATGACGGCACGCTCTGGACTGAAAAGCCAATGCCAACGCAGCTGCATTTCATCATCATGCAATGGGCGGAGGCGGCAAGGCGGGACCCTTCCTTGGCCGAAGAACAGCCGTATAAGGCGGTGGTCTCCGGGGACTACTCGTGGCTTGGCAAGGCTGTTGAAAAGCATTATGAGGGCGACGATGACGACCTTCATGTCTTGGTGAAGGCCATCGTCGCGTCGACGGCGGGGGTGGATGTTGGGGCCTACGCAAAAGCGGTCGCCACGTTCTACCGCGAGCAGCAGCATCCTGTGCTCAAACGCCCCTATCGCGATACCGTGTATCGGCCGATGGTTGAACTGCTGAGGGCACTCGAAAGCCACGATTTTACGTGTTTCATTGTTTCCGGCGGAGACCGAGATTTCATGCGTCCAATGACAACGGAGTACTACGGAATCCCACCGGAACGAGTGATTGGCTCAGCAGTTGGCCTCACCTGGTCCGATGACGGCCAACACACGGGCGTGCGATACGGCAATTCGTTCTCGTTTATGGATGACGGGCCAGAAAAGCCGGTCCGCATCTGGAGCAGAATCGGCAGAGCCCCCATCTTCGCAGCTGGCAACTCAAACGGCGACGTGGCAATGCTGCGCTATGCGACCAGCGGCCCACTTGGCCTTGGAATCGTGGTTCGCCACGACGATTCAAGCGACCGAGGTGACGTGGCGTACACCTCGGGGGCAGAGGAAGTGATCGCAGCAGCCGCAACGCATAACTGGGTGTCTGTGAGCGTCAAGGATGACTGGAACGAGGTCTTTCGGGGGAATGCGTCGGCGTTCTCAGACGACTAAGGCCCAACGCCTTTGGCGACGTTAGCCGGCCACCAGCTCGGTTGCCCCTGCCTCAAACTCATCAAGATCGCCTGTTTCACCGGCCAGCGCAGCTCGGCGCCCAAGAACAAGCATGTAGGTGAGGAACGCGGCAAGGGCGAGAGCTCCAATACCGATCTTGACCGGCCACGGCCACGGCTGCGGCGTCACAAAACCCTCAACAATGCCGGAAACAAAGAGCCACAGCACCATACCTACGGCTACCGTGACGATTGCGCGCCCCTCTGAGGCGAGGGCGGCTCCCCTGCGCTTGGCTCCCGGCGCGACCCACGACCAAAAGAGTTTCATGCCGGCACCGGCGGCCACAAAGACGCAGGTCAGTTCGAGCAGCCCGTGCGGAGCGATGTACAGCAGGAAGGTGTCACCTTCGCCGTACGCAAACATGACCCCCGCTGTTGTGCCAATGCCTTGCGCATTCTGCAGCAGCACCATCGGAACGTAGAGCCCCGTAATGCCAAACGCGATGCACTGGGCGGCAATCCAGGCGTTATTGGTCCAGACCAGGCCAGTGAACGATGCTGCGGGATTCTCCGAGTAGTAGTCGACGAAGTCGTGATTTACCAGCTGCTGCAGCTGCGCATCCGAGCCAAGGGTTGCAAGCACCGCTGGGTCGTTTACCGTCCACACGGCATAGAGCGTCCCGATCCCCAGCACAAACACGGCGGCCGCGAGCGACCACCATCGCACTCGATAGAGCGCGGCTGGCAGCTGGATCACGAAAAAGGTCGAAAGCGCCACGAGCGGGTTACTGCGCTGTCCGGTGAGGCGTTGACGCGCCCGCGACAGCCGAATCGAGAGCTGTTCGCCGTATGCCGTGTTACCGGCAGCCGTTGTCAACGTGGACAGGTGGCTTGCAGAGGTCTGATAGCGATCAACAAATTCGTCAATCTCGTCGCCGCTTAACCGTCGCCGCTTACTGAGCTGCGCGAGGCGCTCCCATTCGGCGCCATGAGCTTCGGCGTATGCATCAGTATCCATCTGCTGGAATACTAGTCGAGTGAGCAATACTTCTGGTAGTTACGGCGAGGACCAACTGGTCACGGGCGAGGCAGTGGCCCTCAACATCCGCCCTGCCAGCTACGTCTTGCGGGCGGCAGGACTCATCATTGATGTGGTCACAACGGTGCTCGTTCTCATCGGCGCCATGATTGCGGTTTCCGCCGTGCTCATCCGGTTCGACGCCGATGAGGCTGCGGGGCAGGCGGCCATCATTGTGACGCTTGTGCTGTGCCTTGTTGGATTGCCAACCCTGGTCGAAACGCTCTCGAGAGGCAAATCTCTTGGGAAGTGGGCCACTGGTGTTCGTGTGGTTCGTGACGACGGCGGTGCGATTCAGTTTCGTCATGCCCTTATTCGCGCGCTCGTTGGCTTCTTCGAGATCTATGCAACGGGTGGCGGCGGGGCCGCGCTCACCGGGCTGCTGTCGTCGCGTACAAAACGGCTTGGCGATATGGTTGCCGGAACCTATGCCCAGCACGAACGCGTCCCACAGCCTGTGCCGCAGCCGCCGTTCATGCCACCAGAGCTCGCCGCTTGGGCAAGCATCGCCGATGTCGCGCGCATGCCAGACTCGCTCTCACGCCGCATCGGACAGTTCCTCAGCAACTATTCAAGGATGCAGCCACGCTCGCAGGCAGCTGTTGCCGCCGATCTCGCGAGCGAAGCCGCGCCCTTTGTCTCGCCGCTTCCTGGGGGCGATCCCGTGCGCTTCCTTCTCGCAATCACCGCGCTCAGGCGCGAACGTGAACGCGCCGCCCTTGAAAGCGAACGCCGACGCCTCGAGCGCCTCGAACCAACTCTTCGGGGCTAGTAACGGTAGGTGTCAGCCTTATACGGCCCCTCAACTGGCACCCCAATGTAGTTGGCTTGTTCATCGGTGAGGATCGTCAGTTCAACGCCGAGCGCGTCAAGATGCAGCCTGGCGACCTTCTCATCGAGGTGCTTGGGGAGAACGTATACGCCAACCGGATAGCGCTCCGGTGACACATACAGCTCAAGTTGCGCGAGGACCTGGTTGGTAAAAGAATTGCTCATCACAAAACTTGGATGCCCTGTAGCGTTTCCGAGGTTCATGAGTCGTCCCTCGCTGAGCACCAAGATGGAACGCCCAGTCGGCAGCCGCCATTCGTGCACCTGAGGCTTAATCTCGACCCGTTCAACGCCCTCAAGTCGTTCGAGCCCAGCCATGTCTATTTCGTTGTCAAAATGCCCGACATTTCCAACAACCGCAAGGTGCTTCAGCTTAAGCATGTGGTCTGCGGTCACCACGTTTTTGTTGCCTGTGCAGGTCACCACGATATCGGCCTCGGCCGCGACCGTCTCAATCGTTGCAACCTGAAACCCGTCCATAGCGGCCTGCAGCGCACAGATGGGGTCTACCTCGGCAACAACGACCCTGGCCCCTTGGCCCCGCAGCGCTTCTGCGGCGCCCTTGCCGACGTCGCCGTACCCAACAACAAGGGCAACTTTGCCGCCGATCAGCACATCAGTTGCGCGGTTAAGTCCGTCTGGCAGCGAGTGACGGATACCGTACTTATTATCAAACTTCGACTTGGTAACCGAGTCGTTGACGTTGATAGCTGGGAACAGAAGTTTGTCGTCACGAAACAACTCGTGCAGCCGAAGCACTCCGGTTGTGGTCTCCTCGGTGACCCCGATGATGCCTTCGGCGACTCTGGTCCAGCGTTCGGCATCCGAAACGAGCCCCTCGCGCAGGAGATCGAGCACAACGCGTTCCTCGTCATTCTCAGCCTGTTCAGGGCCAGGAACGGCACCCGCGCGTTCGTACGAGGCCCCGTGATGGACGAGCAGCGTTGCGTCGCCACCGTCGTCAAGGATGAGGTTGGGTCCGTTCCAACTTGTGTCCGCAGCATCCGCTTCGGCGCTCCAGTCAAAGATCCGTTCCGCACACCACCAGTATTCGCTGAGACTTTCACCCTTCCACGCGAAGACAGGAACCCCTGAGGGGGCTTCGACAGTGCCTGTCGGGCCAACCACAACCGCGGCGGCAGCCTCATCCTGCGTTGAAAAAATATTGCAGCTTGCCCAGCGCACCTGCGCGCCAAGTTCCACGAGCGTCTCGATCAGCACGGCGGTCTGCACCGTCATGTGCAGCGAACCCGCGATGCGGGCACCGGCGAGGGGTTGCTGCCCCGCGTACTCAGCGCGCAAGGCCATGAGTCCAGGCATTTCGTTTTCGGCAAGACGGAGCTGGTGCCTTCCTGCTTCGGCGAGCCCAATATTTGCAATCGCATATTCGAAGCGACCGGAAGTCTTGGCGCGATACTGGGCTGGGGCGGACTGGAGCAGGGACATCATTCCTCAACTTCTTCAGCAACGCTCGGGTCAACAGCGACCCAAACTGGTGGAATACGACGCTAGCCGGTCACCCCAGCGTCAGATTCTTCTGCTGGAAGGAGATCAACTCCGCCAAGAATAGCGTGCCGAAACAATTGCCACCCGGTTGGAGGACGCATTTTGTCACCGTGGAAGGCGCACAGGTCGTAACTATTAGGGTCGGCGACTGGGCTGAGCGGTCCGATGGCCATTGAACAACCGGCGTAATCGTAAGTCAGCGAGTACGCAGAAGGCCGGCCGCACATGGCCTTAGAACAGTGTCGCTCACGCATACCGTTAAGCGTATCCTCAACCGCGCGTTAGGATTGCGATATGCACAGTTCTGGGTCTCGGTCACGGCGTAGAGGAACGACTGCCGCAAGACACGGTCGAGGCTCGAGGTCTCCCGTGCTCGGCCCTGAGCTCCCGCTGCTGCACAATCGCATCGCGTCGTTTGACCGCATCGCCGGCGGAACGGTCGAGTATCTTCGGTCGCTCTGGCCAGAGGATCTTGGCAATGTTCAGTTCGATTTTGTTTCGGTTCCTTCTGATCCGCCGTGGGATTTACCTGCCGAGCCAAAGCTCTGGCGCGTCGACCGCAACGCAAAGCGAATCACGTTCTTCCGGGTCCCGCTACAGCGCTCAGGCAGGCTGCACGTGAATGATGCAGCCCATCGACGCATGTTCATTGAGTACGCCGTCTACAGCGCGGTGGCAGAATATCTCGGCCGAGAGCCTTGGGAGCTCCTACCTCCAGAAGGCACCGGCCACTTTTAGCGGGTGTACACGGTCAGCGGCTCGGCGCGAACGGCCGGTGACTGCAGGGAATAGCCGCTCAGCTGACCGTCGTCACCATACGAAACTGAAGCGCCAATCAACTGGTCAGAGTCCAAACTGTATCCCTTGCCGGCTTCAGCGCCAACAGTAATGGATGCCCCGGCTGGCACCGTCACTGAACGCGTATTCGCGTCAAGTGTCAGCTCAACCGTCGCCGTCTTTGCCCCGGGGTTGTAGAGCGTAATCTGCGGCTTTGGGCCACGGGCGACCGCGAGAGCGGCCTGCTCATCGAACAGGTCACTCGCCCCAAACCAGGCAAAGTCACTTGATTTTGAGCCAATGGTGAAAACGCGCATTGCGCCAAGTATCGGGGTCTCAGAATCGACGGTGATGGTGTAAGTTCCCTGCGGGAGCGGCTCCAACTCGAACTCATTCACGAGCTCGGGCTTCATATCAAACGTGCCAAGTTTTGTTGTTGCGCCCTTTTCACCGTGAGCCGTGACCGTGACGGTCGAGTCGCTATCCGCAAGCGACATGACTCGCAGAATCTGCACGGCTTCGTCATGCCCGTGTTCATCAATAGAGCTCACGCCGTCCGGGTGCACAACACGTACCCCAGGAATCACGAGCTGCGTTGATGGTGCCGACACGGCGACCGCGGTGTCAACGCCAACCGCGTTCAGGCCTTGAACCTGGCTCTGTTGTAGCGCGGCAAACACCTTGCCCCCGCGCGCCTGCATGTGCACAATAGTTGCGTTAGCCGACGGGGCGAGCCCGTTGAGCGAGATGATGCGCTGTGAACGAGGTTCAACAACTATGCCGGTTGAACCAGGAGTCTCCACAAGGCCGTTCTCCGAGTACACCTGAAGAGACACATTTGCTGCGACCTCACCAGGATTGGTGAGCAGCACCAGTGAGGTCAGTCCAGATACGGTGCTTCCTGCAACTAACCAGCTCTCCGCGAGCGGCTGCCCGCAGGACGACGCAGAAAAGCCTCTGAGGCGCTCCTGGGCAGCTGCTTGTGCCTGTGCTGCAGCAGCAGTTGTCTTTGCGTCTCCACTGAGGCTCATGGCCCGGGGCGCTGCGGCCTCGGATGCGGTTGTTGTCGAACGACTGAGTGCCTCAGGAGCGAGCGCTCCGTCCGGAGATTGAAGGGCCAAGACGGCTTCGCCAACATCCACAACCCCAATCGGGTTTGCCGGATCAGCACCAATTTCGACAAACGATCCAGAGCACGCAAGCTCTGACTGCGTCGCGGCAGCGGTATCAACCTGCGTCGAGACCACGCCCCGCTCCACGGTTGGAACGCTGACTACGCCAAGCACATAAATGACTCCAGCGGTCAGCCCGCCCGCAATGAGTCCTGTTGCGATGCGCCCAGTCAGGGTGAGTGCGTTCCGTTGTGAGCTAGCCATTGTGTTGTGGATCCTGTTCGTCCTCGGGCGCTACCGGCTCAGCACCGAGGGTGGCTTCTTCAAAATACGATTCCTCGTCGAGCGTGTTGTCAAAAGGAGCGGCGTTGTCGTCGTCTGCAATTGTGTCTCGCGGCTCGATCACGGTGTCCTCGTCGTCTCCAACGAGAGCAGGCGAGATGTCTTCCCCGCTTGTGACCTCAGGCGTCGGCAACGCAGCATCGTCGACCTGTTCGGGTGATGTGAGTTCCTGCGGCGAGCTGTCCTCTGCCTCACTCGTAGGAGCCACCGCTGCCACCGCTGATCCTTCGACAACAGGCAGATCCCGTTTCTGCGACCGACGCTTGCCCTTCGGTGACGCAGCAGCGGGCTGATCCTTGCCTCGACGTTTTTTACGCGGCGGCTTTTCTACCACGGCCCCCGTTGGAAGCGCCAACAGGAACAGACCGAGCAGAACGGCAATCTGGACAATCCAGATTGTCTGGCTGAGTGCTTTTGTAAGCGGAGGAAGAGTCGGCGCCGACGTGCTCTGGTTCGCGTCAACGACCTTCCAGAGGTCACCGAACTCGGTAGGACCGACGGCGACAACGTCGGCATTGTTGTCGAGCGCGCTCTGAATTCGCGAAAGCGTCGAAGACACCGCTGGGTCGTTTGCGCGCCCGCTTGCCGATGATGCCGGTTCAAGCACAACAAAGTTGATGCCAAGATCATTGAGCTGAGCGGACTGACTTGAGCTTCCTTCAGATGCGAGCGCCCCGATAAGTTCGGCGAGTTCCTCTTCACTCGAGCTCAGCTCAGGGTGGGTAAACGTCAACGTCGTTTGCTCATCGAGCGTCGCTCCGGTGCCGCGCACGGTTTCGCCGAGGACGGCGCCCCCTTCTTGAGGAACGAGGAACAGCGTTCCAACGTCCTGTCCGCTCACGGCCGCGGCCCGTACGACGGCCGGCACGTTATAGTCCTGACTCTTCCACGAAGGGTGCCCCATAAAAATTGACACAATAATCGGAGCGACCGCAACCAGCAGGGCCAACCCCGCCAGCACGCTGACCGTCTCAGAGAGCTTTGGCAGCACGGTGATGGTCGCGACAGCGAGGCCGAGCAATCCCATCCAATAGATGCTCAGGCTCGGGCCGGCCCAGATGCCAACAGGGGTCACACCAACACTGCTCAGAACAAACTGATTTGCTACGAGGGCGCTCGCAAGGCCAAGTCCAGCGAGAAGCAGATATACGGCGGTTCGTTTCGCCTTGGAGAAGACAACTCCGGCGAGGGCGAGCAGCCCAAGAGGAGCGACAAGACAAGCAACGATAATGGTATACGGCCAATCACCGATACCGAGTGTCGCCAGGGCATCGTTCCACCCGGCCATACCGGCCGTTGGGAATCCGAGCAGGAGCTGATTTGCCGTTGCCGGGGTAAATGGCTGCGGCACGCCTGGGTCGATAAGCACCATGAGCGGGTTACCGTTCGCGAGCGCATACCCAAGCAAGGGGGCATAGAGTGCCGCACTGGCGACCGCAACGGTAAGTACTCGCACAACGCCGCGCCCACTAAATGCCAGCCCGACCAACAGCAATAGCGCTGCAGCTGGGATCAATGACGGGGCACAGGCCAAGATTGCCGCGAGGAGCAATGACGAGGTTGCCGCGGATGACCACGACTTGCGCGCGCTCATGAGCGCGATGAGCAGCCAAGGCAGCAGGATGTGGACGATGACTGATGGCACTCGGCCGTCGTTAAGCGATGCCAGCAGCGTTGGGCTGAGCATCCAGGCAACGGCAACAAAGCCGCGCGCGACCGGCCGTTCGGTCAATCGTGCTGCAAAGAACCACGCGCCAAGAGCCGACAGCGGAATCGCCAACAAGAAGAGGAGGACAAGTGAGTATGACGGCTGCCAGAACGTTATCGATCCAAGAATCGCAAGAACGAAGTTGAACGGATGCGCCGGTCCTTCAAGAAGTGAGCCGGTTCCGTGGTGTCCGTAATGGGTATTTGCCCACAGGTCGCTGAGCGTCGTGCTGAGCGGAAGGAGTCCACCTCCAGTCAACGCCTGTGCGGTAAAGAGGCTGTAAAACAGGGCCGCCGAGAGCACAATGGCCACGGTCACAACGGAAAGCCCGCCGGTGCTAATGAAATGGGCTTCGTGTTTCACCCTGCCCTGACGCGCAAGGATCGCCTCTTTGTCAATCATTTGCTGAGTGCGGACGGTCTTATAGTCGACCCGCAGCGGCCGGATCGAATCCCAGCCCATCGTGCGTGTTCTGGCGATTGATCGCCGAGCATCACGCACTTTTCGACCCGAGAACATGACGGCAAACGTTGCGGCAAATTCGCCGGGGATACGACCTGGGAGCTCACGAATGAGGTACCAGATCGTTCGAAGGATTGCGAGGGGTAGCAGGGTCAACCAATGCAATGGCACTGCCCAGGCAGGCGCATACGCGAGACGGCGGTGAAGCTGGGCGCGGCGAGAACGACGGTGGTTAGCTCTCGCCACCGATTTCTTCCGGCTCACCTCTGGCCCGGCGACGCCATCCCCCGCAAATCGGACACGGGATTCAGGAGAGACGACAACGCGGTAGCCAGCAAGCCGGGCCCTGACGCAGAGGTCGAGCCCGTCATCGTAGGTCGTTAGGGCGCGGTCAAATCCACCAAGCTGCGCCCACAGTTCACGCTGTACAAGCATTCCGACGGGGCCGACGCCGAGCGTATCCTGTTGGGTGTCGCGTTGCTCTTGGTCTAGTTCTTCCGTGCTGAGCTGCCACCGTGCGCCGAGTCGGGTCAGTGTCTGCCCAATCTCGCGAATGTGATCCGGGCGGTCCCACGAGGTGAGTTTCGGCCCAGCAACGGCAACCGACGGCGCGCGCTGAACTGTGGCGAGAATAATCTCAAGCGCGTCCGGCTCGGGTTCGCTGTCGTGGGTCAATAACCAGAGCCACTCGTCTGAGGTCGCGTCATCACCCACCACTTTGAGTGCCAGCTTTATGGCGGCACCAAACGGTAGGACTTCGCCCGTCGCAATGATCCGCTCGGCCGGCACATCAGCCATGATGGCTGCTGTGGTATCGGTTGAGCCGTTATCAATGAGGATGAGACGGTCTGGCTGGCGCGTTTGCTGGGCGATTCCCGCGAGGGTACGCTCCAGCCTGGCTGCGCCATTGGTGGCAACCACTATTGCTGTAACTCGACTTTGCATCGGGATTAGCCTAGGCGTGGCTGGCATGATCGAGGCCATGGCGCTCCGAGCGACGCACGATTCATAGAATTCACGGTTTCACGGGGATGACCGCCACCGCGCATAAAAGAAGCCGCGCGAGAGAGGCACGGCAACAATTGATTCGGAACGGTGGCGTTAGATAGCGCGCTTGCGAAGCTTTCGGCGTTCACGCTCAGACAGACCGCCCCAAATGCCAAAGCGTTCGTCATTTTCGAGTGCGTAGTCGAGGCACTGCGAACGAACTTCACAGGTGCTGCAAATCTTCTTGGCATCCCGAGTGGAGCCGCCCTTTTCGGGGAAAAACGCCTCAGGGTCGGTCTGCGCGCAGAGCGCGTCTGCTTGCCAGGCGAGCTGTCCGTCGTCATCTGCGTTGCGGACTCCGGGGACACCGAGTTGTACTGGGTCGACGAACCAGTCACCAGGAACCTCAGAACGGTATTCAGGAACCGACATGATGCTCACCCCTTTCTTTCAACGCGAGAAAAAACACGCTTTGACAATTACACCGTTGTAATTCGATCAAGTCAAGCTGGGATGGTAAACCCTCAAGCACCGATGGAAGCTTTACGACACGGTCACAATTGAGGATCATCCGGCCTTTCACCCGCCCTGACTGGCCTCAAGTGATTCAGCCACGAACGAACGTCGCGAGAAAACATCGATTTACACATCAATACGTCAGCAAAATAAAAAGTTCGATTGCCGCGCGACACGCCGTAGGGAAGCAATCGTGACGTCAACGGTCACACTGACTAGGCAGGTTGTGTGCCCGCAGTTGCAACAAACACGGTGCCACTGCCGCTCACGAGAAGAGCCGCCTCGGGATGTTTGAGCAGCCCAGCGAAGCATTGCCCGGCAACAAGTGTGAGTGAAGACTCAGGTGTCGTCACGACAACGGAGCCTTCCACAACGATGCCAAACAGTGTTCCTTGCCAGATGACACTTACCGGTGCGTTTGCCGAGGGAGTCGCTCGCCACACACAGAAGTCGTCCACAGCTGGCTGCCACGCTGTTATCCCTGGTGAAACGTCAGTCGGTGCGAGGAGCGGCACCGGCAGCGTTGAAAAATCCAGCACTCGTGAGAGTTCCGCAGTGTCAATGTGTTTTGCGGTCAGACCGCCACGCAAAACATTGTCAGAGGACGCCATCACCTCGACCCCGGTGCCTTCGAGGTACGCATGAATATTCCCAGCTGGCAGGAACAGGGCCTCGCCCTTATGAAGGGTGACTCGGTGGAGCAAGAGAGAGATTAAGGCTCCAGGGTCACCCGGGTAGCGAGTACTGAGGTCAAGAAACGTCACGAGGTTTGGCGAAACAGTTTCGCCCTGAGCCAAGTGGCGAACAAGACGCTCAAGCGACGACTGCAGCTGAAACACGTCATTATCCGCGCAGAATAGCCAGTCTGTGAGCGCGGGACGTCTGGCCTCTTCCGCCAAGGTGTCCGACTCTGATTCGATGTCAAAAAGAAAGCGGGCGACCGATGCCGCTGCCTCAGCAAACTGGGGAGAACCATTCGTAGCAGTCTCCGCAAGGACATACTGCAGCTCACTGGCAACCTCGGCCAGCGGGCGAAACCCTGAAAGCGCTTCAAACGTCTCGCTCAACGCGACAACAACTTCGGGCTTATGCGAACGGTCTCGGTAGTTGCGGTGATCTGCGTCAAGAGGAATGCCAGCGGCATCCTCACGTTCGTATCCCGCTATGGCCTGCTCCGTTGACGGATGCACCTGTAAGGAGAGCGGACGCGCAGCCGCCAGAATCTTCATCAAGAACCGGGGAGCCGTCGGCGAGCCCATGCGCGCCAACCACGAACCAAGCGCTTCGTTCGCACCGTCCGGATGGACGACCCAACTTGGAGACCGCTCATGAGTACCAAGCCAAAGCTCGGCGCGCGGAACCTCCGAAACTGGCAGCCCGAGGATTTTGGGGATGGCAGACGTCGAACCCCACGCATAATCACGCGTTGTATTTGCTATCTGCACCAGCATGTTTTGCCTCCCCAAAGACCATACCAACCGCGTCTGACCGTTCTGCGGATTACACTCGAATCATGAGCGACGCGAAAACCAGATTGGCGATCAGCGCCCTTGCCATCACCACCTTCGCCTATGCGCTCGGGGGAAACGGCGTGCGCAACCTGATCGGTTGGCCTGCATATGTTGTTCTGACGGTCATCATTGTGGCACTCAACGCCGTCGCATTCCTGATAGTTCGGCCAGAACGCTTTCGCTGGTATCGCCTCCCGAAGTCGCTTATCCTCTTTTTGCTGCTCGCGACCGCATCGATCGCGTGGTCTGCGTACCGCGCCGAAACGATTCTTGGGGCCACCGCGCAGATCTTGACCACGATCGCCGCTATCTCGATTGCGTTTGTGCTGACCTGGCCGGAACTGATTCGTGCCCTCGGCACATCCCTGCGTTATCTCCTTGGGCTCTCGCTCCTCTTTGAACTCTATGTGAGTGTTGTTGTCGGCGAAAAGCTGTTGCCGTTGTGGATGGAGCGCCCAGAAGGCAAGGTGTCGCCGCTCCTGTGGTGGAGCCGCGATCTCCTCTTCTCCGGCGGACCAATTCAAGGGCTTGTTGGCAGTAGTGTCCTTCTCGGGTTCCTTGCCCTGCTCGGGTTAATCGTCTTTGGCATCCAGGTTGCTGGGCGGAGCATCAGGCTCGTTCCTGGGGTGTTCTGGCTGTGCGTTTCGGCGCTCACGCTTGCCCTCACCCGACCTGCAACGGTCATCATCGCGCTCGTAGTTGTTCTCGTCGCACTCGCATTCGCGTTGTGGGCGCGCACGGTTGGCCCCGAAGCCCGGCGTCCGCTCTATCTCACATTTGGTGGCATCGCAATTCTTTCGGTTCCCCTTGTGTGGCTACTGCGGACACCATTGCTTGGGCTGCTGGGCAAGAGCAGTGATCTCACCGGTCGAATCGACATTTGGGAGGCAGTTACTCAACTCGCTGAACAGCGCCCGGCCTTTGGATGGGGATGGGTCAGCTATTGGCCAACGTGGGTCGAGCCGTTTAAGAGTCTTTACACCAGGAACGGGCTTCCTGTCCCCCACGCACACAACGCCTGGCTTGATGTTTGGTTCCAGCTCGGCATCGTCGGGCTTGTCATCTTTGCCCTTCTCGTTGGACTGACGCTCTGGCGTTCCTGGTTCAGGGCCGTAGATCGGCCACAACGGTACCCAGGCGAGGTGCTCCCGTACGCGGCATCCACGTTGCTCCCCCTCCTCATCATGGTTGCGCTGATCGTGCAGTCACTGAGCGAGAGCCGTATCCTCAGCGAAGGCGGCTGGCTCCTGCTGACCGTGCTTGCTATCAAAACCAAAACTGACTTTGCTGTTCCGTCTACTTCCGGTGACGAGCCAATCCCGGCCTGGCGCGATGTACCGCTGCGATAGCCGATGACCTCTTCCCTCCCCGATCCAATTGCCGCGGCACAGCGGTTCTTTGGGAGCGCCGAATTCTCGTCGATCCTGACGACGGTCATCTTTGGCACGCTCTTTTCCTCACACGCTCTGATTCGGATGCTCGGCAACCCGGGCTTCTCCGCGATGGTCGCAACGCTGGTTGTGGCTGCACTCCTCTCGGCGATCAGCCAGCACCGCGAGGTCAGCTGGTCAGAGCGAATCCCACTGACGGTTGTGGTCTTTGTCTTGTGGTGCGCCCTCAGCGTGGCGTGGACAAGCAAGACAGGTGCGACCCTGAGCGCTCTGAATTTTCAGATCGGAGTCGCGCTACTCGGCCTGTACATTGGCGCCTTCCGTGACGTTATTCAGATGGTCAGGGCACTCGGAAACGCACTCCGTGTGCTCCTCGGTGTCTCCCTTGGGCTCGAGATCCTATCTGGCCTCCTGATTGACATGCCGATTGTGTTTCTTGGCATCGAGGGGCACCTCGCTCAGGGTGGTCCTATCCAGGGCATTTTTGGCAGTCGTAACGACCTCGCGTTTGTTGCGGTAATTGCCCTCATCACCTTTGGGATCGAGTGGAGAACCCGCTCAGTGCCTCCGGGTCTCGCGTGGGGTTCAATTGTGCTGGCAACAGCGTTGCTGCTCTTTTCTGGTTCAGCCATTCAAATCGGCGTAGCATTCTGCGTGGCGGTGACGTTGCTTGCCATGATGGCCATCCGACGCCGGCCACTGGCGGAACGCAGAAATTGGCAGATCGTGTTCTTCACTGGTGCCGCGCTTGCGGCATTCCTCGCGTGGATGTTCCGCAGCCCCATCGTTACCCAGCTCAGGGCAACCAAGGAGCTCGAGACGCGACTCACACTCTGGCAATCGGTCATGGATACCGCTCGCCAACACCCACTCGAAGGTTGGGGCTGGGTCGGTGCGTGGCCAAATGGCGTGCAGCCATATTTTGCGATCAACTTCGATGACGGCACACGCCACCAGTCAGCGCTTGGGGCATTCTTTGATCTCTATCTCCAAGTCGGCCTTGTTGGCCTTGCCCTCTTTGTGGTGCTGCTCGTTGTTGCCCTCGTCCGATCGCTCCTTGTCGCTACAAGTCGTCAGAGCGTTGTCTACCTGTGGCCGTCACTTGTCCTCGTTGCGCTGAGCATCACATCACTCGCCGAAAGCACAATACTGACGGGAGCTGGTTGGCTCCTGCTCGTTATCGCGGCTTCCGCAGCATCCCAAAACATGTCGTGGCGAAATCGTCTGCGCCCAACACTCGCGGACCTCTCGCCGTAGACCCGTTCAACGGTCTGGCTGCAAGAAATCTCGAACGGCGTCCTTTTTCCCGTAGTCGTACAGGCTGTATCGGCCGGTCTTCAGCTCACGTAGAATCGGGCGAATCCGCCCAAATCGTGAGCGAGGAAGGCGAATGCGAACCGTCTCGTGTTCTAGCTTCTGCTGGGCGGCTAACCGCCGTTCGTCGCTCACACCTTCAAGATCCTGCAGCCGAGGGGCAAGCGTTCGTGCACGGTCGAAGAGTCGTCGATTGCGATCACGACGCGGTTTTACAAGTTTGCGAAGCTTCTGCCAAAAGCTTTGTTGCCTCGCACCGATCACGTTTGCACCATGTTGCCGGTAATCCACCAGTGGTTCATCAACAATCGCCACGCTGCCAACGGCTGCCGCAATCACGGCGAGCCACTCATCGTGCACCCATTCTTCCGGGATCGGAAGGGCATGCGTCAACAGCTCACGGCGAAATGCAACAGTCGCGCCCGTGGCAAGATTTCTCCGAAGCAACGCTTCAAACGCTCGACCAGAGGCGACCTCTGCCCGCTCCGAAGCACTCACCTCGATTGCCTCAAACAGCGTGAGGCCGAGCGGATGACCGCGCTCATCCACGAGACGAGCATCCGTAAACGCCAGCAGCGGTGCCTGGCCCGTCGGCGAAAAGAGTACCTCCGTGAGGCGAGAGACCTTCGTTGGATGCCAGGTATCGTCCTGATCTGACAGCAAGACCAGGTCACCGGTGCAGGCCCGAATCGCCTGCTCAAAGTTCTTTGTAACTCGAAGGTTCACAGAGTTTTCGAGAACTACCAACTGGACTGGCGCCCCACCACGTTCATTGTGCCGACCAACCACTGCCTTCGCGATCGCGACGCTGTCATCAGACGAGTTATCGTCAGACAGAACGATCTGGCTCACTGGGCGTGTCTGCGTCAGAATACTGAGGAGCTGCGTTTCAAGATAGGCCGCCCCGTTGTAGGTACCAAGCGCAACAGAGACGGTTGAACACGAGTCGTCATGCTCAACGGGTAGCTCTCGACTCGACTCATTCATGATGATGTTCCTAGGCAGGGCATCCATCTACATTATCGCGGCCGTCAGGTACCGGTCGAACCGATTAGTAAGATACAAGGTGGGCTTGTTCTCTCAGGCCTGTTTCACTCGTGGCCTGCGACTGTTCTGAGGGCCCATCAACTACGTTCGGAGGACCAACCCTTGCGACTCTCTGTCATCGGTTGTGGTTACCTCGGCGCTGTCCACGCCGCCTGCATGGCAACACTTGGACACGATGTTGTCGGCATCGACGTTGACGTTGAGAAGATAGCGGCCCTTAATGCTGGCATTCCACCGTTTTTTGAACCAGGATTCCCTGAGATCTTGAGGGAAGCACTTGATTCAGGACGGCTGTCTTTCAGCTCAACAATGGCTTCTGCAGCAGGAGCTGAGGTGCACTTCCTCGCCGTTGGGACCCCACAATCAGTTGAGGGAGACGGCGCCGACCTCAGCTATGTATTTGGGGCAACACGCGAGCTACTGCCGCACCTCTCAGCCGGCAACGTTCTCGTTGGTAAGTCAACCGTTCCGGTGGGAACAGCCGAGGCGCTCCAGGAGATCCTTGACGAAGCCGAAACCGGTGCCACTGTGGCGTGGAACCCCGAATTCCTCCGCGAAGGGTTCGCGGTGGGAGACACCTTGCACCCCGACCGAATCGTGTATGGCCTTGCGGCTGGGGAGCGCGGACAGCGGGCGAAGGCCCAGCTCGATGCGGTCTACGCTTCGCCTCTTGCCGATGGCACGCCTCTCATCCCTACCGATTTTGCAACCGCTGAGCTTGTCAAGGTCGCCGCAAACGCCTTTCTGGCAACCAAGATCTCATTCATAAACGCCATGTCTGAGATTGCAGACGTTGTTGGCGCCGATGTCACGGACTTAGCCGATGCAATCGGTCACGACAACCGAATCGGACGTCGTTTCTTGAACGCCGGCGTTGGTTTTGGTGGCGGCTGCTTACCAAAAGATATCCGCGCTTTTGCCACACGGGCAGACGAACTTGGAGTTGGCTCATCGCTGAACTTCTTGCGCGAGGTTGATAGCATCAACCTCCGTCAACGAGAACGCGTGGCCGCACTTGCGCTCGCTCAGCTCGGAACCGATCCAACAGGCAAACGCGCGGTCGTCCTCGGTCTCGCATTCAAACCAAACTCCGACGATATGCGAGACTCCCCCGCACTTGACGTCGCGCTTCGACTCCACGATGCGGGAGTGAACGTTGTCTCAGTGGATCCGGCAGCCGTGCCTCGAGCACAGCAGCTTCATCCCCAGCTCACGACGACCACAGATATCAACGCTGCCCTCACAGATGCAGAGGTTGTTGTTCTTGCCACGGAGTGGCCCGAGTTTGTGCAGCTCGATCCGACGGCGATTCACGCGCGCGTCAAGACACCCACCATCATCGACGCACGCAACGCGCTCGCACCAAGCGACTGGCGTGAAGCTGGTTGGACATACATCGGGCTCGGACGCCCCTAGGGTCGCTTAGCTCCAGGAAACCTGCATTACGAGGCTTGCAACGAAGAACCCACCGGCCATGATGCCGATGATCCAGCGCCATACTCGATTGACATCGAACAGCAGCGAGACCGCGAACAAGGCGAACGGCAACACGGACAAGGCGTAGCGCGGTGGGAGCGGGAAATAGTATCCCACCATGGCCGTTGTCGCGATGGCGAGCGCAGGCCCGCCGACAAACGTCGCGATGAGGTAGGCCAATGAAACGCTACTTCCCAAAGACCAATCGGCTTTCCTGCGGACAACGGTAAGCCCGATCGTTGCGGCCACAATCAGCCACCCTGAAATCGACGCAATGAGAATACCCGCTGTCCCGAAGGTAGACGTTTCTGTTGCACCCGTGGTTGGGTGGTCGAAGAAATTCAGGAATTCACGAACAAGCGCAGCCTTATCAAGGGCCTGCGAAACCTCTTGATCAGGAGAGCTACCGAGTGACAAGGCTGCCCTGGCAAGCATCCAGACGATCTGGGCGACAAGCGGTAGCACAAGCATGAGGACGACCGATCGGAAGCGTTTCTCGCTTCGAATAAACACCCAAAACCGGTTGCCCCCGACTCCACGTGTGTTGAGCCAACCGACGAATAGCGAAATGACAATGACAAGCCCAGCGGCGACAACACCAAGGTAGTTTTGCATTTTGAGCATCACGGCAAGAACGGATGTCAGGGCCAGCATCCAGCCTCGTTTTCCATCATCAAGAAAACGCATAGCCAGGTAAAGTAACGCAGACCCCGCCAATAATGCGGTCGCATCCGTACTGATAAACGTATTTGCCCACCACGTAGGGAGGGAGCCGATCATCATCACCGGCGCCGCAACTGCCAACACCGTTGAGACTCTCGCTCGGCGCAGGGCGGCAAACAGAAACACGGCTGCTCCGCCGAGCCAAAGGCCACCGACCAAACGTCCGGCAAAGACCAGGTCGGTGCCGGTGATCCACTGAATCGGTTGAGCGAGAACCCAGGTCACCGCAAAATAGGCAGGGGTATAAATGTCTGCCGAGGTGTAGCCATGATTCGGGTAGTCGTTCGAGTCAGCTGTGTCTTTGAGGGCGCATCGATCCGCGACATCCCACTCGAACACGGCAAGCCCATGACAGTCCAGGTAATTCCGTGCAAACGGTCCCGATAGCTCACCCTGTCGAACTACACCCTGCTCGGGAATCTTAGCCAGATAATCGATGTACACAAACTCGTCAACAGGCGAGACCTTTGTGTGCTGCGAAACATGCACACCGACGAACAACATGCTCAAGGCAACCAAAATGATTCCGATGAGCGCTGAGGCCTTTGCTCCCAGAGGAGTTTTGCGAATGGCCAGTTTGGCCGTGAGCTGGTTCATATGTGCCTACCCGGGAGCTTCCATGTCGTATTTTCTCGAATCATCCGGGCGGAGCTGAGGCGCGTTCTGAGGCTGAGATGCTTTCTCCCCTGCTTCGTACTTGGCTACGGCTTCACCGTCGTCCAGGGCAACGGGCAACTTGGCTTTACCGTCTAAGACCGCGGTTGATCGTCTGGCACGACGCATCATTGGTCGCTCAACGAACCGCCAGCTTGCGTATGCAAGGGGAAGAGTAATCACAGTTGCCACAGCGGTGAATGCCCAGCTGCCGAGCACACTGAGTCCAAAGACGGCAAGCATCTGCTGGACAGGGAACGCGTAAATATACGTTCCATACGACATATCGTTGTTCTTCACAAATGTTGGTTGCGGAAGCCACGACGAGATCCACAACAGCGCATATGCCATAAACGGCGCGGCAATCTGGCCGCCCCAGGTGGGGATAAACCACATACACGCGAGCGTAATAACGACAGACCCAAGCCCAACCCACAGGTGCATACCGATCCACTTGCTCAAGAAATAGAGCAGGGCACCACCCAAGAAGTATGGCACGAGCGTGGCAAGTGATAGGAACACTTCACTGCTCTGAAAGAGCACACTCAGTCGCTCAGAATATGCGCAAACGACAACGCTTCCAAGGAACAAGACAAGCATGGCCCACGGGGATTTCCTAATGAACACAAACAGGCAGAGAAACGCGATAATCATGTAGCAAATGAGTTCGTAGTACAGGGTCCATAGCGACCCGTTCCACGCGTCCGGCCATGGAATGTCTGAAGGAGTTCCCGCAATTGGGTACACGGGGCCCCGGAACAAAAAGTTCTCAAGCAAGAAGTCGAAGGGCGTTGGCCCCGTTGTGAGATAGCCGCCGAGTGTTCCGTGGGCTTTGAAGTATCCAATGGGCGCAAAGAATGCGACCATCATAATGAGACAGACGTAATACCCAGGAACAATTCGTGCGGCCCGATTCAGCAGATAGCTTCCTAACGGATTTCGGATCGTGCTACCCGTAATGAGATACCCGCTAATTACAAAAAACCCGGCAACTGCCCACGTGCCATAATGGATGCCGCCGTAGAGCGGTCCCGGACCAGCCCCAATCAAAAAATACGTGTGGGCAAACAACACGAGCAACGCAAGCAGGAGCCGAATGAGGTTCAGGCTGTTGTTCCTCTGGTCGAACGGCCTTCCGAGGTATCGTTTCGGTTTGGATGCGGTTGTCAACACGTTGTTCCTTGGCTTGGTGTGTAAAACGGTATGAAGATCGAAAACTATTCGGCGTTTAATCGGCCGTGTGATGCCCGTGCCAGTGACACCAGGTGAATCATGACTCCGACAGACGGCCCTGCACACAGAGCTGTAATTGCTCGCGCCTCGACTCCGCCAGACGGAAGGGCAAGAACAACGAGGGCGACGACTGCCGCGCCTATCCATCCGCCAGCGTAGCTTGTGTGCTGGTCCCTGGATAGGACTGCGGATCCCGAGATACACAATGCACCAAGGAAACCGGACGACGCGACCAGCGGAAGCAGCACGCTCTGAGGAAGCACAAACTCTTCTCCAAGAAAGAACTCGAAGGCTTGCGCCCCGACAACCCAGGTCGCGCCCACAAGAATCGCAACGATAATGCCGATGCCAAGATAGAGCTTAGCCAGCAACGGCCAAAGGCTTCCTCGAACGGCGCTGAGCTTCGTCACCAGCAAACTTTGTAGGGCCATGAGTGGCACCAAAATCGGCGCCCGAGTCAGCATCAGCGCCATAAAGAAAGCACCAAGGAGTGCGGCATCCGCCTCACCAACGGTGAGCTTCAAGATGAGGGGAAAACCGTTGATGAGTACTGCTGCACCAACGGATGCCCCTACCGTTTTCGCGCAGTTGATGGCCAGCTGAGCATATGTACGATCTGAGCGAAGAAATGGTGTGATCTCCCGCCAGGAGAGCACAAGTACGATACCGACAGAAAGTGGGAACGGGAGCGCGACGGCCCAAGCTAACACCGTGAAGTCATGGCTGAATGGCAGGACAGCAACGATCATAAGGAGCCGCAATACACCATCGATCACGGGGATAAGCGCAAACTCTTTCCATAGTGAGGCACCGGCATACACTCCGTTGAAGGTCGCGACTAGTGCGTAGGACGCGCAGCCGACAACAACAGGCCAGATAAGTACTTCATTGCCAACGCCAAATGCGGTGCTTGACCAGGCAAACGAGCTGAGCAAGAGAACGACAACGGTTATGCCGGCGATCGCGAGGCCAAGAACACCAAGGGACGTGCGCAGAGGCAGGCTCTGCTCCGTCGAGGTCGCCCGCCGCGCCGTATCACGGGTCGTTTCTTGCTGAACTCCGAACAGGACGGCCACGACCAAAAAAAGCGTCGACCAGAGCACGCTGAACACAGCGTTTCGTTCGGCGCCGATCGATCCAGCCACAATCATCAGTACGGCAAAACTTGAGATCCCTGCGATGACTGTCCCGGCGAGCACAAACTGCGCGCCATTTGCCGACGCACCTATACCGTTTGTCTGTTTACTCACAATGATCCACACTACCCCCGGCTTCGCTGGGAATTCGGCAAAAAGGAGACAAACGAGGCATGCTCACGGCTGACAACGACTCAGAAGAGGTAGGGTCGAACGAGACACAGCTCCACTCGCGAGCCCTTCGGCGATGAAAGACCTCCAATGACCATTGACATCATGATGCCTTTTTACGGCGATCCCGCGCAATTCAGGGAGGCTGTTCAGAGCGTCATCACGCAGAGCGACAGGGATTGGCGACTTGTCGTTATCAATGACCGTTTTCCTCACTGGGATCCTGCCGAATGGTTGAACTCCCTCGGGGACGACCGCATCCAGTACATACTGAATGACACAAATCTGGGCATCAACGGAAACTTCCGCCGCAGTATCGAGCTCATGACAAACGAATACGGCACGATCATGGGTTGTGACGACCGAATGCTCCCCAACTACGTAGCCACTGTTCGTTCGCTCATCGCTGCAGGCAAGAGTCCAGCCTATGTTCAACCAAACGTCCGAGTAATTGACGATGCAGGCACACCGGTTCTTCCACTCAGCGACAGGGTGAAGAAATGGTACAAGCCGGCGGTCAGCACGCCGACACAGCTCGACGGAGAAGACTTTGCTCGAAGCTTGCTTCGTGGAAACTGGACCTACTTCCCAGCCATCTGCTGGAATGCAGCTGAACTCCGCACCTTCGGGTTCCAACCGCATCTCGAGATTGTTCTCGATTTGGCACTGCAGCTCGACATCGTGATGGCAGGGGGCGCCCTCATGACCAGCGACGAGGTTGCTTTCGAGTACCGGCGGCATGGCGAGAGCGCTTCATCGTGGACCGCAAACGATGGAACACGCTTTAGCGAGGAGAAGCAGTTCTTTCGCGACACCGCTTCGACGCTCTCGTCGCTCGGCTGGAGTCGGGCAGCACGGGCTTCACGCTTGCATGTCTCCTCACGACTCCACGCGCTTTCTCGACTGCCGGAGGCCGCCAAGGCAAAGGACCCAAAAGGTTTTCGCGCCTTGCTTAACCACGCCTTCAGCAGGTAAGTGCCAAAGACAACACCTATTCGTCCCTTAGAATCGAAATATGACCCACTCACTGGCAAACACTCTCATTGTGATGCCCGCTTTTAACGAAGAGGCCGTCATCGGAGACGTGATCCGTGAGGTATACCAGAAACTACCTGGCGTTGCATGCCTCGTCGTCAGCGATGGTTCTTCAGATGACACCGCCAAGATCGCGCGCGACGCCGGGGCATTCGTCGCTGAACTTCCATTTAATCTTGGGGTTGGTGGCGCGATGCGAGTAGGTTTCAAGTACGCCGTACACAACGGATATCGAGCAGCCGTACAAATCGATGCCGATGGCCAACATAACCCCGATTCGGTTCCTGATTTGCTCGCTGGCCTCACGGATGCCGACATCGTCATCGGTGCGCGTTTCGCAGGAAAAGGAAACTACACCGTTAGCGGCCCCCGAAAGTGGGCGATGAAGTTTCTCTCCGCTGTGCTCAGCCACACGGCTCAAACAAAACTCACTGATACTACTTCAGGCCTAAAAGCAAACGGGCCGCGGGCTCTGGAGTTATTTGCTGAGACCTACCCGGCAGAATACTTGGGCGACACGATCGAGGCGCTTGTCATCGCAGGCAAATCCGGCCTGACCATTCGACAGGTACCAGCCGAGATGCGCCCTCGTGCTGGAGGAACCCCATCACATGCTCCGTTTAAATCTGCGGTGTACCTCGGCCGTGCCATGATGGCTCTGGTCGTTGCATATCTTCGCCCAAAGCCCAACACGCATTTCTCGTCCTAAGCTAGGTTTTCTGTGAGTACAGCAACATACATTTTTGGCATCATCGCGGCAGTTGCCGCTCTCACGGTGGTTGTCGAGTTACTTCGCAGAAATAGGCTTCGAGAACGGCACGCTGTCTGGTGGATCACCGGAGGCATCCTTGGCCTCATCATCGCCATTTTTCCGTCTATTGTTGACTGGGCCGCGGGAATTGCCGGCGTCGAAGTACCAACAAATTTGGTGTTCTTTGTCAGCATCGCACTACTCGTGCTTATTTGCGTTCAACATAGCTCCGAGCTCACGACCCTTGAAGACAAGACCCGACGGCTCAATGAAGAATCTGCGCTACTGACAATGCGAGTGCGGGCTCTCGAGGATCAGCTAAATGCTCCCCTCACGGATACTTCAGACAAGGAATAACCCGCTGTGCCCGTCTCTGAGAAAATTGAAACACTAGCAAACAGTACGACACCGAAACGACGACGTGATGGCAGATGGAGGATATTCTTCTTGGCGTGGAGCATTGTCTCCGTGTTGATGGCGTCCTGGGCCCTCATGGTCCCGCTTTCAGCGTCAATGGACGAGCCTGCTCATATCGTAAAAGCTGCTTCTGTCGTTCGAGGTCAGTTCGTTGGCGAACCAGGCACAGCTGGGCATATCGTACAGGTACCTCGCTACATTGCGCTGTCCCAAGAAATTACATGTACGGCCTTTCAAGAGGATCGTTCAGCCCAGTGCCAAGACCTCGACGGAGCGAACGACTCGACCATAGTTGATTCGACAACAACTGCGGGCCAATATAACCCCATTTACTACGCAATCGTTGGGTTACCGTCCCTGGTATTCAACGACATTAGCGGCATCTACGCAATGCGAATTGTCAGCGCCATCCTCACGTCATTCTTCATTGCAGCTGCAGTGGCGATGGCGTGGAGTTGGCGACCACGGGCATACGCGGCTATTGGCGTGGCCCTCGGGCTGACACCGTCGATGCTGTTCCTCGGCGGGGCGCTCAACCCCAACGCAGTCGAGACCAGCGCAACGCTTGCCGTTTTCGTTGCGATGCTGTCAATTGTGTTGCAGCGAAAGACCCATATCCCGTTACTCGCTGAACGTTGCGTCGTTATTGTCCTTGCAGCCGCTATCGGGGGAAACACCAGAGGCCTCTCCCCCTTGTGGATGGCGATCGCACTGCTCCTTCCGTTGTGTATGGCACCATGGCGTGAAGTTTGGCCTCTCTTCAAGCGCAAAGCCGTGGTCATAACGATTGTCCTTGTTGGGCTGGCAATGGCCTTCGCACTCTACTGGATTGCGGTCTCAGGGTCGCTCAACGGCGGCGCCGAGGGAATCAACAGCGATCTGCAGTTCCCAGCTAAGGGAGAACCGTTCCACGTCGGGTTCCGAATTATGATCACTGGCTTCTTCGAAATGAATCAAAGCTTGCTGGGCTCGTTCGGCTGGTTGGAAGTGGAAGCCCCCTCGGTTGTTTTCTTTGTGTGGGGTGGAGTGATCAGCGCGTTCATCCTGCTCTCGCTGACCGTTCTCAAACGACGACCGCTGTTTGTAACAGGCTTGCTCATGGTTGGATTCTTGATCATCCCCGCGTTTGTCCAGGGCGCCTACATCACCGGCGGTGGAATTATCTGGCAGGGTCGTTACGCGCTCCCACTGTTTGCCATGGTGATGTTTAGCATGGTCGCATTTTCCGGGAAAGCTATTGCCCAGTTGCCACTCGGTATCCACCGCAGGGCGCTCACGATCGTGCTGGTCGCGATCTTTGCGACGCAGATTGCCGCGTTCCTTCAGGTGCTTGCCCGCTTTACGGCAGGGATGGACGTCAGCTGGCACACTGCACTGCTCCACCCTGAGTGGGTGCCTCCGCTTGGAGTATGGGGCGTGCTTGCGCTCTACTCTGCTGCGTCTCTTGTTGCAACCGTTGTCCTACTCAGGGCAGTTGCAAACGATGAAGACCTCGGATCTCGCTTGGAGACAGATAAACAGCCGGCGAAGCAACCGGTACGCGCCTAACGCTCGGACGCTGTCACCGGTTTCTCGACAGGCTAGCCTCTGCGCAGCCGCCGCTGGATCTTCTGCACCAGCACCTTTGGCCCACCGTTTTTCAGGTAGAAGAAGACAAGATCGATGTCTTTCGCAATGCCATGTTTCCGTTTACGAATCTGGCGACCGCTGCTGTTTGAGGATGCCTCGAGTCCAGCGGTGCCTGCAAGCACACGGTCTTCGGCGTAATGCGCTGAATTCACGAAGCTCACGAGTGGTTCGAGGGCTCTGTCCCAGAAAAAGGATTCCCTGGCGACCCGGATATTCTCGCGCGCGGCCTCGGCAAACTCCGTATCGAAGAGTACCTTTTCAAGCGCATCCGTCAGAGCAGGCACATCCTCGGATGGAACGACAACACCAAGTTCCTGAGACTTAACGAGCTCAGCAAAGTGGTCGCCTTCGGTAACAACCATCGGAAGTTCAGCCCAGAGATAATCGAGAATACGCGTCCGGAACGAGAAGGTGGTCTCCACGTGCGAAAAATGCGTGCTCACCCCTGCATCGGCCTCTGTCAAGAAGTTTTGACGGTCTGCATAGTCCACCCAGGACGAATTAAAAAAGACGTTGACATCAAGCACACCAAGTTCAGCGGCAAGCGCCCGTGACTCCGCGACGATCGCCATCTCAGGAACACCGGGGTGAGGATGCTTGGTGCCCTGGAAAAAGAGGCGGACCCCTGACCGTTTCTCGCTGAGCTTTGCAACGGCCCGGATGAGGTTCTTAGGGTCAAACCAGTTATACAGTCCACCGCTCCAGAGGAGGACGCGATCGTCGCTGCCGATGCCAGGCCACACGCCTTTGAGCACGTCACGTTCGTGAGTGGGCGGAGTTCGGTCCAGGCCGAAGGGTACAACGCTGATCAGACCGTCGAGATCTGGATCATTCTCGTAATTGGCTGGATTGATGCGGCCGAGGGCAGCAAGCTGGCCGAGGTAAAAGTGCCGTTGCCTTTCGGAGGCACACAAGAAAAAGTCTCCTCGTTCCAACTGCTCGTTGATGACGTCAGTTGCAGAAGAAACTTGCCGAGTCCATTCGACGCTGCCATGCTCGCGCCCCTGCTCAAGGTGCTCAAGGTGCATCGGGTCGTACACATCGCAAACCAGAATCTTCTTTGTCTCCCTGATGCAGCGGAAGAGCGCCATAGCGAGTCCCTGGAACACGATGACATCGTGTGACTGCTCCAGTCGTTTCATGCCTTTCTCGTCGCCGGGAGCAACATGAACAACGTCAAACGCAGCATCAACAGGCTTCACCCCTGCGAGAGAAACGAGAGTAACCTCGTTGGCGGCTGACAGTGCATCAGCCATGTTCCACGCACGAATTGCGGGGCCGGCCATCTTCGGTCCGATTGGGTCGCCGGTAATCACGAGGACCTTGCGCACTTTCGGCCCGTCGAGCACAGCAAACGTGTTTACAAGGTTCGAATAGCCCTCATGAAAGTAGTCTCCTGGAAAAGCTGGCGCATCGGTCTCACCGAATAGTTTCCAGATCTTGTTGTCCGCGACAACACGCGTCGATTGGATCTGTTCACGAGATTCCTTCAGCGATGGGAGTTCCGCAACAAACTGGTCGACCCCGTATAACGTGGCAAGTGTGTTCTTGGATACCTCTTGTGTCTCAGCATCGTTGCCTCCTTTTCGAAGGTCAAACGATGTGGAGTCCAGCTCGCCTCGTGCGACCGCCCTTCTGGCCGACAACGCAAGCGCGGCGGCAAGATTTTCGTGCAACGATTCCTGTCCAAGATTCTTGTACAGGGTAAAGAGCGCATTGCGTTCGAGAAGGTAAGTCTCTTTGAACGCACCGAACTTACTCATTGATGCGTGATGCTTATGGAAGGCAACCGAGCCTGGCTCATAGGCAAATCGGTGGCCGGCAAGGTTCAATCGCCAGCCGAGATCGACATCCTCGAAGAACATGAAGTAGCGTTCGTCGAAACCACCAAGTTGGTCGTATACAGAGCGACGGACAAACATCGCCGCGCCGGTTCCAAAGAGAACGTCGGCCGTCGAGTCTGGCACGCTCGGAACAGCTTCAGCAGTCAGCGGCTTATACCCCATGCCGTACCAGGTGAGCGCGGCTCCGATGAAATCGACCTTTTCGCCTTCCCAGTCCAAAACTTTGCTGGCCACGGCTCCGACCTTCTGAGACTGTTCAAACCGCCGGACGGCTGCACTGATCCACTCAACATCGGGCCTTGCATCGTTGTTCAAGAATGCAACATATTCGCCTGAGCTCTTTGCTACCCCAAGATTGCATCCGCCAGCAAAACCAAGGTTCGTCTTTGACTCGATCAGGGTGATGCCAGTTGCCTCAGCACGAAGCCGTTCAGCGCTCGAGTCACCGGAGGCGTTCTCAACAACAACAATTTCAAGACGCTCGCTCGGCCAGTTGATCGATTGCAGGTTTCGAATCGCGTCAAGGGTGTCGTCGGTGCCCCGAAAATTGACCAAAATCACGGAGACTACTCCGGTACGTACTGACGTCATCCGTCACAAACCTTCCAAATTCACATGAACCGGTAAATCCTACCAATCCGCGCTGAGCCACCGCTGCGTCACAGCGATGGTGTGAAGTTACCTGTTCACCACTCGACAACCCATGAGGGGGTTTGTCGTCCCGGAGCCAACATTGATCGAGTACAGACAGATCTCGTTTCTGCCGGGCTTCAACGCTATGTTCGCGGAGAAACCGTGTGCAGGACCGTACGCAGGGTAGGCACGGCCAACATCGTTGCGATTCTGGTTCGCAACGAATCTTCCGCCCCAACCGCCGTTCACATATGCATGAACCTCAATGGGCGCGACGACATCAGGATCAATCACCCAGCCATTCACGGTCGCATTCGCTCCATTGGCGGTTGCAGACTCATAGTTGCCAAACGGGTCTCCGCCGGGAACATTGACCGTTTTACATCCAAGGAGCTGATTAGATCCGCCACCGACGTTGATGCCAAAGACACAGACCTGATGCT
Source organism: Lysinibacter cavernae (assembly GCF_011758565.1). Taxonomy (GTDB): domain Bacteria; phylum Actinomycetota; class Actinomycetes; order Actinomycetales; family Microbacteriaceae; genus Lysinibacter; species Lysinibacter cavernae. Next base: position 167,790 of record NZ_JAAMOX010000003.1, read on the forward strand.
GTCCGCCTGAGAGAGTGCGGGTGCTTTCAAACCCGTGGTTGTTGCCGTATCCAGGATACGCCCTTCCGACGTCAGGCCGCGAGGTATTCGCTTTGACAACGCCACCCCAATTGCCGTCTACATACAGATGAAGGTCAATAGGATCAACAGTGTCGGGGTCGAGTGCCCATCCTTTCACGATGGCCCCTCCAGGAACCGGCGTAATGGCTTCAAAGTTTCCGGTCGGCGGCCCGCTTGCGGTAGAGACGGATTTGCATCCGAGGAACGTATTCGAGACAGCTTGGGGGTCAATCGTGTACAGGCACACAGACGTTGTGCCCGGTCGAATCCCGATGTTCATCACGAATCCGTGGCCGGCACCATATTCAGGGTACACACGCTGAACATCCGGTCGATTCACATTCGCAGTTGTTTGCCCGCCCCATGTGCCGACTCCCGCGACGCCGTTCAAATAGGCATGGATTTGAATTGGTCCAGCGGTATCTGGGTCTATTGCCCAACCCTTAGCTGTTGCAGTCAAGCCGCTTCTGGTCAAGCTCTCGTAGTTTCCAAACGGCGGACCAGTTCGAGGGCCTACCGACTGGCAAGAAATCAGTTGATTTGACCCCGCGCCGACGTTTATTGCGTAGAGGCACACCTGCTCTGCTTTGGTGATGTTCGACAATGTAAACGAGAAACCATGATTTGCTCCCATGTTGGGATAGTTCTTTTGAACGTATGCGTTCGAAAGCTTTGCAGAGGTCGAACCGCCCCAGCGTCCCGTACTGTCGTAGGTTCCCCCGATGTACATGTGGACGTCTATTGGACCCGTGGTATTCGGGTCAAAAGCCCAGCCGGTAACTGTTGCTTTGTTCAGAGTTGGAGTCACAGCTTCGACGGCACCCATTGGTGAGTCCCCGTCTACCTGCGTCTTACCGAACCAGTCCGTGAAGTAGTTATAAAAGTTGCGGTTTCCATATGACGAACAAGCGTTATTAGCCGCTCCGTATCCGGCATCCAAAGCTGCCTTGTTCGGCTGATATGGCGTGTAGTAATAGAGACCAGCAGTGGCCTTGTTCTTGATGAGTACCGGGGTCGAGCCGCACGCAGCGTTCGGGTGATATCCGACGTTGCTGTATTTGCCGACTGGAAACCAGGTAAAAGTCGCAGCAGTACCTGGAGGGTTTGTATAACGTTTGAATTGCCATGCCGACATGTAAACCTGATTAAAGAAGCCGTAGTACTGGGTATCGCAGACAGACGTATCTGGGCAGGCGAATCCCATGGCAATCGTGTATCTATCAGCGGTGGGAGCAGTAGCGGTGACGAGCCCCTGTTCCTTCTGAAGAGTCACGAGGAGCACCTGGGGGTTGATGCCGCAAGCCTGTGCAACCTTATACAAAATGCGAGCAGTCGACTCGTTGGCTCCCCCCACGTATTGTTTGCACATCGCGTTGGCCGCAACCGTGTTTGACGTCTGTTTATACGATTTCAAACAGGTGTAGCCTGCTACGCACGTAGGAACTTTGCCGTTCATGAACGACTGAATTTGCGCTTCCGTCATTGCGCTGCCGTTAAAAAAGACCTCATCACTGATGATGTTGCCGGGGTCGAACCCGACCAGCGTCGCCTCTGCGGGATCCGCAGTGCTTGCGCTTCCGGCCGCGATCGCGCCAACAAAAAGCACCCCAACCAGAATCCGGGCGATCCAGGAAGTTCGTCTTTTCTTTTGCAAGCCGTCTAATCGCATAGGGTCAATGCTAAGCGATCAGCGGCTTATCGCGCTCCTGACACTTCGCCCGGACGAAGAACCGACCGAGCCGACCGAGCAGCCGACCGCCTATTTTCCTTCTGGGTTGCACAGGTAGGAGTAAATCCCTCCGAGCGCCGCGTCCCAATCAGAATGGTTCTTATCGATGGTATCCAATGCACCCTTACTGAGCGAGGCGCGGAGCTCAGAATCTTCGATCAACCGACTCAAGTTGTAAACCATATCGTCAACAGATCGCATCGTAAGCGACGAGTTCTTGCCGTCATCGAAGATCCAAGTGAACCATTCGCTGTCTGGAGCGACCATGGGAACCCCACACGACATCAGTTCGAGCGGCAAGTATGAAGGATGCCTCGAAATCTGCATCGTAATTCCGATATCTGTATCCCGATAGTGCCGAGCGGTGGCCCGATAATCCATTAGTCCAAGGTCAAGGAAGTTTGCGGTTGGCGGCAAATACCGAGCACCCGCGACAATGACCTTGACCCGGTCACCGTATTCTTCTTTCACCCGGCTCAGGGCGGCATAGACCAATTCCCAACAGTTTCGGAAGTGGTCGCGTGCGTACGCAAAAATCGTAACTGGGTCTTCATCCGTTTTCACACGGCGGCCCTCTGGGTGGTAAATCGTTCTGTCAACGGCAGGCACAAAGGCAACGCCTTTGCCGTTGTATTCCTCGGTATAGACCTTGTGCATGCTTGTTGTGTTGCACAAACCGTACAAGCCAAGGCGGTATGACTCCTCCGCCATCGCAAACATGGAGCTCGCCGGATAGAACTCGGGTTCATAATCCTGAACAAGGTAAAAACGCCGCTTGATGTCCTTCGCCTTTGCCACATGAATTGCGGTCAGCCACAGCGTCGCAACAGCTGCATCCGCTGCGGGAACCCGGGCAAGTTCCTCGTCAGTACCGTTGTAAAACGCGACAGAGCAGTTCGTTCCAAGACCAGCAAACGCTGCGTCAAGGGCGGTCCGCAAGAACAGTTCGTTAGGCTCACCGAGGACAACAAAGCGATTGTGAACGCCATGCTCGACAGATAGTTTATGCGCGAGACGGAATGCCGTATTGAGCCCACCAAAAAACGGCATATCAATTTCGGGAATAAACCAGTTGATCGTTTTGATCTCAAACGGCTCGGAGTGCTCGGCGTGGCTTGCATGTACTGCTGCAACGGTCTGTCGCGTGATCGATGCTGTAGAGCTCAAGGCGATGGCTTCTGCCGAGATTCCCATCGTCTGAGCCTGTTTCCGAATGGGACGCCCAAGCCCACGAAGTGCGAGATCGACGGGTTCTGGGTCATACTCGTAACGGAATTTTGGTGTCGAGGTTAGACGACAGACGTTTTCCGAAACGTATGGATCACCCCGCTGCAACCACGGGTAATAACGCCAGTAGCTCGCATAGAGATCCTTTTCAGGCACCGTCGAACCTCGGGTGAGCGATTCATAATGGCGCACCAGGTCAAAAGGAATGACAACATTTCTTCGTCCCTTAATGACCTGGTCAAGACCAAGAACAACGTCACTTCCCATCAGAATGAAACGCTCGTCAAGACCTCCGACTTCGTCAAAATCTTCGCGGCGAAGGGCAACGCATGCACCAGTTGTGGCAAGTGAGTTGCGGTACCAGTCCGTTGGTCCGATAAGAGTTTCGCTGTGTGGTTCCATGCCGGCAAACAGGTTGTCGGCAAAGCCACCCGGCCCGATCATGACCCCGGCGTGCTGAATGAGCCCATGTCCCTCGCGCATTTGGAGGCCGACGCTGCCGACTCCGTCTCGCAAGAGATGTCCGACGATCTGACGTAGCCAGGAGGGATCAACAATCTCCGTGTCGTCGTTAAGAAACAGAATTACTTCCCCGCGACCGCTTGCCGCACCGAAGTTGTTGACTCTGCTGTAATTGAAGGGCTGCTCGGTCCACCATTTAACGGATGCGTCAAGACCGTCAAGCTGCTCCGAGTACCAATCGTTGTTCTCATCTGACTCACCGCCGTTATCCACCACAACAAGTTCGATGTCGGGATAGTCCGTCTTGCGAAGGCTCGGGAGCAGGCGAAGGAGATTTTGGCGCGAGTGCCGCGTCGGAACGACGATAGATACAGATGGTAAAACTGATGGCTCTGGGAGCACACGGAGAACAGCACCAGCAACACTCACGGAGCTCTCTTCACCGTGTGCTTTGAGTACTGCTTTCACCATTGAGGCGTCATCAGCGGTGAGCCGAGCCGCTGGTGATTCAGGCTCTGAGAGGAGCACCTTCGGAAGATGGGTAGAGGAGTGCCCCTCCAAGCTGAGTTCAAGAAGAAGCTTCCAGCGGTCTCTGGCAGCAAACGTCTTAATTGGATGGGCTGCAAAAACCGACCGGTTAAAAGCAACAGCTGCACCAACGTAGTTGGCACCAAGCAACATCTCCGGTGACCATTGTGGCCGGAAGAAGGGCTGCACTCGTTTGCCCTTTGCCGTCACCTGATCGGAGTCAAACGTAATCAGTTTTGCTTCGGGGTCGATGGAATATGCCACCGCTATCTCACGAAGAGCGTCGCTCCTGAGCACCGAACCTGCATCAAGAACAAGTACAAAATCAGCGGCAGAATCGATCTGCTGCGGGTCAATCTCGGAGACAACGTTAGCTTCTGTGACGCGGACTGAGGTGAATCCCTCAGCCGCATCAATAATTGATCTCCTCGTCGTATCGACCAGTGACAGAGAAGCAGCATCCGTCAAGACGACAATTTGGAACGAGACGTCAACCGTCGCTTTTGGAAGCACCTGGCCAATTCGTATTTCCTGTTGGAGCCAATCTTCATAATCGTCTAGCCCGGTTTTACTCGGGTTCGTGCGTTCGAGGTTGATACCCGTTTGCCGATAAGTGACCGGCATGTGCCGAACACCGCGGTATACGGCTCCCACGGAACGACGAGCTTTCGACTCTGGAGGGAGAACGCCTCGAAGTTGGTGAACAATTCTCTTAGGCAAAGACAAAAGAGTCAGCCCCTTCTCGCACGATTATGGCAGTCGTTGGAAATCAAAACATATGGACGAGCGCTTTCGCACAAAATATGCTTTTGCGCGGCGCGTCGATACGATTGTAACAATGCTTCTTCTTTGTGAAGCTGTATAAAGTCTGGTGCCAGCTACCGGTTCCGATCAGTGCAAGGATCTTCTTCAGAAATGAAACTCGTTATGACGCTAATGGTCCGCGACGAGGCGGACATCATCGAAGCGATGATTACGCATCACCAGCGCCAGGGTGTCGATTTGATCGTGGCAACGGACAACGGTTCAGTCGACGGCACCCGAGAAATTCTAGAAAAATACGCAGCACTCGGGTTTGTTGACCTCCGCCACGATCCCCTCCATCGTAAGCAACAATCAAAAGTTGTGACACAAATGGCTCGGGATGCTGCGACAATTCATGGAGCAACTTGGGTTATTAATGCTGACGCCGATGAGTTCTGGATGCCGGTTGACCGAAAGCTAACGCTCAAAGAAGCATTCGAGCACATCCCGACAGAACTCAAGTCGTTTGGGGTTCATGTTGTCGATATGACAGGCTTACCGGCTTCGTCCGGCTCGGGGCTCCACCGACTTGTATATCGCGACCTCCGCAGCAATCAAGAACTCGCCAAGGTAGGGATGCTTGCGCATTCAAGTCCGAATGCCGTTCATATCGCAGATCCCAATGTGGAAGTTGTGCAAGGTAACCACATGGTGAGCCTTGAGTCTCAAGGAGAGCCCTCGGCCGAGTTTGCCGTTGAAGTGCTTCATTTCCCATGGCGTTCCTGGGCCCAGTTCGAGCAGAAGGTACGGAACGCTGGCAAAGCGTACGAGGAAAATCCGGATCTCATGCCAAGCCCAAATCACCATGGTATGCGCGACTACCGCAGGTTGAACGAGGGCACGTTACCTGCCCACTATCTGGCACGATCATTGACAGAGACGTCGCTTCAGGAACTCGTCACGAGCGGCCACATCATTCGGGATACTGTACTCGCAGACCGTTTGAACGACCCCATTCCCGACACCGACGTTGAAGCCCTGGCAGAAATTCTCCCAGCGGCGAGCACAACCCTCGTTTTCCAACTTTCTGTTGCTGAAGAGCGAATTAACGACTATGAACGTCGACTGCACGAGGCAAACAGGCGATTCCAGGATCAGTCGAAGTCACTTGAGGCCACGATGAGGGATAATGTTGCACTTCGCAATCGTAGAGTCGTGCGGTTAGCTGACAAAGTCCGAGCGCTCTTTCGACGATAGCCGCGGACGGTAGTCATTCGCCCTAATATCGGCGATACCGACAGCGCTGGCGACCGGCTAGCCGACTGAAATACTACTCACGACTGAGCCCGAAACGTCAGCATCACTGAATGACATCTTAACGTCCCAGCTTCCTGTGGCACCTCCGGGAATAACAACAGAGAGCCCTGGGCAATAGGTCACTTGTGCATCCGCAACCCCTGGAGCGTCAACGGCCACAACGTTGTCTCCCTGCGAAACGGTGAGAGTGCAGGTACCGTTCTGGGTGACCCTGTCAGTGACCATAGCGGTCGACGAAATCTGCGAGAGAGTTGGATCGAATCCGATATTAATGAACAGCAATTTGAGTTGGCTACCCTCAACTTGAATTGACGGAGGGAGCCCAGGCTGCTCAGATGGGTCAGTTGCTGGCTCGGTTGAACTCGGAGCAGAAGTTGGTGTTGGTGTTGGCGTTGCGTTCATCGTTGGCTTTGCTGTCGGCTCAGTCGAGGGCGTGGGCGACGACGATGTGGAACCTTGTTTTGTAGGCACAGCGGGGATGTCTTCAGAAGCACAGCCGCTCAGGGCTGAAATCGTCACGAGAAGTCCAGCAGCTAGGGCAACTGTTTTGGAAGGAAAGGCGTTCAATGACGGCCGCTCACTTTCATGATCTGAGGGTCGAGCGGTAGAAGCTCGAGTGATTCCCTCATAAGCGTAACCTGTAAAATTGATTCGTCGCGAAGGCATCCCAGCAAGAATCAAGCCAGAGAAGACTAGACTGATCACTTGTCCGCAGCCGGAACGTATCTGCGTCTGCATTATTACTGAAGGAAGAGATGACTCCCGAAGAACGTATGTCGTCCCTGCAAGCACTGCCATTCGAAACGATAGGTTCGTCAACCCAGGGCGTTCGGGGCTTTTGGTCGCAGACGAAACTTATAATCCGGCACAAAGAGATGCTGTCTCTCTTTGTACGGCGGGATTTGAAATCGCGATACAAAGACAGCGCCCTAGGTTTTTTCTGGACGCTCGTACGACCGCTTACTCAGCTTTTCATTTACTACGTTGTTCTTGGAAAGTTTCTCGGCGCCGAACGCGGGCTGCCCGAGTTCGCTATCTACATTTTTACCGGTCTGACGATTTACACCCTATTTTCTGAGATTGTCATGGGTGGTACTGGCTCTATCATCGCTAACGCGGGTCTCGTCAAAAAAGTGTACCTACCTCGGGAGCTTTTTCCGCTGGCCGGCATTGGCGCTGCGCTCTTCAACTTTGTAATTCAGCTGCTCATCTTGCTTGCGGCCACACTCATTATTGGCAGCTTCCCCATCTCGCCAAACTTCATCTATTTTGTACCATCGGTCCTCGTCATTCTCTTGTTCGCTACAGCTCTGTCGCTGCTCCTCTCCGCGGTGAACGTCTATCTGCGTGATGTTCAGTATCTGGTGGAAGTTGTTTTGATGGTTCTTATGTGGGCGTCACCCATTCTCTACGGTTGGAAACACGTAAAAAACGTACTCGGCGAGGGGTTCCTACTCGACCTCTACACGAACAATCCGGTAACACTAGCCGTGCTCGGATTCCAACAAGCAATGTGGACAGCCGGAAGCGATCAGCCGGTCCCTGATAATCTCATGGGCCGTCTGCTCATAGCTGCTGCAATCGGCGCAATATGCGTGTACTTCGCGCAACGTGTGTTCGCCAAGCTGCAGGGCAATTTCGCCCAAATGCTCTAAGCCCACGCGGCTTCCCATCATCATTCACCACCACATAAGATCGGCCTATCTACGAAATGGAAGAAATGTCTGAGTCAACAGGTGCTCCGACGGTTGTCTCCGTTGAGTCTGTTTCAAAACGCTTTGTCATCCGCAAAGACAACTCGCTTAAAGAGCGAATGGTCAATATCGGCCGCGGCCGCAAGCACAAAGAAGATTTCTGGGCTCTTGACGATGTCTCAGTAGAGGTCAGGGCTGGATCAACGATTGGCCTCATCGGCCATAACGGGTCAGGCAAAAGCACGCTGCTCAAGGTGATAGGTGGCATCATCGATCCGACGAGCGGCCAAGTACGTCGTCGCGGTCGTATGGCGGCCCTGCTTGAGTTAGGTGCTGGGTTTCATCCTGACCTCACCGGTCGAGAGAACGTCTATCTCAACGCTGCAATTCTCGGACTCAGCAAAGAAGAGACTGACGCTCAGTTTGATAACATCGTTGACTTTTCTGGTATCTCAGATTTCATTGATACCCAGGTGAAGTTCTATTCATCCGGAATGTATGTTCGTCTTGCGTTCTCTGTCGCAATTCATACCGACCCTGACATCTTGCTCGTTGATGAGGTCCTTGCTGTCGGAGATGAGGCATTCCAACGTAAGTGCATGGACAAAATCAAGTCTTTCCAGAGCGAAGGTCGAACCATCATCCTTGTGACCCACAACCTGGGTCAGGTTGTTGAGCTCTGCGATCACGCAGTTCTACTCAATAAAGGTTCGCTCGTGTATCAGGGCGATGCGCGTGAAGCTGTTGCACAGTTCAGAGACATCCTGGAAGAGCGACGCATCGATGACCAGGCCCATCAGGAAGAGCGCCGCGCAGGAAGGATTTCCAGCGAGACGCAAGAACCACCATTCCGAGTGACAGCTGTTGCCTCACCCATTGGGCAGTCCGACGATGTGCCCCTTGAACCGGGTGAGTCGTTGTCCATCCAGATCACTGTAGATTCGCGCGAGTCTATCGACGCTTGGAATTGCGCAATTCAAATTGATAACACTCTCGGTCAAGCTGTCTTCGGCACGACAAGCAAGCGACTCGGCATTACTCCTTCTCCGCTCGTTGGCAAACGAGTCGTGGAGTTCCAGCTCAAGGACTGCCAATTTGGTGAGGGAAAGTTCTTTGTCAATATTTCAATCATGACGCCAAACGGTGAACATCTCTATGATTTGCCTCAAGCCTGCTCGTTCAACACCCGAACTCCTGAAGATTCCCGAGGTTCAATCTACATCTCACCCGAGTTCATCGAGCACAGCGTGGCCTAATGCAACGGGGTGTGGCGCTGTGAAGCCAACCATCTAAAGAACTCAGGTTTCAGACCTGCGAGCTGGTGGTTCTGGTTGGTTTCGTCCATCACAAACTCGATGGCGGTATCAAGTTTATGGAGCGGCCATCCTTTGCGACGTGCGTAATCGGATAGCCAGAGGTCCTCGATAAACCAGTATCGGGTCGGCAGGCCGGAGAAGAAATCACTCTCAAGGAAGAGACTCCTATCAATTACCATTCCACCGGTACCAACGTAGTCTGCCGCTTCACCACAAACTACCGGTTCTCGTTGAAAGTAATCTTCAAGGATCCGCCATGCCCACCAGCCCGACACTGACTTGTGCCGGTACGAACGAACACAATCAGCCACAAAGCGAGGGCCAACGTCTTGGTCATCGTCCAGAAACACGACAGGGCCTGCGCCATTCTCACGAGCAAGAGCTCGTGCAACATAGAAACGCCCCATTCCTCCAGCGTTGACCGGTGATTGAACAAGATCGACTTGTCTCAGTGAACCAACAGGGTGAAACGACTTGATAGCTTCAACGTAGAAGGTGCGATCAGGCTTACAGTTGTTCCACAACACCAACCGCACACCATTCGGATCATCCTGAGCGTCAAGCATTTCGAGAATGTGCTGAATGCGGCTAGGCCGATTCCACAAACACATAACGATCGTCGTCACTTCGTCTGAGACCGCACGTTCGATGAGTGTGTTCTGACGAAATCGGCCACGCGGGAACGCCCAACGTAATAGAACAGGACGCACTATCCGCGCTACGGTTTGCCGTGCGGTCATGGTTGGAACAACTACCCTGCGCTCAAAAGAGATTTCAGGTATCGGCCATAGCCACTCTTTTCAAGAGGCTGTGCAAGAGCTGCAAGTTTTTGGTCGTCGATCCAGCCGGCACGCCAAGCGATCTCCTCGATACATCCCACTTTGAATCCCTGACGGTCTTCAATCACTCGCACGTACTCTGAGGCCTGCATCATCGATTCGAAGGTCCCGGTATCGAGCCATGCCGTGCCACGGTCAAGCACATGTACCTGCAACTTTTTGTCGTTGAGATAACGCTCATTCACCGTCGAAATCTCGAGTTCACCGCGCGCGCTCGGGGTTATTGTTTTGGCTATTTCGACGACGGAATTGTCGTAAAAATAGAGTCCTGGAACCGCATAGTTACTCTTTGGCGCCGTTGGCTTTTCTTCAATTGACAGTGCCTTGAAATCATCATCAAATTCGACGACACCATACGATGTGGGATTACTTACGTGGTAAGCAAAAATGAGCGCGCCCTCAACTTCGCCATGATTTCGAAGGTTAGAGCCAAGGCCCGTTCCGTGGAAGATGTTGTCTCCAAGGACGAGGGCAACGCTGTCGTCGCCGATAAACTCTTCTCCGATAATAAACGCCTGCGCAAGCCCATCCGGTGACGGTTGGACAGCATATTCGAGACGGATACCAAGGGATGATCCGTCGCCAAGCAGAGCACGAAACTGGTCATTATATTCCGGCGTCGTAATGATGAGGATCTCTTTGATCCCAGCCATCATGAGCGTGGAAAGGGGGTAATAAATCATCGGCTTGTCGTAGATAGGCATGAGCTGCTTTGAGATGCCCTTAGTAATAGGCCACAACCGTGTACCGGATCCCCCGGCCAGAATAATACCCTTCATTAGTTGCCACCTCCGTTGTTCAACTCTGCATAGAACGCTAAGGCCTCTTCCCATGTTGGAAGCAGGCCTGAGGCGGCTGCTTCGCTGAGCCCAGGGGCATCGGTATCTTTCGGCGAAAGAAGCAACTCACCGGCCGCCGCCGGATAGTCAAGAGCTATTTCATTGTCAAGCGGATTAATGCCGTGCTCACGCGGTGCGTTAAACGGTGCGGACACAAGATAGCTCACAGTTGCGTTCTCCGTTAGCGCCACAAAGGCGTGGCCAAGTCCCTCGGCAATGTATATAGCTTTACGCTCTTTGTCGTCGAGCAGTACAGAATCCCACTGCCCAAAGGTGGGCGACCCAACACGTATATCAATGACAAAATCAAGTACTGCACCATACGTAGCTGTGACGTATTTCGCCTGACTTGGCGCAATGTCAGCAAAATGAATGCCGCGAACGGTTCCCTTCTTTGACACCGACGTATTGGCTTGGGCGAGGTTGAGCGGATGCCCCACAACTTCGGCAAGTTTGTCGAATCGGTACCACTCAAGGAATACGCCGCGATCGTCTGGAAACTGTTTAGGGGTTACCTCATACGAGTGAGGAACACTGAGCTCTCGAATATCCACGGTTCAATCCTAGGCCACCCTTCTCCATCTAAGATGGTTCACGACATGTCAACTTCCCATATTCAGCTGATTCCCGATTCTGTCGTGGTCATCACGGTCAGTTACGGCTCTGCAGATGCTCTTGTAGGGCTCTATCGATCCCTTCGTGATGCGTACGGATCGGAACTTCGCGTGGTAACAGCAGACAATAAGCCAGGCGATACCGCTACTGAGAAAGTAGCCGCTGAATTCTCCTCTGAGTATCTCCCGATGCCTTCAAATCTTGGATACGGAACAGCAGTCAACCGCGCTGTCGAAGCCTCCGCTGCAGATGCTGAGTGGATCTTTGTCTGCAATCCCGATCTTGTTATTACCCCTGGGACTCTGGAATCTTTACTTAACGTTGCGACCGCAGACCCCAAAATAGCTGTCGTTGGCCCAAAAATTCTCCAACCCGACGGGACGACTTACCCTTCGGCAAGAATGGTGCCCTCATTGAGAACGGGCATTGGACACGCTCTCTTTGCCAACATCTGGAAATCAAATCCTTGGAGCGCCAAGTATCACCAAGACGCTTCTCCAGAGGAAACGCGTGAGACTGGTTGGCTTTCAGGTGCGTGTCTGCTCATCAGGAGGACAGCTTTTTCGGATCTCAACGGATTCGATGAACAGTATTTTATGTATTTTGAAGATGTCGACCTCGGCTACCGTTTTTCGCAGGCCGGTTATCGCAACGTATATGTTCCGGAAGCAGTAGTTACCCACACCGGCGGACACTCTACGCAGTCAAACAGTTCAAGCATGCTCAACACTCACCACGAAAGCGCTATCCGTTTTCTGAATACGCGATACTCGCGTCCGTTATTCTTTCCGCTCCGATGGGCACTCACAATCGGACTCAAGGTCAGAGCTTGGTTCGGTAGAAAGGTTGGACAGTAGGTTGGTTCGTCGGATTTTACGTCACCCGGGGCAGTCTGGCCCGATTTCCGCGGCACGACTAACCGTCCTGACTACGTCAACGACGTTGATCACTGCGATAGTATTCATCGTTCAAACACGACCAACTGCTCTTGACACGCCCGGCTCACAGTTCATTCTCATGCTGCTGAGTGCACTGCTCTGTACGATACCCTTTGTCTTTCAAGGCCCGCTGCTCAGGGCCGCGGTACCGCTCATTCCTGTCCTTCTCATAGGACTCATGGGCTTTTCGACGTTGTGGAGCCCCGCCAAAACAACGACTATATTAAACGTTCTCACCTATGTTTTGATTTTCTATTGTGGCTTTATGCTTGTGCAATCGGGCGGAGCGCTTCCCGTACTTCGAGGCCTTGCCGTTGCCGGGACGGTAATAGCAATTTCCTCCATAGCACTCGGACTGATCACTCCAACAGCTATGCACCATTCGTCTCTCACCGGTATCTACTCGAATCGAAATAGCCTTGGTGCGGTGATGCTGTACGTTTATCCAGCAGCATTGGCGTTGTGTGTTCCTCGCCGTCGCACGCGGTGGCTCTGGGCATGCGTATCAGTTTTGCTTGCGGCCACACTCCTTCTCTCTAGAAGCGTTACGTCAATTCTTGTTCTTGCGGTTATTACGCTTGTCTTTGTTCTCCTCGTACTCATCGTTACCCGCAAATACCGATCCATCGTTTTACTGGTCATGGTTTCTGCCATAGTTACGTTCGTTGCTTGGCTGAACCTCCCAAGAGTCTTGGCTATCGTCGGAAAAGGTGAAACGTTCAGCGGCCGTGAACCGGTATGGACTCTCGTATGGCGTAAATCAATCGAATCAAACCAATTTTTCGGGCACGGTTGGCTAACGGGCTGGCCCGCCGATACGCAGATTTATCAGGATATTGCTTCTGTTAATCAAGGGTACGGACTCTTCCACGCCCACAACGATTTTCTCCAAATGACATACGGTCTCGGTATTCTCGGCGCGATACTCTTCGTTTCGCTTTTTGTCATTCCATTGCTTTGGGCTGCGGTCTCGCTCTGGCGAAATCCGTCATCCCAGGCCTTCTGGGTTGCACTCATGTCGGTAGGACTCATCGTGCATGGTTTGGCCGAACTCAGTGTTTTCCGCCCCGACGGCTGGTTCATCATGGCAATTATTTCGACGTTTGCAACGTCGGCAATATTCACGGAACCCAAGTTGCGTCCAAAGTGGGCATTTGGAATTCAGCTTCCGCTGAGATCGAATATCACTCAGCCGACGGGATACACAGGTGAACCTGGCTAGAATAGCCATTGGTATTGCCGTTTTAGCGAGAAGGACCTCATGAAAATACTTGTCACCGGCGGAGCGGGCTTCATCGGCTCCAATTTTGTTCGCCGTACCCTCGAAGACGCCTATCCTGGCCTCGAAGGTGCCGACGTTGTTGTGCTTGATGCCCTCACGTACTCTGGCAACCTCGCGAACCTCACGTCGGTGTCCGATTCACCTCGCTACACCTTCGTGAAGGGTGATATCCGCGACGGCGCATTGCTCGACCAACTCTTGCCGGAAATTGACACGGTCGTTCACTTCGCAGCTGAAAGCCATGTAGACCGTTCCGTGCGAGACAGCACCATCTTCGTCGAGACCAACGTGCTCGGCACCCAGCAGCTGCTCGACGCGGCGCTGCGGAACAAGGTTGCGCGCTTCGTTCATGTCTCCACCGATGAGGTATACGGCTCGATCGCAGAAGGTTCATGGGATGAAGAACGCCCGCTTGAGCCTAACTCGCCGTACTCAGCGTCCAAGGCAGGGAGTGACCTGCTCGCGCGCAGCTATCACCGAACCCACGGCATGAACGTGTCAATCACGCGATGCTCCAACAACTACGGCCCGTTCCACTTCCCTGAGAAGGTCATCCCGCTCTTCGTCACGAACCTCATCGATGACAAGCACGTTCCGCTATACGGCGAGGGCAACAACATCCGTGACTGGCTCCACGTCGACGACCACACACGCGGTATCGCAATGGTTGTCACTCGCGGCCGCGCTGGCGAGATCTACAACATTGGCGGCGGAACCGAGCTCACCAATAAGGAGCTGACCCAGCTCCTCCTCGACGCGACGGGCAAAGACTGGAGCTACGTTGACCGCGTGGCAGATCGTCTTGGTCATGACCTTCGCTACTCGGTAGACATCAGCAAGATCCAGGCAGAACTCGGCTATGAACCACAGGTTCCGTTCGAACAGGGTCTGGCAGACGTTGTGCAGTGGTACCGCGATAACCGCGAATGGTGGGAGCCCCTCAAGGCTCGCGCCGCATTGGACTGAAGCGCATGACACGTATTCTCATTACGGGAGCCGCTGGAATGCTCGGCAACGACCTCCAGCGGATCTTCATTGATCACGACGTCACTGCGCTCGGCCGCAGCGGACTCGACATCACCGACGCAGACGCCGTTCAAACGGCTGTCGCTGGGCACGATGTAGTCATCAATGCAGCGGCCTACACTGCGGTTGACCAGGCCGAAACCGATGAAGAGGCCGCGTTTGCAATCAACGCGACGGGGCCTCTCTACCTGGCAATCGCAGCCCGTGAGACGGGCGCAAAGCTCATCCAAGTTTCAACAGATTATGTCTTTGATGGATCAGCAACCTCACCATATCCTGAGTCGACCCCGCACAATCCAATCTCGGCATACGGTCGCACAAAAGCGGCAGGAGAGACCGCTGTCCTTCGTGAGCACCCAGCTGGCGCATTTATTGTGCGCACTGCTTGGCTCTACGGCCAACACGGTCCGAATTTTGCAAAGACCATGCTGAGCCTTGCGGCCAAGCTCGATACCCTGACCGTAGTAGACGATCAACATGGCCAGCCGACGTGGACGTTAGACCTCGCCCAACAGATTCGACTCTTGCTCGAATCTGACGCACCGGCGGGAATTTATCATGGGACGAATTCGGGCGAAACCACCTGGCGTGGCTTTGCTCGGCAGGTCTTCTCATTAGCTGGACTTGACCCTGACCGCGTCGGGCCAACTGACAGCGCGTCCTTCGTTCGTCCGGCGCCTCGTCCGAGCTACTCGGTTCTTGGCCACGACGCTTGGACTGCTGCTGGGTTGCAACCGATGCGACTTTGGACGGATGCCCTTGCCTCTGCCTTTGCCGATGGCGCTTTTTCTGATGTCACAACGGGAGCCGCTGAGAAATGACCACGCTCACCGTCATCGCAGAGGGTCGCGTTCCTTCAGCATCCGGGGAGCAACACGACTATATTCGCGACCTCACTCGTAGCATCGTAGCGACGGCACCACGCAATTGTGAAGTAGAAACGTTCCTTACCTCATCGGCATCGACCGAGCGAGAGTATTTTGAACGTTCTTGTCCTGGTGCCTCGATCAATATGGTTTCGCGAGACTATCAGAATCTCATGAGGTCGTGGAGTTTGGGACTCACCGGTAGCGCTCACGAAGGCTTGGTTCATTCTCCAACGCTGTTCGCCCCGCTCCGACGTCACGACGTCGTGAACGACGGCGTGCAGACAACAGTCACCATTCACGATACGACCGCATGGACGCATCCCGATGAGGTCGGTGCTGCGGCCGCGCTCTGGTCGAAGACGATGGCAAAACGCGCGTATAAGTATGCCGATGCAATCGTTGTTCCCTCTCATGCCGTCGCTGAGAATCTGAGCAACTACATCGATTTTGGTGATCGAGTTCGTGTCATCACCTCCGGAACTCCGACCAGTGTCCTCAGCGCTTCTTCGTCCGATGATCGCCCAATCTCTCCAGAGATATCTGTGCCGTACGTCATTGTCGAAGGCTCCTTATCGGTGTCCGACGACGTCGAAGCAGTCATCGCTGCCTTTAGTGCATCTGGCAATGCTGAGCTAGATGAAACGCATTTGGTCGTTGTCAGTTCGGCTGGTATCGGAGCAGAACCGTTCTCAGCGATGCTCGCCAAGTACTCTCTCGATGCTTCACGCGTACGTCTCTTCAGCCAACCGAGCGGAAACGAGCGCAGGAGCATCTACTCCGGTGCCGCGGCACTTGTTGTCCCCTGGCGATCTGACCGTTTTGCCTCATCGCTCTTGACCGCCTTTAGCCTTGGCCTTCCCGTTGTTCACGCGGACACTCCCGTACTCAACGAAATCGCGGGTGACGCTGGCATCGTTGTATCGACTACAGAAACCGATGACCATGAGGCACGCGCGGACGCATACCGCGAGAGCCTCCAGAACGTCCTGGCAGACGACCAAGCGAGGTCGCGTCTGAGCACACTTGGGCAGGACCGCTCCAAGGCCTTTAGCTGGCGCGAGACCGGCGAACGCATCTGGCAGTTGCACGCAGAACTCTAACGCTGCCCGCTCCGCCCCTTCGGATCACCTCGAACATCAACACAGCTGAGCGCTGATGCCACATCCGCGACGATCACACCTTACCCAAAACGCGGTTAGAACGAGATCAGCCCGTGCCCAAGCTGATTTGTGCGTCAGACTGGCGCAGGGTTGAGGAGTAAACCTCTTGCGCCCGTCACCAGACCTATTGGTCGACAGGCTCAGTAGTCTCTGGAGTCGGATGCAGTACCTCGCGAAGGTGATCATGAATGAACTGGATATCGGGGTAGTCAGGATCAACCAGCGGCGGCACAAGGTCGATACGCTCGATCGGGAGATCTTTTGTCTTCATTGCGAGGTCAACGAAATACGCGAGCATTGACTCCGGAATGTCAGTTCGGAGAATCTGCGAGCTCGCCGAGGAAATGTTCTGGAACTTGCTCAGCACGTTTGCAGGTGTGAACTGCTCGATAATGGCGACCTGCAGTTCTCGCTGGCGGACCATACGATCCCAATCCGACGTTTCATAACGAGAGCGCGCGTACCACAGCGCCAGCTGACCGTCCATCTTCTGGACGCCTGGCTCGATCCAGTCAGGAACCTCGCCCTCAAACCCCTGAGCGACAAGGGGAATGCGGTCGGTCACGGTAATTGTGACGCCCCCGAGAGCGTCAATCATCGAAGCAAAACCGGCCATGTCAACCATGACGTAGTACTGAATGGGGATACCGGTAATACCCTCAATCGCGTCTTTGGTCGCTTCAATTCCTGGCTCGCTGCCTTTTTCCTCGGCGTCTGGATAGACATCCGCGTAATACGACTCAACAACGTTGTAGACACCGTTTGCCTTGCAATCAAAGAGACCGTCGTAATTGTTGTTATAGATGTCAGCGAGCGGCGACGACTCCGGTAATTCGAAGCCGCACAGGTCACGCGGCACGCCGATCATTGTCGCAGCACCGGTTTCAGCGTTCACGCTGACAACCGTCATCGAGTCCGGCCGAATACCATCTCGGTCATCGCCAGCATCAGCGCCGATGAGGAGGATGTTGTAGTAGCCATCGATCGGGTCGGCATGCTCGCCCTTTGCAAAAACGTCGCTGACAAGGTTGCGCCCTGAATTGACGATGTAGGCCGCGTACGCTGACGTGCCAGCGGTGAGACACATGGCAAGAACGGCAACGGCTGCCACAAAACCACGGGCTTTGGAACGAACCTTGATGAACTTGACAAGGGTGAGAGTGTTGAGCGTCAGTACGACCCACAGCACGCTGTAGAAGATCAGGAAGATCTGAACAACGGTGAGCGTCCAACTCCGGGTGAAGAGCGAGAAGACGGCTTGGGCTGATACAAGATACGTGATGCCAAGGCCAATGACCGCGATCCACAACACAAAGGTCGAGATCAGACCGAAGCGTCCGAGCTTTCGGTTGCCGGCCAATACCTGCGGCGCCCCAGGGATGAGCACGCCAAGCAGCACGAGCCACCAAGCCCGCTTGGTCATGACGGCTGTTGAGGCTACGTCTGGGTAGCGGATTGGATTATCGAGGCTCATAAGGAGTTTTTCAGGGCCTCGTTTTTGGTTTCTACGAGGGCGGCAAGCTCTTTTTGGTATCCGTCAAGTTTGCGAGCGACCACTGGATCTGTCGAGCCGAGGATGCGCGCGGCCAGCAGGCCCGCGTTCTTCGCTCCCCCGATAGACACCGTTGCGACGGGGATGCCACCAGGCATCTGCACGATGGAGAGGAGCGAGTCGAGCCCATCAAGCTTGGCAAGCGGCACAGGGACGCCGATAACGGGAAGCGTCGTCACTGACGCGAGCATACCGGGCAGGTGAGCTGCGCCACCGGCACCGGCGATGATCGTTCGGAGGCCACGCTCAGCGGCCGCTTTGCCGTAGGCGATCATCTTCTCGGGCGTACGGTGAGCGCTGAGCACCTCGACCTCGTAGGAGATTCCAAACTCGGTGAGAATCTGAGCGGCGTCGCTCATCACGTTCCAGTCGGAGTCTGAACCCATAACGAGCCCGACAAGCGGGGCAGGCGTGGCAAAATTGGTCATTGCACAATGCTAGTTCTCTAGGCTGAACGAGCCCTGTCACACGCGGCGCGTGTCACGGACTCGCATCCGGCCGGACAGGTGTGACGCAGCGGGCCCTAACCCAAGTATTCGGAGATACCTTCTGGTGTTCGCTGGCTGCGGCGCCACGGCTCTCGCGAACGGCTCGCCACCGAACGCACCTGCTGAGATTCTTGTACCTTGAGAAACGCGAGTACGGCCTGGACCGCAGCGCGTTCGTCGTCGGTTGCGTTCTTCGTCACAAATCGCACGTCAATATCGGGAAGTGGTTCTGTCGTTGACATCGTCAGGCCCTACAGCGGGATATTTCCGTGCTTCTTCGAAGGCTGTTCCGCGCGCTTACCGCGGAGCCCACGAAGAGCCTTGAGGACGGCGAGGCGGGTGCCTGCCGGTTCGAGCACGTTATCGAGCTCGCCACGCTCAGCGGCAAGGAACGGACTCGCAACGCTGTACGTGTATTCGTTCGCGAGCTTCGCACGAAGCGCCTCGACGTCCTCACCCGCAGCCTCCGCGGCTTTGAGCTCGGCACGGTAGAGGATGTTCACAGCACCGGCGCCACCCATAACCGCGATTTCCGCGGTTGGCCAGGCGATATTAACGTCGGCACCGAGCTGCTTTGACCCCATCACGATGTACGCTCCGCCGTAGGCCTTGCGCGTGATGATGGTGACGAGTGGAACCGTCGCTTCTGCATAGGCGTACAGGAGCTTCGCGCCGCGGCGAATGACCCCCGTCCACTCCTGATCGGTGCCAGGAAGGTATCCGGGCACGTCAACCAGGGTCAGAATCGGGATCGAGAAGGCGTCGCAGAAACGAACGAAGCGTGAAGCCTTTTCACCTGCCTCGATGTTGAGGGTTCCCGCCATAACGTTTGGCTGGTTCGCCACGATGCCAACGGACCGGCCTTCAATCCGACCGAAGCCGATCAGGATGTTCGGGGCGAAGAGGGGCTGGACCTCAAGGAACTCGCCGGCATCCACAATCGATTCGATGATGGTGCGCATCTCGTACGGCTGGTTTGGGCTGTCGGGGATGATCGTATTGAGTTTACGGTCGGCATCGGTGATCTCGAGCACCGTTTCGCTATCGTAAACGGGAGCCTCAGCGAGGTTGTTGTCGGGCAGATAGCTAATGAGGGCACGCGCGTAGTCGAGTGCGTCGTGCTCGTCTGACGCAAGGTAATGCGAGACACCGGAAATCTTGTTGTGCGTGAGCGCACCACCAAGCTCCTCAAAGCCAACCTCTTCACCGGTAACCGTCTTAATGACGTCCGGCCCTGTCACAAACATGTGGCTCGTCTTATCGACCATAATGACAAAGTCGGTGAGCGCCGGCGAGTAGACCGCGCCACCAGCTGCTGGTCCCATGATGACCGAAATCTGGGGGATGACGCCGCTACACATGGTATTGAGGCGGAAGATCTCGCCGTACTTGCCGAGGGCAACAACGCCCTCTTGAATACGCGCCCCGCCCGAATCGAGGATGCCGATAATCGGCACGCCCGTTTTGAGCGCAAAATTCATGATCTTGATGATCTTCTCGCCGGCGACCTCGCCGAGAGAACCACCAAAAATAGTGAAGTCCTGAGAGTACACGGTGACCTGACGGCCCTCAATGGTGCCAGCACCGGTGATGACGGAGTCACCAAACGGTCGGTTATTCTCCATATCGAAGGCGTGGGTACGATGACGCACGTACTTGTCGAACTCGACAAACGAACCGTGATCGAGCAACTCCTCGATGCGTTCGCGAGCCGTCATCTTGCCCTTCGGGTGCTGACGGGCCTCGGCTGCCTCATTACGCTGATGCACTGCCTCGTTGTAGCGGAGGCGGTGGTCGGCAATTTTGCCGGCAGTTGTGGACAAATCGGGTGCGTTCGTGGAGTTTTCTTCAGTCACGCATGCCACTCTACCGGTGACTGATCGATTCTCGGGGTATTAGACCCCACACAAAAGAATCGTAAAACTCTTCACGAAACCTCCTAGCGACACTGTAATCTCACCCATATTTTCTCTAGACGCGGCTCAACCTCCGGTACTAGCGTGAAGCATGGAACACCTACAGATACACAAGCAGCTCGTCGTATGCCTCTCAACACTCCTTGTGCTTGGCCTCAGCAGCTCAGGGTTGTCACCGTCGTTTGCCGAGACGATGACCGACGAATCCGGCAGTCCCCCTTCGGTTGAGTCCGAGCCACCAGATGTTGAGCCTCCGCAACCGTCAGCAACCGATTCCTCGGAGGAGGTCCAAGGACAAACGGAAACGGCTCCCCCAGAAAGCCCCTCAGATGGCACGACAGATTTACCAGCAGAGGGGCCTCCAGTCCTGCCAACTCCTGCGGTACCAACGACCCCGCCGACCTCTGAGCCACCATCCGAAGACTCAGAGGTAGACGAGTTTCCCGCCCAGGTTGACAGCGGCGGTCTCGTAGAGGGGCCCGAAGGAGGCCTTTCCGCATTTCCTGGTACCGCTGCCGTCGTCGGCAACGGCTTCGCCATCAGTGGAAGCATCCGCTACAACAATGGAAACTATGTTCTCAGGCTCATCGACTCGCCAGGGATCGGAATTCTCCGAGCCTCAGTCATCGAGGCCATCAACAACATCAACCAAACGGGGGCAGTAACGATAACCCTTGCTGCCGGGACCATCCCCGCGAAACCAGCGATTGATGTCAGAGGCGAATTGTACCTAGAGGTCTCAGCGGTGAGTCCGTGCTCGGCCCCCTGGGCTGGGTGCGGTGTCGCAAAGACAGCACGCGAAGACAATCTGACAAAAGCTATTTCAGGTCGAGCCTGGGTTCATCCGCTCGTCTTCGATTACGGCCCAAACATTCGGAAACACGTCATCATCCATGAGTTAGGGCACGCACTCGGGCTCTCCCACTTTGACAGTCAATATGCAGGTCAATGGCAGCTCATGAATAAAGGACGGTACGACTCTCTCGTATTGGCGAGTGGCGATATCGCGGGCCTCAATTATCTGAAGCATCCCCGACCAACGGGAAATTTTGATTCACTCGCCGACACTGGCAGTTCATTCAGCGTCAGCGGCTGGGCTATGGATGGCATACACAACAATGCGGTGAGCGTACATATCTACGTCAACGGGGTAATGAAGGCCACACTCCCCGCGAGTACGTCACGACCTGACGTGAACCGCGTTTACGGACGCGGCGCCAATCATGGATTCGCAAGCAAGTTGACACAGGCACCTGGTCGCTACACAGTCTGTGCATATGCAAAACACAACACCACTCCTCTGTCTACGCCGATCGGCTGCAAAGCTGTCGTCGTCAGCAACGCAAACAAGACCCCGATTGGAAACGTTGAAGGCGCTCGAGGGGGAGTCGAAACCGCGACCGTATCCGGCTGGGCACTTGATCAGAATACGAAGGCCTCAATCTCCGTGCATGTGTACGTCGACGGACGCTACGCAGGCGCATCTCTTGCAAAGAGCTCCCGACCTGACGTTGACCGTGCTTACAAGATGGGTGCTGCTCACGGCTTCACAGTGACCGTCAAAGCCCCGGCGGGCTCCCGTTCTGTCTGTGTCTACGCAATCAATACCCCTGCGGGCCAGAACCCGCTCCTGTCATGCCGCAAAGTCACTGTATTGATCAACCGGGTCCCCATTGGCAATATTGAATCCGTCACCACGCAATCTCGCGCAGTCGCGGTGCGCGGCTGGACGCTCGACCCCGATACAACGGCATCGCTCTCGGTCCATGTGTATATCGACGGTCGTTTTTCGCGAGCCATCTCAGCAAATGGCAACCGACCTGATGTCAATCGCGTACACACGATGGGTGCACTCCACGGCTATTCCGCAACGATTGCACTGAGTCCAGGACAACACCAGGTTTGCCTCTACGCCATCAACTCACCGTCGGGAACAAATCCACTCCTCGGGTGTGCGATCCGAATGGTTCCCAAGTAAGAGACCTCCTGTCCACCCCGCTGATGAATTCCCTTGGACGACAGCGTCCGGCGATACGCACGGTACCCTAACCGTATGCATCTGCCACTCAGTACAACGGTTGCCACCAACCTCACCTGGCTCAGCTCAGTTGGCTCGACCAACTCTGAACTTGCGGCACGGGCGCAGGCTGCGGCCCATCCGCTGAGAGACCGTACGGTCATCGCGACGGACAACCAAACCGGAGGCAGGGGGCGACTCGACCGCGTTTGGATCGCACCCTCGGGAACGAGCCTGGCCGTTTCAGTCCTGATTCGACCAGCGAAACACAACAGCCAGGTAAGCCTCCTCCCACTCATCGCGGGGAGCGCACTCGCTGCGGCCGTCCGAGAGCAACTACCAACGCGTGAAGTTGCGGTCAAATGGCCAAACGATGTGCTTGTCGAGGGGAAAAAAATATCGGGGATCCTCTGCGAGATCGCGCCTGACGGTTCAGTCATTGTCGGGGCTGGCCTGAATCTCTCGATGACCGATGCGCAGCTGCCCGTCCCAACAGCAACGTCACTCGTGCTCAACGGTGCGAAGAACCCGCAGGTGGATACCGTGTTGGCGTCCTACCTTGGCCACCTCTTTAGCCTTACCGACGAGTTATTTGCAAGTACGCCCAGCGGGTCAGCGCCCACGCTCAATCGTGTCAGGGCAGATTCGGCAACGCTTGGGACTGCTGTGACAGCCCACTTACCCGGTGGCTCATCCGTCACCGGAGAGGCCATAGATCTCGACGGCGACGGCCACCTCATCGTGCGTTCAGGGGTGGATGGCTCGTCAGTGACGGTGGTTGCAGGCGACATCATTCACCTTCGCCCAGCCACCCAAAATGAATGATTCGTTATTTTGAATAATTCAAAATAACCGCTAAGGTTGCAGCATGCAGCTCGCAGAATCTATCGTCGCCCATCCGCGCAACGCGGATTGGGCCGCCGAACTGCGCGCCGCAGGGCTGCGCGCCACGAGCCAGCGCGTCGCTGTGCTCACCTATCTTGATCACAACCCACACTCGGATGCCGAAACCATCCTTCGCGGCGTCCTCGAAACCCTGCCAACCGTGTCGATCCAGGCTGTCCACGGCATCGTAAACGACCTGACGGCCGCCCAAATCGTGCGCAGGGTAGACCTTGCCGATTCGCACAGCGCGCAATACGAAACGCGCACCAAAGACAACCATCACCATGTGCAGTGCATCGAGTGTGGCCGCGTCGAAGACGTTGACTGCGCTGTTGGACATGCCCCCTGTCTCACCCCGTCAGATACACACGGTATGAGAATCATCGAAACAGACCTCACATTCCGCGGATTATGCACCTCGTGCGAAAGGAAATAATAATGACAAAACCCACCACTACAAACACCGGAGCACCCGTCGCCTCAGACGAGTTCTCACGTACGGTTGGCGCAGACGGCCCCGTCGTACTGCACGACCACTACCTGGTTGAGAAGCTCGCGCAGTTCAACCGCGAGCGCGTTCCAGAGCGCGTTGTGCACGCCAAGGGCGGCGGCGCATTCGGAACCCTCACCGTCACCGAAGACGTCAGCGCCTACACCCGCGCATCGCTCTTCCAGAAGGGCAAACAGACCCAGCTCCTGCAGCGCTTCTCATCTGTTGCCGGCGAGCTTGGCTCACCCGACACGTGGCGAGACGTGCGCGGTTTTGCGCTCAAGTTCTACACCGAAGAGGGCGTCTACGACATCGTCGGAAACAACACGCCAGTGTTCTTCATCCGCGACGGCATCAAGTTCCCCGACTTCATTCGCTCGCAGAAGCGTCTGCCACACACCAACCTGCGCGACGCAGACATGCAGTGGGACTTCTGGACCCTCTCACCAGAGTCGGCACACCAGGTGACCTACCTCATGGGTGACCGCGGCCTGCCAACCAGCTGGCGAGAGATGAACGGTTACGGTTCACACACCTACCAGTGGATCAACGCTGCTGGCGAGCGCTTCTGGGTGAAGTACCACTTCCACGCAGAGCAGGGCGTGAAGACGATCGGCAACGCAGAGGCCCAGCAGATCGTTGGAGAAGACACCGATCACTACCTGCGCGATCTCTTCGACAACATCGAGGCAGGAAACTTCCCCAAGTGGAAGGTTTCGGTTCAGGTCATGCCCTACGAAGAGGCGAAGACCTACCGTTTCAACCCGTTCGACCTCACGAAGACCTGGTCGCACAAGGACTACCCGCTCATCCACGTTGGCGAGTACGAACTGAACCGCAACCCGATCAACTACCACGGCGAAATCGAGCAGGCCGCGTTCTCACCCTCGAACTTTGTTCCTGGCATTGAAGCAAGCCCCGACAAGATGCTGCTTGCCCGCATCTTCTCGTACCCTGACGCTCACCGCTACCGCATCGGCTCGAACTACAACGAGCTGCCCGTCAACCGCCCAACCAACGAGGTCAACTCGTACTCGAAGAACGGCCACATGCGCCACTTCTACACTGGCGGCGAAACCCCCGTCTACGCACCGAACTCTGTTGGCGGCCCAGCCGCAGACGCCGAGAAGGCTGCTGAGGGCAAGGGCTGGGAGTCCGACGGCGACCTCGTACGTTCGGCCTACACCCTGCGCGCTGAGGACGACGACTTCGGCCAGGCAGGAACGCTCGTTCGCGATGTCTTCACCGACGAGCAGCGTGACCGCTTGGTTGAGACCCTCGTTGGTCAGTACCAGGCACTCACCCTCGATCAGGTCAAGGCACGCTTCCTGTGGTACTGGACCAGCGTCGACGAGACGCTCGGCGGCCGCATCACCGCTGCGGTAACGGTCTAACCAACGCATTGCCTGGCCTGCGTCATCGCGAGCCAGCCCCGGCGGCCCCCTTTCGAACTATCGAGAGGGGGCCGCTTTGCTGCACCGAGGCGGCAAGGATGCCTGTCGCTCACCCTTTTCCCTGGCGGTCTAGGGTACAAATAGAGTCATGACGTCACCGGCACATCCCGCCCAGCCTCGGTATCCGGCCCCCGGCCAGACCCGAGCTGGCGAGGCAGCGCCGCACACCTCAGACCTTGACGCGGCCCTTCGTCCAGCCACTGCGGCACACGTGCGTCCCGAAATCATCATCGCCCGTCTCCGCAGACACGGACGACGCCTCACTTTTCCGGTCATCATGCTGCTTGTCATCGCCCCGATGGCCGGATATTTTGGGTCAAGCCTCAGCGAACCGTGGCAGCGCCTCACCGTCATCGTTGGTGCCCTACTGCTGAGTATCATCGCGGTGGTCCTGCCCTATTTTGCCTGGCTCGGCACAACATTCACCGTGACAACAAAGCGGGTCATCGTTCGGCACGGATTCCTCGTGCGGTCTCGCTCGGAGGCCTCGATTGGCCGCATCCGCGAGGTCAGGATGCGTCAAACCGCGGTTCAGCGAATGCACCGCTCAGGGACGGTTCAGCTCATGGTTGGCTCGGATGCCCCGCTTGAGTTGGTTGACGTACCCGGGGCAGAAACCATCGTATCGATGCTGCACGAGCTCATTGAACGTTCATATGCGGTTGAGGACTCGCTCCCCCAGACGCAGCCTTCCGCCGGCTACACCACCGCGTTTCATCCGGCTCAACACCCCTAGCCCGACCCCACATCGCCGACCGCGGTTGGGCTCTCTCTCCGGTTTTTTGCAGCGGTCAGGCTCCGCTGGCATCCTTGGCTATGTCGCCACGAGTTTTACGAGAGAATAGAACGTACTGTTGTTAGCGACAAAGAGTTCTGCGAGGTCACACATGCCACAAACCATCGGTGTTATCGGCGGCGGACAGCTTGCCCGAATGATGATTCCACCGTCGGTCAATCTCGGGCTTGGGCTGCACGTGCTCGCCGAGACCGAAGGAATGTCGGCGCAGCTCGCCGCAACCGATGTTGGCGACTACCGCGACGCGGCCACCGTGCTTGCCTTCGCGCCGACCGTCGACGCCATCACGTTTGACCACGAGCACGTTCCCCAGCCCATCCTTCGCGAGCTTGTCGCACGCGGCTACCAGGTGCACCCTGGACCGGACGCACTGCTCTACGCACAAGACAAGATCTTGATGCGTGAGAAGCTGACTGAACTTGGACTTCCTGTTCCCGACTGGGCCAAGGTCGCCAACCAGGACGATCTCCAAACGTTCCTTGACGCCCACAATGGCAAGGGCGTACTGAAAACCGCGCGTGGCGGCTACGACGGAAAAGGCGTACGCATCATTTCGGATGCGGCAGAGGCCGCCGACTGGTTTGCCGCACTTGCCGAAGACGCCAACGGTGGGCATCTCCTCGTTGAGGAACTTGTTGACTTCCGCAGGGAGCTCGCACAGCTCATCGCCCGTCGACCAAGCGGCCAGAGTGCGGCGTGGCCCGTTGTTGAGACCGTCCAGAAGAACGGGGTCTGTGCCGAGGTTTTGGCCCCTGCGCCTGGATCAGAAGGCCGCATTGCTGAGGTTGCAGCTGACATCGCCCAGCGAGTGGCCGACGGCCTCGGCGTCACCGGAGTGCTTGCCGTCGAGCTCTTCGAAACGAGCGACGACCGCATCCTCATCAACGAACTCGCTATGCGCCCGCACAACAGCGGGCACTGGACAATCGAGGGCTCGGTCACGAGCCAGTTCGAGCAGCATCTCCGGGCCGTCGCCGATCTTCCGCTCGGTTCAGCGGCCCTTCGCAGCCCACACACCGTGATGATCAATGTGCTCGGTGGACCTGCTGAGGGCGTCATGGAAGATCTCTACCCCGAGGTATTCGCGCAGTATCCAGAGGCCAAGGTCCATAGCTATAGCAAGCTGCCACGACCGGGCCGGAAGATCGGCCATGTCACGGTGACCGGTGAACATATCGACGACGTCGCCTACCAAGCGCGAGCAGCGGCCTCGCTCTTTGACCGCTAACCAGCCCCGTTCTGCGTACGCAACCGCGCTCGGCACAGACCTTGAGCGGTTGCGACCGCAGTTGCGCCGCTATTTTGCCGGACCCCAGGTGCCTGGCGAGGTTGGGTATGGCAAGGGCAGATTTGAGTATGCTGGCAGCCGTTTCTCTTGGCTTTCGTGGCTCACGCGGCCGGTAGTTGGCAAGCACCTGTTCTTATCGCAGAGCGGCACCGACGTGCCGTTTACCGTCTTGAACCGTCCTGCGAAGGCTCCAGACGGCGGCCCGACGCTTGAGGCGACCCGCGACTTTCAATTCCCAAAAACGACCGACCGCTTTGTTGATGTGGTCTCCGCAGCCGGCAACCACACGGTGCTCGACCGGCTCGGGCAGAGTCGACGGGTGGAAGCGCTGCTCCTGCTGTCGGTTGATGATCGCGGTGATCTGCGGATGTCATCACTCACAACCGCCCTGCGTCTTGGCGCGCTGCGCATCCCACTCCCCCGCTGGCTCGGTGTCCAGGTCGAAGGCTTTGACGGCTGGGACGAAGAAACGGAGCGACACACGGTGTATGTCACTGGCACCAACCCGCTCCTCGGCACGCTCATCGAGTATCGGGGCTCATTCACCTATTCGTATGTGGCTGATCCCGAGGCATAAGCCACGGGATCAGCCACGATCGTTAGCTACGGCGCTGTTCTTTCCGGCGTTGTTATCGCCGGCCGTGCTATTACCACAGACGCCGCGAGGCAATCTCGGCGCCGTCTGACAGCGCTTGAAGCTTCGCAAGGGCGATCTGCGGGTGGATGCGCCCGCCAAGGCCGCAGTCCGTTGAGGCAATCACATTTTCGCGGCCAACAACGCCGGCAAATCGCTCGATACGATCGGCGACGAGCTCAGGATGCTCAACCACGTTCGTGGCGTGGCTCACGATCCCGGGAACGATAAGTTTGCCTGCGGGAAGTTTCACGTCGCGCCAGACGTTCCACTCGTGCTCGTGCCGGACGTTTGCGGCCTCGAACGAGTAAGCCCCTGCGTTGATCTCAAGCATGAGCCCAATAATGTCTTTGAACTCGATGTCGGTGGTGTGCGGCCCATGCCAGCTGCCCCAGCACAGGTGAAAACGGATCTGTTCCTCAGGAATACCGCGCAGCGCGTGGTTGAGCGCCTCAACCCGGATTCTGGTGAACTTCTGGTAGTCCTCAATCGACGGGGCCGGCTCGATTTGGTCGTAATTCTCGGCGATTGACGGGTCATCGATCTGCACAACGAGGCCGGCCTGCGTAATCGCGAGGTACTCTTCGCGAAGCGCATCGGCGCACGCCCAGATGTACTCCTCCTCGGAGGCGTAGTACTCGTTGCCAATGCGAGAAGCGCTTCCCGGCGACAGCGAGGTGATGAAGCCCTCGGTGAAGCCAGAGGCATCCAGCCCGGCCTTCAGATTGCGGACGTCGCTCGCAATGGCGTCGTGGCCAGTATAGGAGATAGGCCCAACAACCTTTGGGAACGGCTTTGGCGCTTTCCCGATGAAGATGCCTGAGTCTGGGTCGCTGTAGGCATCCTTGAACTGCTGGCGGTCACGGCGAAACCCAAACCCGGTGAGTTGAACGTTTCCTGGCTGCGACAGTGTGCGTTCCGTCATCCATTTTGCCGACTCGTCAATTTCGAGACCCGACAGCCGGGAGAACGAGTATGACCACCAGGCGCCATAGTCAACAGCGCTCGACATGGATTTTCCGTACTCGCCGTCGCCTGGAATGGTGACTCCGAGCTCCTTTTGCCTGGCGACAAGGTCAACAACGGCCTCGGTGAGCAGCGTGTCAAAGTTCTCGGTCACGCCCGCCTCTTTTGCCGCGTTGGCGGCAATCAGCTCTGGGGTTCTGGGAAGGCTGCCTGCGTGGGTAACCTGAATCTTGTCGGCACTGTTCAGCATTGAATTCCTTTGCATGTCGATAGTTGACAGTAATGTCTATACGCCAGTCTGGCACAGGCGCCCGTGCGTCAAGCGGGCAGCGAGGCAATGTTACGAACAGCCTCGCGCCGTGAGAGCGGGCTCAGGACCGTCGCCCTGGCATCAACAAAGTCGGTAACCCAGCCCGGGTCAACCCTGCTGTACTCCCGGAGGGCCCATCCGATCGCCTTTCGGATGAAGAACTCGGGGTCACCGGCATTCTGGTCGATTGCTTCGGTGAGCAGGGCAAGGTCGGTTCGATCTTTGCGCTTGAGCTGACAGATGATCGCCGAGCGGCGCAGCCACATGTTGTCGCTGCCGATCCACACGCGAACGTTTTCGGTCATCTCAGTTGGGTGGGCATCGAGGAGCGCAGCGTTCCTGGAGGCAACGGCGTCCACGAGGTCCCACCAGGCACCGCCGGTGATCATCTCGGTCAGCAGCGGCAGCAGCTCAAGTCTGCCGAGTGCAAGCCTCAGACCGGTGAGATCAATCGCCGCGTGCTTTTCTTCGCGAACACTCGCCTCGCGCCAGAGGGTCGTCGCCGCCTCGATCAGTTGGTCAAGCGACGCCGGCGGATGATCGCGAGCGGCCTGCTTCACGATCGCCCGCACCTCAGGCATCCGCACGCCAAGATGCTCGTCCCTCGATTTCAAATAGGCCTTGGCCCCAGCGGCTCGTTCCGGATCTGCGCCCTCAGCGAGTCGCGCACGAATCTGCGCAACAAGCGGCGTGGCCTTGGTGAGTGTTGCCATAGCGCTAGCTTAACCGGCTAGAGCGACGTGTACCCGCCGTCAATCGTGATCGTTTGGCCTGTGATGTAGGCGGAGTCTGCAGACGCCAAGAAACCAACGAGGCCGTCGAGATCTCCCGGCTCCCCCATCCGGCCCATCGGTATGCTTGAGGTCCACTGTTCGGCGAGGTCTGGATTGCTGTCGGTGAACTCGCGCGTCATGTCGGAGAGGAAATAGCCTGGGGCAATCGCGTTCACTCGGATGCCTCTCGTTGCCCACTCAACTGCGAGCGACTTCGCGAGGTGAGCGACCGCGGCCTTCGAAGCGCTATAGGAGGCCTGGAACTGCGGCTGGTTGACGATAAAGCCAGACATCGAAGACACAAAGATTGCGGAACCGTTTCGGTTGGTATCAAGACAACGGCGACCGAACGCTTGCGCAGCAAAAAACGTTCCGCTCAGGTTGACGTCAATGACCTTCTGCCAGACGGCGGGCTCAACCGTTTCGCTCGCGCCCCAGATCGTGATGCCAGCTGCGGTAACGAGCAGCGTCGGCTGGCCGAGTTCTGCCTCAAGGTCGGCGAATGCGGCCTCAACCGCATCAGCATCCGTGACGTCTACAACGCGGCCGGCGGCTCGAACGCCGAGGTCGCCAGCGAGACTCTCGGCTGATTCGCTCACGGTCGGCAAGAGGTCGAGCAGCCCAACATCGACGCCCCTCCGAGCGAGGGCAGAAGCGATCGAATAGCCAAGACCACGGGCGCCTCCTGTCACAACGGCAACGTGCCCGGCAAGATCCTTGGTCATGATGACTCCTTACGTGTTGAGATGGTGGTTGGGAACTACTAAATTGCCTGGCCGCTTGGCAAGATAACAAGATCGCGAATCGTCACGTGACGCGGTCGGCTCAGCATAAACAGGACGGCTTCGGCAACATCCGTCGATAGAATGCCGCCCGCCTCGGCAACGCGGTCGCTTACGAGTTGTTCAACCCCGTCGCCGCCCTCAGCGAACCCCCAGAGCTCGTTCAGCACAACTCCGGGAGCGACCGCCCCAACCCTGATATTCGTGCCGGCCAGCTGTTGCCGCACCGCCGAAACATACGAGTGCACGGCATGTTTGGTGGCCGTATAGATGGGCTCCCAGCTAATGGTCTGGTGCCCGGAAACCGAGCTTGTGACGAGGATATCGCCGCCACCCACCCGCAGTAAGGGCAACGAGGCGCTCACGAGGGCCATGACGCCGAAGACGTTAGCCGCAACGATCTCGTGCAGGCGATCCTCTGGCACCTCGTCTACCTGGCCATCTGCGTAGAGTCCGGCGTTTGGCAGCACCATATCAAGACGGCCGAATGCTGCGAGTGCCGCGTCAACCGCCTGCTGCGCGGCGCCAACCGCCCCAACATCAAGTGAGAGCGGCACGACCGCGTCGCCAAGCTCGTCCGCGAGCGCTTGTAGCCTGAGTTGCGATCGGCCAACAAGCAACACTCTGGCCCCGTTTGCGACCAGCATGCGCGAATACTCACGTCCGAGGCCTGAACTTGCTCCAGTGACGATGGCGACGGAACCGTGAAAGATTGGGGCGTTTTTGTCCGACGAACTTGGCGTGGTCATGCGGTTCTCCTCTGAGCGATGATGGCGTTAGGCGAGTGAACCACCGAGAGCAACCCTTCGGTAGTGCTCGTCAGGTCTACTGTCGATGCGGGCTGCCTGTTCGGCGGATAAGAAGGTTGGGCCTCCGGCGGCGAGCGACCCGAGGATCACTCTGGCAACTTTGATGGCCATGTCGGTGATCTGCAGCACCTCTTCTGGGCTGGCCCCGAGGGCAAACATCCCGTGGTTCTGGAGATAAATCACTTTGGGCGCGCGACCCGTCCGCTCAACGTGCTCCGCGAGTTCAGCGCGCACGACCGCGGCAAGTGGGAGCCCAGGATCCACGTAGGGAATCAACAGGGGGTTAGTGCCAAGCACCACGATTTGGTCGGGGAAGAGCGATCCGGCAACAAGGAGCGACGCATTCGCCGAACAGAGCAGCGAGTTGACGGCAACGGGATGCGTGTGGCCAACCGCCTCGATACCGTCGAGTTCGAGGCACACCGCGTGGAGGAGCGCCTCAACCGACGGGCGCTTCAGTCCCCACCGCCTTGCCGCTTTGAACGCTTCGGTGACGGAAACATCCGTTGCCGTTGCGGCGCCGGCATCGCTCGGATCAAACTGTGCGATCAGCTGCAGTATTGGGGCAAGACTGAGTTCTACAAAGTCATCATTTCCGGCAGCGGCCATCTCAATGCCAGAGGCCTTCACCAGCATGCCACCCGCAATGCGAACCGAGGTGTTCCCCTCGGCCAGAATGACGGCGTCACGGTTGGGCTTGGCAAGGGCGTGCGAGAGCCCGCGCACTGCGATCAACGCTTCGCCGCGATCAGCATCGCTCAGATCAGTCATTCAGACACCTCATCGTGTTAGTTATTGTGAAGATATCATCTTCAAACATCGAGCACTACCCCCGATGTTCGCCCTTCCTCGTGGGGTGCACATTGGCTCGTGGGGTGCAATAATTCGCGCCCCACGCGGGAGAATGCGCCCCACGAGCTCAGACAGCGGTCCTGTTGCCGGACTGGTGTGATGCCGCCGCCGCCGCGTAGAGGCGGTGGGTGAACGCGGCCTCTTCTGGGCGGACGCAGCCAAACCCATCCCCAAGCTGGCCAGCCCGTTCGGCGAGAAACGCCGCCCACATCTGCAGAATTGAGTCAGAAAAACCCGACTCGAAGTTGGGTCCGGTCACGGTCGGCCACACCGACTGGCTTCCGGCATCCAGCTGCTGCCACGACTGCTCTCGGCCACCACCGGGAACATCGATGACGGAGAACACCTCAACACACTTTGGATTCTTCGTCGAAAAACGCACGCCACCGTCCATACCGATGGCCTCGAATACCCAGGTGTTCTTCTCGCCAGGATCGATGCGCTTCGTCTCGGTCGTAAGCGGAAACGTATACCCATCGTGAAGGACCTCGCTGTGCAGCACGGCGTTATCCCACGTGTCGCACGGAACCGGCACCCCGTCTGGCCCCTGACGCTCCGGCACGATGTTTTGCAGAACCGCGTAGACGGCCTCAGGAACCCAGCCAAGGCGCAACGGAACGTGCCACGCGTGGAGGCCAAGGTCGTTCATCACCCCGGCATCCCCGCAAAAAGCTCGCTGGCGTTTCCAGTTAATGGGCTTATTCACATCAAGGTCGCTTGAATGCAAGAAGCTGTTTTTTGCTTCCACGATGCGCCCGAGCGCCCCTGATTGCACGTAACGAAGAGCCATCTGCGCGCCGGGGAAAAACGGCATCTCACTTGAGCACCGCACAAAGCTCTCCGGGTGCGCGTTGGTCGCCGCAACAATCGCGTCAGCCGCCGCCCTGTCGATACCAAACGGCTTCTCGGCCAGCAGACTCTTGCCTGCGTTGATGACATCCGTGTAGATCTGCTCGTGCAGATCGTGCCTCACCGCCACATACACAACGTCAACCGTCGGATCACTGAGCAGGTCGTGATAATCGGTCACGAGCGTCGTCACGGTTGGGACACTGCGAAACCACTCGAGTGCGGCCGGATTCACATCACAGACCGCGGTCAGTCGGGGGCTCACCGGGTGATCGATGAGCGCTGGCCACCGTTGGAGAGCGGCAGCGAGTTCCCGACCCATCAGGCCACCGCCAATGATCGCGACGTTCACCACGTGCGGATCGCTCACGGCGCTCATGCCGCACCCCCCACCAGCTGAAGAGCCTCATCCACGCTTGCCCCGCTGTGGAGCACTGCCATGAGCGCCGCCGTAATACCAGCAGGGTTGGGATGCTGCACGACGTTGCGGCCATACACAATTCCGCTCGCCCCCTGCTCAAGCACAGCGACCGTGCGCTCGAGGAGCGTTCGATCATCCACCCTGCCTCCCCCTCGAACGAGCACGGGGATGTCGCCGGCAACTTCTACCACGCGGTGATAGTCGGCAACGTTGTCGGTTGGGTCAGCTTTAATAAGGTCTGCCCCAAGCTCGCGGGCCTGGCGCACGAGCGCCACGATCTTGTCGGTGTCGCCGTCAACCATATAACCGCCAGCGGTTGAATTGTCTTGCATAACCAACGGCTCAATCATGAGCGGCATGTTGTACTTCGTGGCTTCGGCCCTGAGCGCCATGATCGATTGAATGCATGCCTCCCGAATCTCCGGTCGCCCAGGCAACTGCATGAGGTTCACGCACACGGCAACGGCATCGAGCCGGACGGCCTCTTCGATGGCGTGTGGGAAATGATGGCTAAAAATATGGGTGTCAAGCGGATTTCCGTAGACGTTGGCGACATCGGTTCGAAGCACAAGGGAGGGCTTGGCCTTGCCAGGTTTGGATTGCAGCAGTCTTGCTTGGCCGAGCGTGAGTTGAATTGCATCGGGGTTGGCCTTGACGAGGGTGTTGACAACGTCATCCATGTTCTCGATGCCGGTGATGAAGCTTGGTTCACCAAAGAAGCCGTGGTCAACGGCAACGTCGAGTGCCCGCCCTGACTCGGGGTTAAACAGTCGATTAAGCCTAAAAAGCGTCATTGGTTTGGCTCTTTCAGTTGCGGTTCGTGTGGGGTAGCGCGCTGAACAGGTGGGTTCCCTCGCGCCCGGTTATGTGCCAGAATAACCACAGTCAGACAACGTTGTCCAGTACCTATTCATTGGGCTTGGCGACGCCACAGCAAGCCCAATGGAGGACGAGTGAAGCCAATAATCGTAGTGGCCGGCCATGTCTGCGTTGATCTCACACCACGCTTCAGCGATACGCCAGACCTCAGTCCAGGCAACCTCACCGGCGTCGGCCCACTCACCATCACCGTCGGCGGCTGCGTCGCAAATACCGGCGGCGACCTCGTTGACCTTGGCGCCCCCGTCCGACTCGTCGCAACCGTCGGAAGCGATGAACTTGGCTCAATCGCAACGCGCGCGCTCGAGCGGAGAGGCGCCGTCCGCGCGGACCTCCAACGCACCGACCAGTTTGCGACGTCGTACAGCGTGATCGCAGAGGGACCGCACGCAGACAGAGCCATCTGGCACTACCCAGGCGCAAACGAAGCATTCGACGGCGCGCTCGTCGATCTCGATGGCGCCAATCTGCTGCACTTTGGCTATCCCCCGCTCATGCCAGGCGTGAGCCGCGATGACGGCAAACCGCTTGCAACGCTGTTCACGAGGGCCTCACGTCTCGGCCTCACAACCTCTCTCGACATGGCGGTAGTTGATCCGGTCGCCAAATGGGGGGCACGAGACTGGCCAGCTTTCCTCGCTACCGTGCTACCAACCGTGGGAATCTTCAGCCCAAGCTATGACGATCTTGCTTCTGCACTCGGCCCATCCAAGCTCGCCCCCGAGCGCGATCTCACCTCCGAGGTCGAAGTCCTCGCCGAGCGAATGATGACGCTGGGCGCGGCGGTCGTCATGATTTCCGCGGGCTCGCACGGCATGTTTCTCCGCGTGGCCGACGCCAAACGCCTCGAACGAGCCGGTGCCGCGCTTGCGCCGCTGGCAGCTGAGTGGGCCGATTTCACCGGGTGGCAGCATCCGCTCCCGCTTCCAAACAAAGCAACCACCAACGGTGCAGGTGACGCCGCCACCGCTGGACTCCTCCATGCCATTTGGGAGGGCCTGTCGCCGGGACCCGCCCTGAGTCGCGCTGCGCTCACCGCAGCGGTTGTCATCACGGGAAAACTGCCAACCACGCAGAACCTGGCCGCACTCGCGGGAAACCAATCAGAATAAGGAGCATCATCGAATGGAACCCATCTTTCTGCCGTCCAATCAGCCTCGCGACCGCTTTTACCAAGGAGGTAAACGCATCCAACAGCTTCGTGGCGAACCACTCATCGGCAACCGGGTACCTGAGGACTGGGTCGGCTCGTGCACCGCCCTCGACGGCCACAGTTCGCTCGGGACCACAACGCTGCCGGACGGCACCCTGCTCGCGGACGCCGTGACATCAAACCCAATCGCTTGGCTCGGCCCGCACCATGTGGCAGCCTACGGCGCTGACCCGAAGATGCTGGTGAAGCTCCTCGACGCTGGGCAGCGGTTGCCGGTCCATGCGCACCCGCATGCCTCCTTTGCTCACGAACACCTTGGTCGTCACCACGGCAAGGCTGAGGCCTGGTACGTGCTCGAACCCGGAGACGTCTACGTTGGGCTCAAGCAAGACCTCGCCTCAGAAGACATGCTTGGATACGTCAAGGAGCAGGACAGCGAGCAACTCCTCGGCCTACTCCATCGGCGGCATGTTGAGCGGGGCGACAGCGTCTATGTTCCCCCCGGAGTGCTTCACGCAATCGGCGAAGGTATCCTCGTTGCCGAGATTCAAGAGCCAGAAGACATGTCAATCCTGCTTGAGTGGAACGGCTTTGAACTCGATGGCGAGCGAGATGGCCACCTCGGGCTCGGCTTCGAGCGAGCACTCGGCGCGGTCGAGCTTCTGGGCAGGTCGGAAGCGGAGGTGGATGCGCTTATCACGCGCGGCAAAACCGGCCCTTCTGTGCTTGCCAGCGAATCTAACGAGTACTTCAGGGTTGAGAGTTATCGCAACGATGACCTGCCCCTCACGCTCGACGCCGGCCTCCGCATCCTCATCGTCGCAGGAGGTTCCGTCACGCTGCACTGGGAGGAAGGCCACTCGGTTCCGGCGCCGCGTGGTAGCACCGTCCTCATCCCAAGCGGGGTCGGGCCGGTGCGCGTCACCGGCGAGGACAACGATACGTTTCTTGTCATTTGCAGGCCACCGCTGTGAGCGCCGCAACGGGACAGGGCGCAATGGGGCAGGGCGCAACGCCGTCGGCAGGAAGACTCCTCTCAAGCGGACTCGTGTCGAGGGCAGATGCCCTCGCGAGCGTCACCGATCGGCTTGATACCTCGGGAACGGGACACGGGACACGCATCATCGAGGTGAGGCTGTTAGGGGGCCTCACCTTTGAACTCCTACCAGACCACGGACTCGACATTGGGGCAGCCTGGTTCGACGGCATCCCCTTCGCCTGGAGGTCTCCCGTTCTCGGTGATGTCCGTGACACCGGCACTGCCCAACCCGGATTTCTCGACCGGTTCCACGGCGGGCTACTCGTCACCTGCGGGCTCGACAATATTGGTCCGGCAACGGCCACCCACGAGATGCACGGTTCGCACCACCGAAAGCAAGCCACAGAGGTTCGTTGGGAACGGATGCTTGTCGACGACGAACTCACCGTTCGGGTGAGCGGGCTCATCGACAGCATCGAGATCTTCGGCAGGCGGGTCACGCTTCGGCGCACCGTGACCGCGCGCACTGGCAGCTCGGCGATAACGATTGACGATGTCATCCACAACGAGGGCTACAGTCCGGCAGCGATTCCATGCCTCTACCACGTCAATTTTGGTGCACCGTTTCTTGAACAGGGTTCGCGCATCCTCGTCGATGCCGGGACCGTCACCGCCCGCGAACACGTTGACGAGGTTCCAGAGCACACCACATTTCCCGAACCAACAACCACCATGATCGAGGGGGTGTTTGAATACGGGGCACTCGCAAGTTCGGAGGGGACGGCCTCCGCTGTTGTGCAATCCCCTTGGTCAAACCGAGTTGCAACCGTGAGTTGGAACGTGGATGCGCTGCCCCGGCTGTTCCAATGGGTCTGGCCAACACGAGGCGGGTGGGCCCTCGGAATCGAGCCGGCAAACGCACCTCTGTTTGGCCCAGACCGTACCGGCGATTCGCTCGGCGCGCCGATGCTTGAACCCGGTGCTTCCAGGGCTCATAGTGTGCGGATTGAACTAGGATTTAGAACCGGGGCCTGAGCAATTCCATACCCCTCACGGGGAGACGCAGGAGACGACAACATGGCAGCACCAAAGACCGGGCGTCCCACCATGATTGACGTGGCTGCCGATGCTGGAGTCAGCCTCAAAACGGTTTCTCGCGTGGTCAACGAGGTTCCGACGGTTGATCCCTCGCTCGCGGCACGAGTTCGTGTCTCAATCGCAAAGCTTGGGTTCCGCCGCAATGAAGTCGCCGCGAGCCTGCGTGCCGGCGGAGAGACTCGAACCATCGGTCTCATCACTGCCGACCTGTCCAACGCGTTCTACTCAACGCTGTCGAGCGAAGTCGCCCGCATCGCACGCAACCACGGGTTCCAAGTCATTATTGCGTCGTCAGAGGAAGATCCTGAACTCGAACAAGCGACTGCACTCGATCTGTGTCAGCGTCGCGTGAGCGGCCTGATTATTATTGCGGCCAGCGACGACCACACCTACCTCACGCCTGAAATTGAGCGGGGCATCCCCGCTGTCTTCATCGACCGCCCTGCCCAGGGTATCGAGGCAGATTCGTTTTTGATCGACAATTTTGGGGGAACCGCGGATGCCGTGCGCCGGCTCGTCGCAAAGGGCCACACTCGCATCGGCTTTGTCTTCGACTCCAATTCGATTTACACGATGCGGGAACGCAAGCGCGGCGCCCTGCATGCCCTCGCTGAGGCTGGAATCGCCGAAGAGCCAGAACTCTTGGTCATCGGGTCTCACGCCCCGCCCCAGGCAGCGGAGGCCGTTCGCACGATGGTGAGGCGTGAAGAGCCGCCAACCGCGATTGTGTGCGGAAACAACCGCAGCCTCATCGGGGCGTTAGTAGCCCTTGCGGAACTTCCAAACAATGAGGGTGAGGCTATCGAGGTCATTGGCTTCGATGACTTTGAGTTTTCGCCGCTCGTGCCCCGCCCCATCAGCTTGATTGCCTACGATACTGGCGCGCTCGGTTCGCTCGCCGCCACTCGTTTGTTTGAGCGTATTCATGGCGATACTTCTCCTGCAGAGCATCATTTTGAGGAGACAACCCTGATTGAGCGCGGACGACGCTCACCGGCGTAGTCGGGGCCGTCCGTTAGGGCGCAGAAAATAGTTCTTGCCATCGATGGCAAAGAGGCGCATGATGGACGTACTCACCAAATGACATCGATGACATAGCGGGAACGCCAGCCACAATCGTGACCCCGTATCAGCGATGAACCCGTCGCAAGGAACCGGCAATGACGCCAAACCAGACCCAGCAGAGCACACTCAGAGACGTCGCAGAGCGTTCAGGGGTGAGCATCCGCACCGCATCACGGGTGCTCAATAACGACACAAAGGTCGCCGCAAAAACCCGCTCGATTGTGCAACTCGCCATGAGCGAGCTCGGCTATACACCCGACCTTGCCGCACGGTCGCTCAGAGCCGGAACCGACTCAACGATCGGACTGCTTGTTGAATCAATAGCCGACCCGTTCTTCTCAGAACTTGCCGAAGCGGTCGAAAGCGTCATGTCCGCTCACGGGCAATCAGTTTTTGTGTCAAGCACGCACAGAGAGCCGTCAACTGAGCGCAGAATCCTCGGCACGCTCCTCCAGCGTCGAATCTCCGGAGCCATCATCACACCGACCGAAGGTGACCACGATTGGCTGACGACATCCAATGCTCCGATCGTCTGCATCGATCGCCCGAGCAGGGGCGCGGCAACGGATGTTGTCCGCATCAACGACGCAGAGGCCGCAAGCGCCGCCGTTGCCCACCTCCTCGCCGCTGGGCATCATCGCATTGCGTACGTCGGGGACCTCCCGACCAACACGACCTCGCTCGACCGGCAACTGGCATACGAAGCGACCCTTCGGCGCTCAGGAATCGTTCCAGACCCTGAGCTTGTGCATTCGACCTGTCAAACGTCGGACGATGCCGCAACCGCAACCAGGCGGCTCATGGCGCTCACGCATCCACCAACCGCGATCTTCTCGTCGGCGACCCGCAGTTCACTCGGTGTTGTCCCCGAGCTGCATCGACTGGGCCGCACCGACGTCGCGCTTGTCGGATTTGGCGATTTTGCCATGGCCGACACGCTCTCCCCCGCGATCACCGTTGTTGAACACTCGGCTGCGACCATCGGCACCATCGCAGCCGACCGGTTACTCGCTCGAATAGCTGACCCAACGCTCGACCCAACAACCATCTACGTGCCTACCCGCATCGTGGCGCGAGGCTCTGGAGAACTGCGACCATGACGCTCACGGTTACGATCGGGCTTGACCTTGGAACAACCGTGTCAAAAGCCATCGCTCGACTCGCCGACGGCGAAACGATTGGCACGGCCAACCGTTCTTCCACCTGGTTGACAACATCGGACGGGCACACTGAAACCGATGCCAACGGATATATCGAACTTGCCATTGGGCTGTTGAACGACGTGGTAGCCGAGGCAGAGGCGCTCAGGGGCCCTGTCAGCGTCAGCGCCGTTGGCATCACTGGCCTTGCCGAAAGCGGTGTGCTGCTCAACAGCTCCGGTCAGCCCATTGCGCCCGTTGTCGCATGGTTCGACCGTCGCGGTGAAACAGAGACGGCGCTCATCTCGAAGCACGCCCCTGCGTTTGCTTCGGCCTTCGCCGCGGCAACCGGCCTTCCCTGGGACTGCCAGCCCAGCGTTGCAAAACTCCTCTCTTTCCGGGCAGCAGGCATCCCCATTACGCAAGGCTCTCGCTGGCTGAGCGTGCAGGAGTGGGTTGCCTTTGCCCTCGGCGCGGATCAGGTGCGTGAGCCGTCGCTCGCGTCACGCACCGGTCTTATTGACCAAGACACCGGCGAACTGTGGGAGCCCATCCGCGAGCTCGCCGGCCTGCCAGCCCGGTTCCTGCCTCCGGCAGTGACAGCTGGGGTTTCGGCCGGCATTCTGAAACACGCTGGGCTCCCCGCGCAATATGCCGACGCGATCGTCACCGTTGCGGGGCACGATCATCCTGTCGCCGCTGTTGGCGCAGGGGCAGTCGGCCCGGATGCCGTCTTCAACTCGTCTGGCACCGCCGACGTCGTTCTCCGCTCAATTTCGGGGGAAGTGGATGCCGCGACCCGGCTCAGCCTCGTACGGGCAGGCTGGTCGCTTGGCGCCCACGTCCTGCCGCAGACGTCACTCCTCATCGGCGGTGCGCGCGGCGGGCTCTTCCTCCGACGCATCCTCAACCTGCTCGGCGCACAGGATCAGCCGGAACGCGACGCCCTCGATCTTGCGGCAACCTCGGTCGGTGACCTGCCAGAGGGGCTTCTGCTCTCTGGCACCGGCCCAACGGGCGACGACGTTCAGATCGCGCTCAGGGACGACGCAAGCCCGGCAGCGCTCTGGGCTGCAGCCACCCGCCTCACGGCAGGCAACCTACACGACCTGCTGGAAAGCCTCGGCCCAATCGTTGGCCGCAGCGGCGAGATTGTGGCCGCCGGAGGATGGACCCGCATGATGAGCGTCAGGCTTGCCAAACGGGCGGCGATGCCGGGAATCCGCTTTGCCAAAGACGATCAGCCGGGACTTGTCGGCGCCGCCATGTTTGCCAGGCAGGCTGCCGAGCCGTTGGCATC
Organism: Lysinibacter cavernae; assembly: GCF_011758565.1. Taxonomy (GTDB): domain Bacteria; phylum Actinomycetota; class Actinomycetes; order Actinomycetales; family Microbacteriaceae; genus Lysinibacter; species Lysinibacter cavernae. Next base: position 209,330 of record NZ_JAAMOX010000003.1, read on the forward strand.
GTTTGCGGCCTCGGCACCCACAAACCAACACCATATATAAAGGAGCACCACCATGACTGAAACCTCGTCAACGAGCGCCGCGGTTCACACGCTCAACAGTATTGCCCTCGACGATGGCATCTTCGCCATCATTGCGATGGATCAGCGCAACACCCTCCGCCGCATGTTCAAGGCGGTTGGACGAGAGGGCACCGATGCTGAGCTACTCGAATCAAAGCGCGACGTTGCGCGGGCACTCAGCCCGTACGCCTCCGGAATCCTCTTCGACCCAACATTCGGCGTTCCTGCACTCGCAGGCAACGATGCCCTCGCCGACAGCTGCGGGCTCCTTATTGCTTCTGAACCCGCCGTGCGAGGAACCTTCAACGGCGAGCCTCAGACGCACCGCGATCCCGAGCTCAACTCGCAGTGGGTCCTTGAGCAGGGGGGCGACGCCAATAAGTTCTTTGTGCAGCTGCGGGCTGACCGTCCTTCGCCTCAGCCGGGCGAACCCGATCTTGTAGCCAATGCCATTGCCGCAACAGCAGAGGTTATTGCCGACGCGAAGGCCGCAGGCATTCCCGCCGTCATCGAGAACCTGGTCTACCCACTCCCAGGAGAAGATCTCAGCGGCAAAGCGCTGGAGGACGCGGTCGTCGAATCTGCGCGGGCCCTCAACGAGCTTGACGCCGACCTGCTCAAACTTGAATACCCTGGCTCTCCCGAAGGTGTGCGTCGGTTAGCCTCCGTGCTCGACCGGCCGTGGGCAATCCTCTCTGCCGGTGTCCCGTTTGATCGTTTCGAGGAGGTGCTCAAGATCGCGTTTGACGAGGGAGGGGCCTCGGGTTTCATCGCTGGCCGTTCCATCTGGCGTGAATCTATCGAGGTCGACGGCGCCGAACGAGCGACGTTCCTCAGCGAGGTCGCACGGCCGCGACTCGAACGACTCGTGTCTATCGCGACCGAACGCGCACGCCCATGGACGAGCGTTGTCAGCGTCAGCAACTAGCCTCCGCGCCATTATGGTCTGCGGCGCGGCAGCGAGCGGAAAAACCTCTGTCGGACACGGCCTTTCGCGTGCCATCGGCTGGCCGCTGCTTGACCTTGACGAGGTCGCGCCGCCGGCCGCGACGCTGGTCGGCGAGGCATCCGGGTTACTCGTTCATCGAGAACGAATGGATGCCTCGCCGACCCGCTCCGCTGCCGACCGTCGCCGCTACGACGCGCTCCTCGCTGAGGCGCGACGCACCCTCGCGCAGGGGGGCGAGGTCAAGGCCGCAACGCTGCCGCCGTTTCTTCGCACTGGCATTGTGCTCGTCGCCCCGTTCACGCTCGAACGGATGCTGCCGCACGCCTTTGAGGCTGCAATCGCCTCGCTCGGAATCGTGCGGGCCGAGGCCGCGCTGGTCTGGGTCGACACCCCAGCCTCGGTGACCGCACAGCGAATGCGGTGGCGGGCGGCCGACCGTGACGCTGCCCGTATCCGTGCCGAACGAGCCGGTGGGCCATTGACAAGCACGCCGCCCGCACAGGAGGGCATCCCACTCACCCCGCATCTCCGCAGCGATGGGCTTCTCCCTGTTACCCGCCAGGTCGCGCTACTCATACAGGCTCTGCAGGACCGCTAGCATCGTCGCGCAGCACTCGCGTCTCAGCAAAAAGTTCCCCTCCCGCCAAAGCGGGAGGGGAACTTGTTGTGTCAGGCGCTCAGACTATGAGCAGCTTGACTTGTACACGTAGTCGGCTCCGTCGGTCTCGATGTTATCGAGGGTCAGAACCTTGAAGCCCGTCTGAATCTTCTCTTCGGTCTTCTCTCCCTTGATCGCCTTGATGGCCTGCTGGACACCGTCGCTACCGATTGTTGCTGGCTGCTGAGCGACAAGCGCCTGTACGGTGCCTTCCTTCAGCTGCGCAACCTGGGCGGGGCCAGCGTCAAAGCCAACGATCGACACGGTGTCCTGCTTGCCAGACTGACGAACACCGGTTGCCGTTCCCTCAGCCGAGAACAGGTTGGCCGCGAAGATTCCAACGATGTCTGGGTCCTTTGCGAGCGCGGCAGTCACGAGACGCGCGGCTTCAGCCGGGTCGTTGTGGCTGTACTGCACGCCAAGGTACTCAAACTTGCTGTCTTCGCCAACAGCCTTCTCAAAGCCCTCGGCGCGTGCGTCGGTGGTTGAGATGCCGGGGTCAACCGAGATCACGAGGACCTTGCCACCATCGGGGTGCAGCTCCTGAATAGCCTTGAACGCCTCAGCGCCGCCGCCAAGGTTGTCAGACGCGATCTGCGAGGCCGCGAAGGATGGGTCCTCAACGGTGGTGTCAACAAGCACAACCTTGATGCCAGCATCAGCCGCTGCGCGGAGCGGAGCCTGCATCGCGGTTACGTCCGTTGGAGCCACCAGAATGGCGTCAGGCTTTGAAGCCACAACGGAGTCGATGATTGGTTTCTGCAGCGTTGGGTCAAATTTGGCCGGGCCCTGAGTATTGACCGTTGCGCCAAGCTTCGCGGCTTCTTCTTCGATGCCACACTGCATGCTGATGTAGAACTCGTCGCCAGCAACGCCTTGGATGAAGGACAGCTTGTATTCGCCGTCTCCTCCGCCTGCTGCTGAGCTTTCGCCACCGCTTGGGGTGTCGCCGGATGCACATCCGGCGAGTCCGGTGACGGCAAGACCGCCGATAGCGATCATGGAGATGAGTTGCCTCTTGAACTTCATTGTTACTGCTCCTTTTTGCAATCGTATTCTTGGTTTGGCTTCTGCGGACGGCTACCCGTCAACGGTCGCCGGCTATTGTGGCTCTTTTCGCGGCGTACGGTTCGCCTTCTTCTTATGCCCGCTTCCTCGAGCGGCCGCGGCCCGTCGCCGCTGGTCAATGTAGACGGCAAGGATGAGGACCGTACCAACGGCCACCTGCTGCCAGAACGGCTGCACTCCGACAATGACAAAGCCATTCTGAAGGACTGCCGGAATAAAGAGGCCAACCACGGTGCCGAAGATGGTTCCGACGCCACCAAAGAGGCTTGTCCCGCCGATTACGACCGCGGCGATCACGTTGAGGTTGGTCTGCGCTTGGCCGGCGATTGCCGTCGTACCAAACTGCGAGAGCGAGAGAATGCCGCCGACGCCCGCGAGTCCACCCGAGATCGCGTAAACCATGATGAGCTGGCGGTCGACCTTCACCCCAACTCGGCGCGCTGCCTCCTCGTTTGATCCGACCGCAAACGTGTACAGACCAAACTTGGTGAAATGAAGGATGATCGCAAAGATCACGATGAACACAATCGCGATGAGCGAGATCAGGGGAAGGGTTGTTCCCCAGACATTGCCGTAGCCAATGGTGTCCTGCAGCACAACCGGCACGTTCCGGATGTCAACACCGCCGGTGATGACCTGGGAAAGCCCGAGGGCGCCTCCAAGCGTTCCAAGGGTGACGATCAGCGGCGGCACTTTTGCCTTTGCGATGAGCACACCGTTGAGGAGGCCCCAGGCGATGCCGCAACCAACCGAGACGAGGATGCCAACAAAGGCGGTTGCCCACCCCTGGTCGCCCATCTCACGCATGACAATCGCAGAGACCACGCCGGAGAAGACGAGCACCGAGCCGACGGAGAGATCAATACCGCTTGTAATGATGACAAACGTCATCCCGATGCCAAGCACACCAAGGATGGACACATTCTGGACGATCTGGCGAACGTTCGTCCAATCGGGGAAAATCGTTGGCGCGAGCGCCGTGAAGATAAGGAAGATCGCAACGAGCACGATCAGGATCTGGAAGGCCTGAATCCGAAGCACCTTGCCGAGGACGCCGTCCTCGCTGAAGAGCCCACCTTTGGGGGCATCAGGATTGCGGGTTGGGATTGACTCCGTGTTCGTCACAAGTTTTCTCATCGTGCTTCACCTCCAATAGCGCCGGTCATCGCGCCAACAAGCTCTTCCATGCTGGTTTCGCTTGCCCGATACGTCGCGACTCTGCGTCCGAGGCGAAGCACCTGGATACGGTCGGCGACTTCGATCACGTGCGGCATCGAGTGGCTAATGAACACCACCCCGACACCTTTGTCCCGCACCCTGCGGATCGTTTCGAGCACGTTCTTCGTCTGCACAACTCCGAGTGCTGCGGTCGGTTCGTCAAGGAAAACAACACCTTTTGCCCAGGCGATGGCCCTTGCGATGGCGATTGCTTGTCGCTGACCGCCTGACATGCTGCCAACCGGCTCTGTCAGGCTTCTCACGGTGGCCCCGAGGTCGTTAAACGCGGTCTTTGACCGCTCCTTCATCGTCTTCTTGTCCATGAAGCCAAACTTGCCGCCGAGGCCTGGGGCAGAGATTTCGCGCCCGAGGAACATGTTTTGCACAGGGTTGAGGTGCGGCGCGAGGGCAAGATCCTGGTAGACCGTCTCGATGCCGAGCGCGCTTGCAGCGGTTGGGTCAGGGAGGTTCACCTCGTTCCCGTCGTAGAGGATTGTGCCAGAGTCAAGCGCAAGGCTTCCGGAGAGGGCTTTGACGAGCGTTGACTTTCCAGCGCCGTTGTCACCAATCAGGGCAACAACTTCGCCGGCGTTGACATCAAAATCAACGGAGTCGAGCGCGCGAACGTTCCCGAAGCTGCGGGTTAACCCGCGCGCCTCGAGAATGGGAACCGGCAAGCTCATGCGATGCCTCCCCTTCGCAGTGTGGAGGGGACCGGCTTCGCCATCGTGATGGCGACACTTCGTTGTGCGTTCACTAGTTTTTCCTCACGTGTTGGGAGTTCTATCTCCCGCACTTCTGCGAGTGATGTCGCTCCCGGGTTGTCCCGGCGTCGTTGCTCGGGATTCCTTTCGAGATTGGTGGATGTTGAGAGCATCCGGCCGACCTGTTCCGGCCGCAAGCTGTGGAAAATCCACCGTTTGTGACCGATTCTCCCCCGTCGGTCAACGCCCGAGGTGAAAGGTGAGACAACGTTATCTCAGGATGATAAAAATCTCTAGGTTTGATTCTTCACAGCGCCAAAATGTGCCCGTCTCGTAATGAAACCGTTACGATTTTTGCCACTCTGTCGTTCTGCTTGCCCTGAAGCTACTCGCCCAATGTCATCGATGTCAAGGAAAATGTTATCGATGGCATAAATTGTTATTCAACCCCCGTCTTTTCCCAGCAATCCGCATATGTCATCGATGACAATTGTGATACATTCTCCGTACGCACCCGGAGGCAATATTCGGCGCAAGGAAGCGCCCATGAGCAGCAGGTGTGCAAGCGAAGCCCAACGCACCATGCCGAGCCAGTCACGCCAACAGCGACGACCGAGACCGGCAGGGGGCACGCCAACATCCCGCAGAGAGAAAGCAGCAACCAATGACACAATTCGACGGCCGCACCATCCTTGTTACCGGGGCGAGCGGTGGTATCGGAGGGGCAACCGTCCGTCAGCTCGCTCAGCAGGGCGCCAACGTCATCGCCGCCGCCCGCACAGAGGAGGCGCTCAAAGAAATCGTCGCCGAAACCGGAGCGACGCCGCTCACCTTTGATCTCACCTCAGAAGACAGCATCGCGTCAGCGCTCGACGGCCTGAGCCTGTGGGGCGTTGTCAACTGTGGAGGCTTCGGAGGCGAGATCGCGACGCCCCTCGACACCGACATCGAAGTATTCGACAAGGTGATCAGCATCAACGCACGCGGCTCACTCCTCGTCATCAAGCATGCCGCGCCGGGCATGATCGCCGCAGGCAATGGCGGCTCAATCGTGAACGTCTCAAGCCAGGCCAGCCTCGTTGCGCTCAACGGCCACATCTCATACGGTTCGTCAAAGGCAGCACTCGACAACATCACCCGGGTCTCTGCCCTCGAACTCGGGCAGTACAACATCCGCGTCAACAGCGTGAACCCCACCGTCGTTATGACCGAAATGTCGAACTTCTACTGGGGCCGCCCCGATATCGGCGGGCCGTTCCTTGAACAGATGCCACTCGGGCGCTGGGCATCCCCAGAGGACATCGCTGGCCCCATTGTGTTCTTGCTTGGCGACGACTCACAGATGGTGAGCGGGGTATCGCTGCCCATTGATGGTGGATTCACGAGTCGCTAACCGCGGCATCCGCTCGGAACGTCGCGCGCTCTCCAAGCGGCACAAAGGGAGGGCGGGAAACGCTCTCTGAATGCGGTGATTCAGGGAGCATTTCCCGCCCTCGAAACAGTGCGGCACTTCGGGTCAGGCGCCCCAAAGGTCAGCGCGGCCGTATGGCGTTATTCGACAAGGTCAGCGCGCACCAGCGAGGCAACAATCTCGACATGATGCGTGTGCGGGAACAGGTCAAACGCACGTATGCCCGAAATGACATATCCGCCCTCGGTGAGAGTTTTTGCATCACGCGCGAAGGCAACAGGATCGCAGGCAACGTAAATGAGCTGGGCAGGGGCGAGATTCAGCAGCGACTCGCAGACCTGTCCACCGGCGCCAGAGCGAGGTGGGTCAAGGATGACCGTCGCTTTTCGCATCCGCTCGGCACTTTCGGCGGTCGCCGTGCGCTCGAGGAACCCTAGGTAACGGTCAACGCGGGCCGTCTCGGCAAGGGCGCCTGCGCTCTTCTTCAGGTTATTGGCGGCGCACTCGGTGGCAACGGGATCAGACTCAACGGTTGTCATGCTGACCTGGATGTTCCGCCCGGTCTCATCAGTGCCCTGCTCAAATCGATCAAGCACGGCGGCGGCAAGCAACCCGACCCCACCATAGAGGTCGAGGTTCATCGCCGAGGGCTCAAAGAGGTTCTCATCGATGGCAGATTGGACGGCGGCGGTGAGGACAGCTGGCGCCTCACGGTGGACCTGCCAGAAACCCGTCTTCGCTAGCTCGAACTCTCGCTCACCAACACGTTCGCGAATACGCGAGTGCCCCTTCCTCGGGCGCTTCGAGTCCTCTGAGATAACCACAAAGGGCGGCGATGCGCTCGGGGCAACAACGTCGAACGCCTTTGCGGCCGTCGAGTTTGCTTTGATCCCAAGGGCAAGTGTCTCAACCTCTGGATGCGCAAGCGGGTAATCCTTGACCCGAATAATGTCGTGACTCCGAGCCGCATACGGCCCAACCTGGCCGCGGTCATTTGCATGGAGGCTCATGCGCGTGCGCCAGCCAAGACCGTTGCGTTCGTCATCGCCAGGTGCAGGCTCAACGGGCACAACCAGGTCGATACCGGCCATCCGCTTGAGCGAGTCCGTAATCACCTCGCCAAGCAGCCGACGCTGCTCAGCAAGGTCAATGTGTCCAAACTCGGCGCCGCCAACGCGGTGTGCCGGATCCCGCGACACGTCGGCTGATGCCCACACGTGGTCGCGGCGATGAGGCGACGCCTCAAGAACGCGAACAACAGATGCCCGCACAAAGCTCTTCTTCCGAGCCTCGGTCACCCGCGCAAGTACACGCTCACCGGGAATCGCGTCAGAAACAAACACAACGCGGCCCTCATGACGGGCAACAAAGATTCCGCCGTGAGCAACGTTGGTAACGTCAAGTTCGAGTTCGTCGCCGACACTGAGGTCTGCAGATGTTTTGGGGTTCCCGTTCGCATTCACTCATTGAGCATGTCACATCTCGAACGGTACCATTGGCGTCGGCCGTGATTCATCCCTCGACCGCGACAGCGATAGAACCGCCAACATCAGAATTTATCTAGGAGCCCGCCGTGAAATTTATCCTCGCCTCAACCTCCCCGGCGAGACTGGCGCTCCTCCGATCGTCAGGAATCGAGCCAGAGCTGCGCGCGTCGAACGTTGACGAAGATGAGGCCGTTCGTTCACACGAGGCATCCTTAGGCAAAGCCCTCACTCCGAGCGAGCTTGTGCTGCTGCTGGCCCGCGCAAAGGCAGAGGCCGTTGCCGCTGAGTATCGTGATACTGAGCAGTCGACCCCCTCTCTCATCTTTGGCGGCGACTCCGCGTTTGTGCTTGATGACGTCATCTTCGGCAAGCCGCACCTCCCCGAGGTAGCCAAGGCACGCTGGCTCGCTCAGCGCGGCCGTACCGGCACGCTCTACTCTGGACACTGGCTCATTGATCCCACCGCCGATTCGCGCGCGGTTGGGGCCGTCGCGAGCGCAACCGTATCCTTCAGCCCCGATATTACCGAGGCAGAAATCGACGCGTACATCGCAACGGGAGAGCCGCTCAAGGTCGCAGGCGCGTTCACCATCGATGCACGAGGTGCCGCGTTCATCAGCCGCATCGAAGGCGACCCAAGCACGGTGATCGGAATGTCTCTGCCAACGCTCCGCGGCCTCGTCCGCGAGCTCGGCCATGAATGGACTTCTCTCTGGGGGTAGCGGGAAGTCCGCGTTACACCGCGAACGCGCCACTGTAACAACGCTATTCAGCTCCAGATACACAGAGCGGGATGGGCCCTCCATGAAATTAACTCGAAACTCGTGAGTCTTTAAGACTGTCGGCGGCGACACTGCCCGCCGGCAGTTCTGCGTTAAGGGGTCTTCCTTCGCGCAGTTTTCGCTTGGGTCCCCGTGAACCATGTATAGAGGAGCACCAGTTTTAGTGAATATCCGCAACATCTTTGTGCCCGCCGCAATCGTCACGCTCGCGATCGGTTCGCTGACCGGCTGCAGCGTCTTGAACGGCCTGCTTGGTAACGGGACGGAAGTTCGTGACGACTCAGGGGCCGTCGTAGAGAGCGGCGATGCGAACGTCTTTGCGATTTCCGTTGGGGATTGTTTCACCGACGAAGGCACTGCCGATGAGGTGGATTCCCTTCCTGTTGTTCCGTGTGGTGATCCGCACGACAACGAGGTGTATTTCAATCACGTGATGCAGGGCGGAACGTTTCCGGGCGATGCTGCAATTGCGGACGAGGCAGCGACCGTATGCGGCCAACAGTTTCCGACGTTTGTTGGTCTCCCCTACGAGGAATCCGTTTTGGATTACAGCGCCGTTATGCCAACGGCTGATTCTTGGACCTTCCAGAGTGACTACATTGTGAGCTGCTATATCTATGACACCGTGCCAGTAACCGGAACCCTTGCGGGTGCCGCTCGCTGAGTCAGGCAGACTCAACGATTCGGCGCTGCGGCATCATCCAGCACCAACGGACGTTGCCGCAGCACTCACCCAACGAACGTTGTCGCGTAATGTTTTTCTGACTTTCGCAACGAAGTACGTGGCGGCACGTTTGAGCCGCGACCACTTCCCTCAGAAAGACGTGAACCAGCATGACCTCGCGCTTCCGCATAATCCCGCCCGTCACGCTCGTCATTGGGATGTTGTTGGTTGCCGGCTGCACAGCCCAGCTTGGTGGCCTTCGCGACGGCTCAGGAACCGTGGTGAGCGAAGGAGAAGAAAACGCGCTCGCTCTTGCTGTCGGTGATTGTTTTACCGAGTCAGACGCCGACACGAGCGCCAGCAACCAGCCAGCAACCGTGCCTCTTGTTCCCTGTGACACTCCGCACGAGAGCGAGGTCTTTTATAACCACATCGTTGAGTCAGAGGCGTTCCCCGGAGCGGACACGCTCAACAGCATGGCGCAGGACGTGTGTTCGACAGAGTTCGCTACGTTCACCGGGATTCCGTTCAGTGACTCCGAACTCCAGCTGACCTTCTATACGCCAACCGAACGCACCTGGACGGCAGGCTCTGACCGTGTTATCAACTGCATCGTCGTTGATCCAGTCACTGTTACCGGCTCTCTGCAGAACGCCAACCGATAGCTTCCCACGCCCCATTTGTATAAATAACACGCGCTTTGGTCAAATGTTTGTGTGTGTTATCCAAATGAAGGCATGCTCAAGGCAATAGAGTGGATAACTATGCCACGTATTTCTAAGGTCCTCATCGCCAACCGTGGCGAAATCGCTGTCCGCATCATCCGAGCCGCAAAAGACAGCGGCATCGCCTCCGTTGCGGTCTATGCAGACCAGGACCGTGATTCGCTCCACTCAAAGCTTGCAGACGAGGCCTACGCACTCGGCGGCTCCACAAGCGCCGACACCTATCTCGTTGTCGACAAAATCCTCGCGGTCGCTCGGCGATCGGGGGCAGACGCGGTTCACCCAGGCTACGGCTTCCTCGCAGAGAACGCCGATTTTGCCAGGGCAGTTATCAACGCGGGCCTCATCTGGATCGGGCCAAGCCCCGAAGCAATCGAACAGCTCGGAGACAAGGTCTCTGCTCGCCACGTTGCCGAGAAGGTTGGCGCGCCACTGGCTCCAGGAACCCTCAACCCGGTCACCGGAGCCGATGAAGTTCTTGAATTTGTTGATCAGCACGGACTTCCCGTTGCGATTAAGGCTGCCTTTGGCGGCGGCGGGCGTGGCCTGAAGGTTGCCTACCACCGCGAAGACGTTGCCGAACTCTTTGAGTCAGCAACCCGCGAGGCAGTCACCGCCTTCGGCCGCGGCGAGTGCTTTGTTGAGAAGTACCTCGAAAAGCCCCGTCACGTTGAAACCCAGTGTCTCGCAGACGCGCACGGCAACGTTGTTGTTATCTCCACACGCGACTGCTCACTGCAGCGGCGCCACCAGAAGCTCGTTGAAGAAGCTCCAGCACCGTTCCTGACCGATGAGCAGAACGCCGAACTGTACCGGGCGTCAAAGGCCATCCTCAAAGAGGTTGGATACGTCGGAGCTGGCACCTGTGAGTTCCTCATTGCCCGCGATGGCACCGTCTCGTTCCTCGAGGTCAACACCAGGCTTCAGGTCGAACACCCTGTCTCGGAAGAGATTACGGGCATCGACCTCGTGCGCGAACAGTTCCGCATCGCCGAGGGTGGCGTCATCGATTACGACGATCCCGTCGCCGTTGGCCACTCGTTCGAGTTCCGCATCAACGGAGAGGACCCCGGCATGGGATTCCTCCCTGCGCCGGGACCAATCACGCAGTTCAAGACCTTTGGCGGGCCCGGCATCCGTCTTGACAGCGGCGTCACACAGGGCGACAGCATCACTGGCGCCTTCGACTCGCTGCTCGGCAAGATCATCGTCACCGGAGCGACGCGCGAGCAAGCGCTTGAGCGCGCACGACGCGCCCTCGACGAGTTTGAGGTAGCCGGCCTGCCGACCGTTCTTCCCTTCCACCGCAAGATCGTCCGCGACCCAGCGTTTGTGGCCGCAGACGGCGTCTTCGGCGTGTACACGCTGTGGATCGAGAACGAGTTCAACAACGACATTGAGCCGTGGAGTGGCCAGGTTGGCAGCATCGCGGCGACACCCTCACGACAGAATGTTGTTGTTGAGGTGGCTGGCCGTCGAGTAGAGGTCACCCTGCCAACGACGCTTCTCCCAGACACCGACCAGGGGCTCACCCGTGGACCAGCGCCAAAACGTAAGACGAGCGGCGCGATCTCAACGGCGACAGGCAACTCGGTGAAGGCACCGATGCAGGCCACGATCGTCAAAACCGCCGTCGCAAACGGCGACGCAGTTGTTGCTGGCGATCTTGTTGTTGTCCTTGAGGCGATGAAGATGGAGCAGCCACTTATGGCGCACCGCGATGGAATCATCGCAGACCTCAACGCCGACGCGGGAAGCACGGTTTCGAGCGGACACGTGCTGCTCAACATCCTCGACGCGGACTAGGTCCTCCAAACGCGCACAGATTGGTCACAGATCCACCCATAGCTTGCTACGGAGGTGGATCTGCGACCAATCTGTTGACGTTTGAAGGCGCGGAAGTCGGACATGGTGAGTACTCACGCGGCACAGCCAGCTGCCTGGAGTCGAACCTAGCGCGAACCTCGCACGACAAAACGAGCGGGGGCACCGGTTTGCGCCCAATCGATGATGGTACGGCTCGGGTCAAGCACATAGTGCTGCAGGGACGCGTCTGAGAGAAAACCGATATGCGGCGTCACGATGGCCTTTGGATGCCTGCGCAGCGGATGATCCGCCGACGGAGGTTCCGCGTCGAGCACGTCGAGCCCAGCTCCCCTGAGGCGGCCGGAATCGAGCGCCTCAATGAGGGCGTCTTGATCAACAAGCTCTCCTCGAGACACGTTGATCAACGTCGCGCCCATCTGCAGCTTGGCAAAAGCCGCCGTGTTGATAATGCCGCGAGTGTCATCGGTGAGGGGCGAGTGCAATGACAGGACGTTGGACTGCGTGAGCAGTTCACCAAAGGAGACGCCTTCAACGTGGGCTGGATAGGCGTCGCAGTACGGATCATAGGCAACGATCTTGCCAAACAGCGGGCTTGCGATGGTCGCAAGCTGCCGCGCGATACGACCAAACCCAAACAGTCCGAGTGTCAGTTCGCTGAGGCGCCTTGGCACAACAGAAACGTCATCGGTCCAGCCTCCGTTTGCCGTGACGGATGTGGCGGCCCGAAGCTCACGCTCGGTTGCGAGGATGAGGGCAAGGGCGTGAGCGGCAACCTCTTGGGTGGCGGCATCCACAAGATTGCACACCCAGATGCCGCGCCGCTCGGCAACCTCAACATCAACCATGTCGAATCCCGCACTTGTTGTCGCGATGATCGCGAGATCTGGAAACGCGTCGAAGATATCTTGGTCGATGGATGCGTATCCAACAACAAGACCAACCGCGCGCCGTGCCTCGGCAGGCACATCCCTTTCGGTCATGAGACTCAGCAGCATGGTGTCGAAGCCGGCGGCTTCGAGTAGTCGACGGCCCGGTACAGGATCGAGGTCGGTCTGATCGGTGAAGACGATGAGCGGGCGCTGCCCCGAGCTGGCATTCCCGAACATCACGATGACAGCCGATCGAGGTGAGTCGGCGCAAACAGGCCAAGTACGGTCGGCACAACAACAACGCTTGGGCCCGGCGTTGCGAGCGCGCGAGCAACCGCGGCGGGGGCATCCACTAGAGAGGCAGCCTCGGCTGTAATACCAAACGCGTTGGCCAGGGCGACGAAGTCTGGGCGACTGAGCTCGGTTGCGGTTGCGTGGCCAAACGCACCCTCCATGTATTCGCGAAGGATGCCGTAGCCGCCGTCGTCGATAATGAGCCAGGTGACATTGAGTTGATGCTGCGCGAGGGTGGCAAGCTCAGCGATTCCGTAGAGCGAACCACCGTCTCCTGATACGGCCAAGACTCCGCTCGAATCACCGGATTCTTCAAGCCCAAACGCCGCCCCCATCGCTGCGGGAAGGCCATACCCGAGGCCGCCTGCGCCCTGTGCTGTCGCAAATTCGCCGTCGAGGGGATTCCATGCTGACCAGGCCCAGTACGCGAGGATCGTCATGTCCCAGAAGGTATTGGTGTCAGCGGGCACGGACGCCCGCAGTTGCTCAACAAAGGTGCGTTCGTTCTCAAGCGGCTGCGCATCGAGGCGGGCTGTCACGGTCGCAAGGAGCTCATCGATCCGTGCTCTCGTGCTGGCGCGTCGCTGGTTGACGCCAACGATGACGGCGTTGGATGCCCGCAGGTGCTCGGTAATGCCGGCAAGCGCGAGCTTGGCGTCGCCGTGCACGCCGAGGCCTGCATGATTTGAGTTGACCTTGCCAAGGTCTGCCTCGATCTGGATAAACCGCCCCTTCGGCGCAAACGTGTGGTAGTTGCTTGAGACCTCGCCGAGCCCGCTGCCAACAACGAGCAGCACGTCGGCCGCTTCGAGAAACTCGGTGACGGCGATGTCTTCAATCCATGACTGGGCAGACAGCTCGTGCTCCCACGGAAACGCGTTCTTACCACCAAATGTCGTGACGACGGGGGCTTGGAGCAGCTCGGCGAGTTCGCGAAGCTCGTTCTGGCCACCGGCCCGCGCGACGCCGCCACCGGCAAAGATGACGGGGTTGCTGGCTCCTGCGAGTAGCCGCGCCGCCGCCTCAACAACTTCTGGGCGGGGGATGAGCGGCTGGGGAACCGCTGCGATTTGCTCAACGGGCGGCACAACACCATCGGCCTCCGCGAGCAGCACATCCTGTGGAATCTCAACGAGCGTTGGCCCGGCAGGAGCCTCAAGAGCTGTTCGCCACGCTTCGGCGAGCGCCGACGGAATTTGGGCCATCGTGCGAACGGTGAACACCGACTTGACGATGCCCCGGAACGAAGCCGACTGGTCAGGAAGCTCGTGCAGGTAACCATGGCGACCGCCGCCAAGACCCGCAACCGGAATCTGAGCGCTGATGGCAAGCACGGGAATCGATGACGCTTTGGCCTCCTGAAGCGCCGCAAGCGAGGTCAGCGCGCCAGGACCGGTCGAGAGCAACAGCGGGGCGACGTTGCCGGTGACCCGCGACAGCCCATCGGCCATGAAACCAGCGTTGTTCTCAACTCGTGCGCTCAGGTAACGAAGCGGCGAGCGCCTCAGCGCGTCAAAGAGGCCAAGCGCGTGCTGGCCTGGAAGCCCAACCACGCTGCGCGCGCCGAGCGCCCACAAGCTCTCAAGCGCGACGTCGCCGCCAATCCTGGTGCCAGAAGTGTCAGTCATCATTGTCCAATCTCTGTTGCTCGTGCGCAGGCGTGCTAGTTGTTTGAGGCGTTGACGATGTCGTTGACCTCGGTGCGGTCGCTGACGCGCAGTCTACGGCTCCACTCCGACATAATCACGTCGTCGGTTGGCTTTGTCAGCAGGCTGACCACCACAAACGTCACGAGGCTGAGCCCCAAGCCATAGTAGATGGGCTCGTTGGCGAGGATATCCGTTGCAAACATGGTGACGATAACCGCGACGGTTCCGACCAGGATGCTGGCAAGCGCCCCAGACCGAGTCCCGCGCTTCCAGACCAGCCCGCCAAGAATCGCGACAAACAGGCCACCGACGAGGATGTTGTACGCGATGGTGAGCGCCGCAACCACGCTGGTCACGAGCGACGCAATAATGATGACAACGACGCCGAGGATGAGCGTCGCTGCCCGGTAGCTCGCCACACCTGAGCCCTCCGGGTGACCGGTTGGGGAGGCAGCAGCCTTGCTTGTCTGCGAGGCCTTGTGCCCAGGGATAAAGAGATCCTTGAGGCGAGGGATGATGTCGGTTGTGAGTACGGTCGACGATGCGATGAGCGCGCCGCTGGCGGTCGACATCATGGCGGCAAGCGCTGCGGCAAGGACAAGTCCGCGGATGCCTGGTGGCAGCGCATCCTGGACAATCGTGGCAAATGCCTCATCAGGGCTCGCGAGGTTGGGGTACAGCACACGCACCGACATGCCGATGAGGGCGCCGGCAACACCGTAGATGAGGCAGTAAATGCCGGAGGCGATTCCGCCAACCGTGCTGATGCGCGGAGTTTTCGCGGTGAACACACGCTGCCAAATGTCCTGGCCAATGAGCAGTCCGAGGGTGTACACGATGATGTAGGTGATGATGGTGGCGCCACCGATGGACCACGGCGAGAAGAACGAGTCGGCGAGGCGGTCCCTCATCCCGCTCCAACCGCCAGCGTGCGCCATCGAGATGGGGAGTAGCAGGAAGAGGATACCGATGGTCTTGATAACAAACTGCACAACATCCGTGAGTGTGATCGACCACATGCCGCCCATGACGGAGTAGGTCACAACGATTACGCCACCGATCGCGATGCCCCAGAAGTTATCGATGCCAAACAAGACGTGGAAGATCGTGGCGTACGCAAGCGTCGAGGTGACCGTGAGCATAAGGGTGTAGAGGAACATCACGAGGCCGGAGATGAGCCCTGACGAGCCGCCGTATCGCAGGTCAAGCATCTCGGTCACGGTGTAGACCTTGAGCTTCACAATGCGCTTCGCGAAGAACGCGCTGAGCACAAGAATACCGAGACCGATAGCGACAACGAGCCAGGCTCCCGAGAGTCCGTGGGTGTAGCCGAGGCCGATTCCGCCAACGGTGGATGCGCCGCCGAGCACGATGGCCGAGAGCGCGCCGGAATACATGAAGGTTCCGAGCCGGCGCCCAGCGACCAAATAGTCACTCTTTGATTTTGATCGCCGCATGCCCCAGTATCCGACCCCCAAGATACCGATGATGTAAACAGCCATCACGATGTAGTCCAGGACCACCTTGTCCTCCAGTCTGTGTGCCGCCGATCGGGCCGGCAGTTTGATCAATATTCAGCAACCGTAAACCAAGTAAGGGACCAAAGTATCTGGAAAAACATCCCAATAATTTCTGAGCATGGGATGATTTATCTCATGGACGCTCCCCGTTACGTTGCCAAACGACTCGCACAATCCCACGATGATGAGCGTTCCAGCATCCGCCTTGGCCGCCTGCTTGACGCCCAAGATCTCAGGATTACGCTCCTCAGCCCGCTAGAAGAACGTGATCTCACACGAGAACTGCCGATCGCAACAACCGCCGTGATCGAGCTTGAAGACCCTCGCGTCTACCTCAACGGTTTTGAGTTACTGCTCATCACCGGCCTCGGGCTCCCGACCGACGCCGACCGGATTGGCGCGTATATCGATCGCCTCCTTGAGGCAGGAATCACCGCCCTCGGCTTCGGACTTGAACCCGTCTACAGCGCCGTACCGCAGCTCCTGATTGCTGCGTGCAGAGACCGAGGTCTTCCGCTTCTTGAGATAGCGCCAGAAGTCCGATTTGTGCAGGTTACAAACCACGTCGCCAAAGAGCTTGAGAGCACGCGTGTTCGCGGCCTCCAGCTTGTCAGCACAATGGCGAGGCGGCTCACCAAGGCGGCGCTGCTCCCGCATCCAGACCGGCAGCTTGTCTCCGCGCTTGCCGCGATGACCGAATCGTGGCTCATCCTGCGCATCGGCGATGACCTGTTTCAGATCGGGCCACCAGCACAGGGCATCGAGGCGGAGTCGCTCGTTGAACAGTTCTCACGACAGCTCGAAACCCCAGCCCATGATACCCGCGACTCCCAGGCGCAGGCCTTTGGCGTTGTGGCAGGTGCCGAGCAACACTACGAGGTGACGGCGCTCAGCATCCGCCCGCCCAATGCGAGGGCCGCGACAACAACAGAACTGCTCCTCGTCAAAGCGCCGCGCATCACAAGCGACGATCGCACGGCACTCATGCTCGCTGCCGACCTGCTCCAACTGGTACTCGCCCTCCCCCGGTCGCAGTCAAACGCACTCGATCAACTCATGATGCTGCTGCTCATCGACGAAACACCTCCGGCCCGCAGCCGCCGCGAAGCCGACCGTTTTTCTCGACTCGTGATGCGATCGCTTGGCACCGGCCGCCGCCAATCGGGGCACGCGGTCATCGCGATTTCGGCAACGGGGGAACCTGCCCACGCCGCCGATGTGATGTGGTGGCGCCGACTCATGAACACCCCGTTTGTTGACCACAGGGGCGAACAGCTCAGGGCAATCGTTGCGACTCCTCCGTCACCGTCGGTCATTGGGGCGTGCGAGGAGCGGGGCTGGCTTCTGAGCATTAGCGAAGAGCAGCCACCAAACGATCTCCATCACGCGATGAGGGATGCAGAGCTGCTCATCACCCGCGTGCGCGAACTCGGCAGGAGCGTTCAGTCAGGCGAAGACCTCAGAACGCTCACAACCGTCGTTCCGCCGGGGCTCTCGTCTCGCTTTGCGCAGGAGACACTTCATCCGCTCGCCGCGCTGGGCTCCCAGGCCGATGAGGTTCAGCGCAGCCTGCACTCGTGGTTACTCAGCAACGGAGCGTGGGATCAGACCGCGCGCGAGCTTGGACTCCACCGCAATACGGTTCGGCGACACATTGCGACCGCGGCCGACCTGCTCGGGCGAGACCTTGGCAACGCGCTTGTGCGCGCCGACGTGCTCGTGGCGCTCACCATCACCGCGTCGCGGCGGGCGGATGACGAGGCCGGCTAGGCCCCAACATCCTCAGCTTCGTCACCTACCCAGTACTGGGAAGCACAGATGTGACGCAAGAGTTCCTTCCCAACGGCGGGAAGGAACTCTTGCGTCATATCTGCGCTGCAAAGGCGGTTAGTTTACGATGTGCATCGCGCGCGCAGCGTCAGAAATCGAGCCGGTGAGCGACGGGTAAACAGTAAATGCCCTGGCAACCTGGTCGACGGTGAGCCCGTGCTCGACGGCGAGGGCGAGGGGAAAGATGAGCTCGCTCGCGTTTGGTGCGACGATGACTCCCCCAATGACAGTGCCGGACCCGCGGCTCGCGATGAGCTTCACAAATCCGTCCTTGATGCCCATCATCTTGGCGCGTGGGTTCACCTTGAGCGGCAGCTTGTAGATCTCGGCACGGCGGATGCCTTCCTCGACCTGCTTCTGCGAGTAACCAACCGTTGCAATCTGCGGCTGCGTGAAGATGTTTGCCGCGACGTTCCGAAGCTCGATCGGCGTAACGGCATCGCCGAGCGCGTGGAAAATGGCGTTTCGGCCCTGCATTGAGGCGACCGAAGCGAGCGGCATAAAGTTGGTGCAGTCGCCAGCGGCATAAATCGAGGGGATGTTGGTGCGGGCTACACGGTTGACCCGGATGTGGCCGCTTTCTGTCAGCTGCACGCCAGCACCTCGAAGGCCGATACCAGCGGTGTTTGGGATCGAGCCAACGGCCATCAGACAGTGGCTGCCCTCAACCGTGCGCCCGTCGGACAGCGTGACGACGACGTGATCGCCCTCGCGAACGACCGTGTCGGCACGTGACTTATTCAGAACCGTCATACCGTTGCGCTTAAACACGCGCTCAATGACACCAGCGGCATCGGCGTCCTCACCGGGAAGCACCTGGTCACGGCTTGAGATGAGCGTCACTTTGGCACCGAGCGCCCGATATGCCGACGCAAATTCGGCCCCGGTGACACCGGAGCCGACAACGATGAGGTGTTCAGGAATCGTCTTGAGGTTATACAGCTGGGTCCAGGTGAGGATGCGTTCGCCGTCTGGCTGAGCCGAGTCAAGTTCGCGCGGGCTCGCGCCGACCGAGACCACAATGGTGTCAGCTTCAACACGGTCAAAATCGGTTCCTTCTTCGCCCTGTGCCGTTGACACAATAATGGCGTTACGACCGTCGAGGCGGCCGTCACCGTTCACGATACGAACTCCGGCATCCTCGAGCGTGGTCCGCATGTCTTCGGATTGCTCTCTTGCGAGCGACAACAGTCGCTTATTCACGGCAGCGAGGTTGACGGCAACTTCGGGCCTGACGGGCTTATCGCCATCGGTCTTTGAGTAGAACTGCACACCAAGCTGGTGTGCTTCGCGAACGGCAGTTGTCGCTTCGGCGGTTGCGATGAGGCTCTTTGACGGCACAACGTCGGTAATGACGGCCGAACCACCAACACCAGCGCGCTCGATGAGGGTTACCTCAGCGCCAAGCTGGGCGCCGGCAAGCGCCGCCTCATAACCACCGGGGCCTCCCCCAAGAACAGCGACCCGGTGTTTACGTTCAAACTCATACGACATACGACTATTCTCGCTGGTCGGAGAGTCACAGCCAAACCGCCTCCCGTGTTCCCAGCTCGTGGGGTGCGAATCCGCTCGTGGGGTGCAGATTTTCGCGCCCCACGAGCAAGAACGCACCCCGCGAGAGGGCAGGGAGGAACGCGGACGAGGAACACAGGAGCCAGGCGGTAGTGTTGTTTTATGACGACGGATGCCCAGCACACAACCGAAGCCCACTCCCTCGACGCGCAGGGTGCAGACCCCTTTGCAATTGCACAGCAGGCCGCGCAGCAGATCGCCGAACTCACCGGAGTTGAGCGGCACGACATCGCGCTGACGCTTGGCAGCGGATGGGCAAAAGCAGCCGATCTCCTCGGCGAAACCGTTGCGACCGTGCCAGCCACCAGCGTGATCGGCTTTAGCAAACCGGCGCTTGAGGGCCACGTTGGCACGATCCGTTCGGTTCGCCTGCCAAACGGCAAGCACGCGCTCATCATCGGAGCCCGCACCCACTACTACGAGGGCCACGGCGTCCGAAGAGTCGTGCACAGCGTCCGCACCGCCGCAGCAACAGGAGCCTCCGTCATGGTGCTGACCAACGGCGCTGGGGGCATCCGGCCATCGTGGGCGCCTGGCCAGCCCGTCCTCATCAGCGACCACATCAATCTCACGGCCGATTCGCCCCTTGAGGGCGCGACCTTTGTCGACCTCACCGACCTGTACTCGTTGAGGCTCCGCTCGATCGCTAAAACGGTTGACCCGAGCCTTGACGAGGGCGTCTACGTGCAATTCCGCGGGCCGCACTATGAGACACCCGCCGAAGTGCAGATGGCAAAGACCATCGGCGGACACATCGTTGGAATGTCAACAACGCTCGAGGCAATCGCCGCCCGCCAGGCAGGCATGGAGGTGCTCGGCCTCTCGCTCATCACCAACCTCGCGGCAGGCATCCAAGACACCCCCCTGAGCCATGAAGAAGTCATCGAGTCGGGTAAACTCGCTGAACCCGTCATCAGCTCCTTGCTTGCCCGCGTTGTGGCACAGCTCTAGAAAGGCAACACGTGACCGTACAGCCCAGCCTCAGTTCGCTTGACCTTGCCGTTGTGACGGCCGCCACCGAGTGGCGCGATCAAGATCCGGATGCCGAAACTCGCGCCCAGCTCGACGAGCTGCTCGCGCGGGCAACGGACAACGATCAGGATGCTGTAGCTGAGCTCCACGACCGCTTTGACACCCGCCTCGCCTTTGGCACTGCTGGGCTTCGTGGCGCGCTTGGGCCAGGCAGCTCCCGAATGAACCGAGTGCTCGTGGCTCAGGCCGCGGCCGGATTTGCCAACTACTTACTCGAAACAGTCAGTGGTTCTGAGCCGAGCATCGTGATCGGCTACGACGGTCGCAAAAATTCCGATATTTTTGCGAGGGACACGGCGGAGCTCATGGCGGGGGCTGGCGTGCGCGCCGTGCTACTGCCAAGCGCTCTTCCGACGCCAGTGCTCGCGTACGCCGTTCGCCACCTCAGCGTCTCTGCAGGTGTCATGGTGACCGCAAGCCACAACCCTCCGCTCGACAACGGCTACAAGGTATACCTAGGCGGCGAGAGCGAGGGCGCCCAGATCACCGCCCCGATCGATTCGGCAATCGCAGCACACATTGACCGGGTCGCTGCGGCTGGCTCAATCGCGATGCTTCCTCGCTCGGACGACTACGAGATTGCCACGGCGGCAGTCGCTGATTCGTACTCAACGGCAACAAGCAAGCTCGGCCAGCGAGCGGGGCTCGATCCGCTTCCCGGTGGGCTCAACGTTGTGTATACGGCGATGCACGGTGTTGGCTGGCAGACCGCCGCGCGAGTGTTCCACCGCGCGGGGCTCCCGGTTCCCAACAGCGTCGCCGAGCAGCAAGAGCCAGATCCAGACTTTCCGACCGTCGCGTTTCCGAACCCAGAAGAGCCGGGAGCGATGGACCTCTCCTTCGCCCTCGCCCGAACGGTTGCGGCAGACTTGATCGTGGCCAACGACCCGGATGCCGACCGCCTCGCGATCGCGATTCCCGACGCATCCAGAAGCGAAGGATTTCGTCGTCTTACGGGCAACGAGGTTGGGCTGTTGCTCGGCTGGCGAGCGGCAGAACAAAACGCAAAGGCTGGCAATACTGGAGGAACGCTTGCCTGCACAATTGTGTCGTCCCCAGGGTTGAAGGCCATCGCAGACGCCTACGGCCTCGGCTTCCGTGAGACGCTCACGGGTTTCAAGTGGGTTTCACGAGTTCCCGGCCTAGTCTTCGGCTTTGAGGAGGCCCTTGGCTACCTCGTAAACCCTGGAACCGTGCGAGACAAAGACGGCATCTCCGCTGCAGTCATGTTCCTCGACATGGCGCAGGAATTCCATGCAAAGGGCGTGAGCGTCGAAGATCTCCTCCGCCAGCTCACCCAGCGATTTGGACAGTACGGTTCGGCTCAGGTATCGCTTCGAGTCACCGATCTTTCCATCATCGGGTCAGTCATGGCAAAGCTACGGGCAACGCCCCCAACGACTATCGGAGGCATTCCCGTCGCGTTGGTCGAAGACCTCGCCAGCGGTTCTGCAGACCTGCCGGCCAGCGACGTGCTCCGGATAGTTCTTGCCGACGGCTCGCGCGTGATGGTTCGTCCGAGCGGGACCGAGCCAAAGCTCAAGGTCTACATCGACGCACAGTGCCTCAGCGGGTCCGCCGAAGAGCGAAAGGCGTCGTGCGATGCGACGCTCGCCGCGCTCGAACAGGGCATGCGCGAACTCGTTTCGTAACGCGTCACGCTGCGGGCAGTTCTGACGCCCACACCCGATCACGGCTGTGACCGGTGTGGCCCTGCTGGATGCTGAGTAGGGTGGCTCGCGTCGCGCACGGGATCTTCGGTGATAACGGGGCGATACTGCCGCAGCCAGTTTTCTGTTTGGGCGACGTGGGCAAATGCGGCGGAGGCCGCTGCGACCGGGTCGCGTGCGAGCAGCGCGTTCAGGATGCTCTTGTGGCTCCCGTTACTCTCGCGCATGATCTCGTGGCCTTCAGGGAGCACGAAGATTTGGTACATCCGTGACCGAGCTGCGAAGACTTCGAGGAATGCTCCAAGCGCTGGATTGCCGCAGGCGTCAACGATGGTGCGGTGAAAGACGTGGTCAAGTCGTGCACTCTCGGCAGAATCCTCGGTTGATTCCATCCGCTCAACGATCTGAGAAAGGTCGCCAAGTTGCTCGTCGCTGAGGCGCGCGCAAGCGAGCGAGGTCGCGTGCGATTCAATAACCTTGCGCATTTCGTAGAGCTCGATCAGGCCGTCAAACGGGAGCAGGTCGATGCTCAGCGAGAGCCCACGCATGATGTCTTCCGCCCTGAGGGCCGAAACATAGGTGCCTGAGCCGTGTCGCGTCTCGACGAGACCAAGTGCCCCGAGCATCCTGACCGCCTCGCGAACCGAACCACGGGCGACGCCGAGCTCGGCGGAGAGATCGGTCTCGGTTGGCAGTTTGCTTCCAGCCGAAATGCGGCCGTCGGCAATCATGTTTCGTAGTCCGTGAAAGGCGGTATCAACGGCGGACATTGCACTCCAGAAGGTCTCATGGTGACAGGCGAAGGGCTCACACCTATGAATCACCATACCCCATGATTTTCTACCCCGGTCACGAAAAAATAACAAAGTGATTGGACAACATAATCAGAATATTGCGTACGTGCATTATTTTATCTGAGATTTATCTTGATTTGTCCAATCTCTTTACTATACTGGCGTGCAGCGCATCAGAGCAGATGTGCTCCACGAAAGGTTCGATCTGTTGAGTTCACCCGCCCCAAAGACCGCCGCAGCCCCCTCAGAGCTCCGGCTGAGAGACGGCCGACCTGCTGCCGCGGCTTGGTCGCTCGACCCACGAGTTCTCCACCTCAATCACGGGTCCTTTGGTGCGGTTCCTCGCGAGGTCCTTCTGGCGCAGGCACAGCTCCGTCACGAGATGGAAGCCAATCCCGTCATCTGGTTCTCGCAGCTTCACGAACGAATCGCGCAAGCCCGCACTCACATCGCTGTCCAGCTTGGTGTCAACCCCGAAACGCTTGCATTTGTGCCCAATGCCACGGCAGGCGCGAGCACCGTGTATCAGAGCCTCACGCTCAGGCCTGGCGGCAATATTGTGGTCACCGATCACGGATACGGCGCCGTCACGATGGGCGCCGAACGACTCGCAGGTCGCAGTTCAACCCAGGTGAGGGAAGCGCGCATCCCCCTCGAGGCGAATGCGGTTGAGAGCGTTGACGCGATCCTGGCGGCCGTCGACGCGAATACACAGCTCATCGTGCTTGACCACATCACATCGGCAACGGCACGCTACCTGCCGGTGGCCGAAATCAGCAGGTTCGCGCGCGAAAACGGAATAGCAGTGCTTGTTGATGGTGCCCACGCGCCAGGCCTTGTTGACCATCCGTCAGCCGGTATTGACTGCGATTTCTGGATTGGAAACCTTCATAAGTTTAGTTGTTCCCCACGAGGCGCTGCGGTCCTCATTGCACGAGGCGAGGCTACACCAAACCTCTTTCCGCTCATTGATTCCTGGGGAACCGGGCTCTCCTACCCGCACCGATTTGACCACCAAGGCACGCTCGACCAGACCGCATACCTCGCCGCACACCTGAGCTACAACACGATTCACGATGAGTGGGGATGGCAGCAGGTCAGGTCATACAGCAACGCGTTGGCCGCATACGGGGAACAGATCATCGCTGAAGCGCTTTCGGATGCAACACAGGTCGACAGCTCAGTCACCGTCGGGATGGCTAGCGGGGCTATGCGCCTCGTGCGACTCCCCGACGGACTCGCAACCGATGTCGATTCCGCAAACGCTCTTCGGAACCGCATCGCGTCCGAACTTCGTGTAGAGGCAGCCTGTACCGCGTTTCACGGAACCGGATATCTGCGGCTGTCAGCCCACGCGTACAACACACCGTCTGATTACGAATTCTTCGCCGAGCGAATCGTGCCAACGCTCGTTCGGTGGGCAACAACCCAAACCCGCTAACCCCCTTCACCGCACTACCGAGAGGACCCCCATGAGAACAACGAAGTTCGGCATCGCAGGCATTGCCCTCACCGCAGCACTCGCGCTCACCGCGTGCGCAGGAGGTGAGCCAGACAACGGAACGGTCAAACTGCAGATGGTTGAGAGCCTCACCAACCCGGCACGCACCGACGTCATCCGCGGGCTACTTGATGATTTTGAAGCGGAGAACCCAGGAATCACAGTCGAATTGGTCTCTCCCCCAACTGACCAGGCAGATCAGAAGATCCAACAGATGCTGCAATCGGGGACGGGGATCGACGTCCTCGAGGTTCGCGATATCACCGTTGGGCCGTTCTCAACCAATGGTTGGCTCTATGACATGACCGACGACCTGCAGGGGTGGAGTGGATGGGACGACCTGACCGACAACGCGATCAGCCAGACCACCTATGCAGAAGACGGAAAAACCTACAGTATCCCCTACGGTTTCTATGGACTGAGCCTGTTCTATCGAACAGACCTCGTAGAGGAGGCCGGCTTTGACGCTGCCCCAACGTCGTGGGATGACCTGCTTGAGCAGGCAAGCGCGATCCAAGACCCTGAAAAGAATCGTTTTGGCTACGCTTTCCGCGGTGGTTCAAACGCCAACTCAAACGTTGTGGCGATCATTACGAGTTATGCGGCGGACAAGATCAATGTCGACAACGCGTTTGAGCTCACTGGCGGCGGCACGGTCTTCTCTACCCCGGAAGCGGCTGCTGCGGTCAAGACGTATTTCGAGATATTCAAGAAGGCTTCCCCTCCCTCGTCAGTTGCCTGGGGCTACCCAGAGATGGTTGAGGGATTCTCGAACGGCTCGACCGCGTTCCTCCTGCAAGACCCAGAGGTTATTGCCGCGATCCAGCAGTCAAGCTCGCTCACCGAAGAACAATGGAGCACGGCTCCCCTGCTTGTTGGCGCAAGCGGGAAGGCAGCCCAGCCGGTCTCAAGCGGCGGATGGGGCATCGCCAAGGCAACAAAGCACCCGGAAGAATCACTCAAACTCATCAAGTTTCTCTCCGAGGGTGATGCCCCCATTACCTTCGCAAAAGAGAACAGCCTCGTCCCGATCCTGAAGTCAGCCGCCGACGACGAGTTCTACAAAGTTGGCGCGTGGGAGAGCTACCTGTACATGACGGAACACCCGGATGTCTACATTCCGGTCACTCAGCCACGCACGGTTTCCTGGTGGACCGAATGGGCACAAAAGGCAGATACCGAGATCCAGCAGGTCCTCATCGGCAAGATGACCGAAGCAGAGATGCTTGCAAGCTGGGACCAGTACTGGACCGAAAAATGGGCAACGAAGTAGCCCTGAGGCGGGGCGACAGCGCGTCGCCCCGCCGGCGGGTTTTCTCAGGTAGGCACGGCTGGACCATCGCGGCCTTCCTCGCTCCAGCCGCGGTCTTTGTTGGGTTATTCATTTACTACCCGATGATCTCGGGCAGCCAAATGGCATTTCGCAACTGGAACCTGAACAACCTCACCGATACGTCCTGGGTTGGCTTCAAGAATTTCCAGGCAATCTTTGAAAACCCAGACTTTGGCACGATCCTCAGCAACTCCATCGTCTGGGTCGTTGCCTCAATCGTGCCCCAGTTTCTGATCGGGTTTGCCATCGCCCTCTGGCTGCGACGCAAGTTCAGGTTTAGGGGCCTCTACCAGGCACTCATCTTCTTTCCGTGGGCCATCTCAGGATTCCTGATCGGCATCCTGTTCCGTTGGATGTTCAACAGCGAATTTGGCGTCATCAACGATCTGCTCAGCAAAGTTGGGCTCATTGATCAACCGATACCGTGGCTCGCAGATCCGAGCACCGCAATGGTCGCCGTCATCGTTGCCAACGTCTGGTATGGCGTGACGTTCTTCACGATCATGATCCTTGCCGCACTGCAATCGGTTCCAGACGAGATGTACGAAGCAGCCGCGCTCGATGGGTCAAGCAAGCCGCGCATGCTGTTCAGCATCACCATCCCAACCATTCGAACAACACTCGCGCTCACCGTCTTGCTTCGGGTGATCTGGATCTTTAACTTCCCTGACATCATCTATGCAATGACGGGTGGTGGCCCTGCAAACCAGACGCAGATCTTTACCACGTGGATGGTTACCACAACGCAGCGGGGCGACTACGGCCAGGCGTCAGCAATCGGGCTCCTCGTCATCGGCGTGCTGTTTGTGTTTGCTGCGTTCTACCTCTTAGCCATGCGTGAGAAGAAGGAGGTTCAATCGTGATCAACCACGAATCTGCCACCGCGAGAACCATCAAGTTTGTGTTCCTCGGACTTTGGCTCGTCATCACGCTCTTCCCGCTCTACTGGATCGTCATCACTTCGTTCAAAGAGGCAGGGGCAATCTTCAGCTATCCGCTGACGTACTGGCCTACGACCTTTTCGATCGATAATTACGTTGAGCTCTTCGCCAAAGCAGATTTTGGGGTCTATCTCGGCAACAGCATCCTGGTCTCTACGGTCGCTGCCTCCGTTTCGACCCTCATTGCGATGCTCTCCGCGTATGTGCTCGCCCGCTTCAGCTTCCGCTCAAAAGGCGCGATCCTTATGGCGTTCCTCGCCACCCAAATGATTCCAGCCTTTATCGCGCTCGGCCCGCTCTACCTGCTGATGGTGAACCTTGGTCTCGTTGATAACAAGATCGGGCTCATGCTCATCTACATCGCGGTTTGCATCCCTTTCAGCACGGTTATGCTCAGGGGATTCTTTGCCAACGTGCCAGACGCCCTCGAAGAGGCCGCAATGATTGATGGATTGTCCCGCCTCGGCGCGCTGTTCAGGGTCCTTGTGCCGGTGATGAAGCCCGGCATCGTAGCCGCGTTCATCTTCAACTTCGTGAATTGCTGGAACGAGCTGTTTCTCTCCGTCACGCTCATGAACCGAGACGAGAACAAAACGATCCCAACCGCCCTCAACGGCTTCATCTCAAGCTTCAATATTGACTGGAGCTCGATGTCCGCCGCCGCGGTCCTCACCATTGTGCCAACCATGGTGCTCTTTGCGTTTGCAAGTCGCTACATCGTCCAAGGCCTCACCGCAGGGGCAGTAAAGGGATAACCCAATGACTGATATCCAGGTTCGCCCCGTCACCGAGGCAACGATCGAGGCCATCGCAAGGCGGGTGCTCTGGCTCTCCACCGCAATGATCGACCATGCGAATAAGCACCGGCCGAATCCGGGAGGCGTCAAGGTCGGCGGGCACCAAGCATCCAGTGCCTCAATCGTGAGCATCATGACGGAGCTCTGGCTAGAGCAGCTCTCGGCAGATGACCGCGTCTCGGTGAAGCCGCATGCCTCTCCTGTGCTCCATGCGCTGAACTATCTCCTCGGTTCGCTCGACCGCGAGGCCCTCACCACCCTCAGATCGTTTGGGGGTCTCCAAAGTTACCCGAGTCGAAGCAAAGATCCAGACCCGGTCGACTATTCAACGGGGTCAGTTGGCATCGGGGCCACCGCCCCGATCTGGGGAGCAATCGCCCGTCGCTACGTCGCGGATCACGGCTCAAGCCCAGGAACCGGCCGCCAATACTCGCTGGTCGGAGACGCAGAGCTCGACGAAGGCGCCGTGTGGGAGGCAATTGGGGAACGCACCGTCTCAGAACTCGGTGAGGTGGTGTGGATCATCGATTTTAATCGTCAATCGCTCGACCGGGTTGTCCCTGATACCAACACCTCTCGTTTGCAGGCGATGTTTGCAGCCGCCGGTTGGCAGGTCATCGAGGCAAAGTACGGGCGCACTCTCACCTCCTTATTCGAGCGGAAAGGTGGGGAGTCGCTCCGCAACCGAATCGATACGATGCCAAACGCCGAGTACCAGCGACTTCTGCGCAGCCCAGCAGAAGAGGTTGTTGATCGGTTGCTTGCCGGCGGGCAGGCAAGCAACAGGGATGACCTCGCTGCGTTTCTCGATCGCACGCTGACTGAGCTCACCGCAGCTGAGCTCCTGGCGGCGCTGAGGGACCTTGGTGGCCATGACATCAACACCCTCCGCGACTCCTTTGCCACGATTGATGACCACAGGCCAACCGCGCTTTTTGCCTACACGCTGAAGGGATGGGGGCTCGCAAGCGAAGGCCACCCTCAGAACCACTCAGCCCTCATTAGCGAGACCCAGCTTGCCGAGCTTCGCGAACGCTGCAACATTGGCGATGATCCGTTCCCCTCATTTCGGGACGCAGACCCCACCGCTCCTCGATTGGCCGGGCCAGACGAGGATGGCTGCGCAGCGGCATGTGCAGCGGCGGCGAGACGGCTCCGACGACACGAGGCTGTTGCCTCACCCGGCTTTGCTCCGCCACTCGATCTTGGCTGGTCGCCAACGGGTATCGCAACCACGCAGGCTGCGCTCGGACGCACCCTCATGGACCTCAGCCGCCGCGCCCCAGAAATCGCCAGCAGCATCGTGACCGTCAGCCCAGATGTGAGCTCAAGCACCAACCTCGGAGGCTGGGTCAACAAAGTTGGTGTCTGGTCGCCGTCGGCTCGGCACGACTGGTTTAGCGACGACCCAGAAACGATTCTGCACTGGCGTGAGCACAGCGCCGGGCAGCACCTGGAGCTTGGCATCGCCGAGGTAAACCTTGTTGGTGCCCTCGGCGAGCTCGGGGCCACGTGGAGCAGGTGGGGCCATCCGCTCATCCCTATCGGCGTGCTCTACGACCCGTTCATCGCACGAGCCCTCGAGCCGTGGACGTTTGGGGTGTATGCCGGGGGTCAATCGATCTTGGTTGGCACCCCATCCGGGGTCACGCTCAGCGCAGAAGGCGGCGCGCATCAGTCAATCATCACGCCATCCATTGGGCTCGAACAACCGGGAGTGTTGAGCTACGAACCTGCGTTTGCGATCGATCTCGAGTGGATGCTCCTCGAATGCATCCGTCGCATCGGTTCTCCATCGGGCACGGCAAGCTACCTCAGGCTCTCCACTCGTCCAATTGACCAGGCGTTGGCCGCGCTTCCGTCCGATTCTGATCAACGAGAACTTCGACGGAGGCTCGTGATTGCTGGGGCCTATCCCCTTCGGCGAGCCGTTGCTCGGGCCGAACGCCACGTTAACATCGCCGTCGTCGGGGCGGTCACTCCCGAGGCCCTTGAAGCGGCAGAACGGTTGGATGCCCTCGGCATTTCATGTGACGTGCTGTGCATCACGAACCCGGGGCTCGTATTCGATGCGGTACAAGCCCGTGGCGGCGTGCAGCCGGATGCGGCGTCGTCAACTGGCAACACGGCAGAAGGCGAGTGGATGCTGCGCACCGTGTTTGGCGTCGACGACCAGTCGCCCCTTGTCACGGTACTCGACGGCCACCCGCACACGCTCGCGTTCCTGAGCGGCATTCACCGCACACGAGGTGTGCACCTCGGGGTGCGCAGCTTTGGGCAGTCAGGCGACCTCGAGAGCGTCTACGCCCATCACGGCATCGATGCCTCTGCCATTACACGGGCGGCGCTTTCCCTCACCTAGGTCCGCTCATATGCGTTTCGGCGTAAGTTTGCCGGTTGGGCGTATCTTCGCGGATACGCCCAACCGGCAAAGATACGCCCAACCTGGTGACCATGCGCGACTAGCGGACCGAGTGAGCGGCCCTCAGCGCCTCAAAGCCGTCCTCGATCGCCAGCGCAAGCTCGACGCGATCTTCGAGCGGCAAGAATGTGACGGAAGCGGCATTGAGCTGGAACTGCTCAAGGTCATCAAGGTCGTATGAGAACTCGTCGGCTAGCAGACTCAGCTCGCGGCTAACGGTGGTGCCGCTCATGAGCCGGTTGTCGGGGTTGACGGTGACGTTGAATCCCAGCTGATAAAAGAGGTCAAACGGGTGATCGGCAAGCGAGTCACCCCACGCCGAGATCGCGCCGGTCTGCAGGTTCGACGAGGGCGACAGCTCAAGAGCTATTCCGCGGTCCTTCACCCACTGGGCGAGGCGCCCGACCATCACGTAGGTGTTCTGGTCATCCTGCGAGTCGATCGTGATGTCCTCCGCGAGGCGAACACCGTGGCCAAGTCGCAGCGCGTGACCGTCAACGAGGGCACCACGAATCGAGTCGAGCCCATCGGCCTCACCAGCGTGGATGGTTGCAGGGAAGAAGTTTTCGGCGAGGTAGCGGAATGCACCGGCGTGGTTGGCGGGCGGAAAGCCGAGCTCGGCGCCAGCGATGTCAAAACCAACAACACCGTTGTCCCGGTGGCGAACCGCGAGTTCGGCAATTTCTTGGGCACGGTCTGCGTGGCGCATTGCGGTAATGAGCTGGCCAACACGGATGCTCCGTCCCTCGGCCGCGGCATCCTCAACGCCCTGATCGAGCCCGGCCTGGACGGCCACAACAACCTCGTCGAGGCTCAGGCCGTTCGACAGGTGCTGCTCAGGAGCCCAGCGAATCTCGCCGTAGATGACGCCGTCGGCCGCGAGGTCCTGCACAAATTCGCGCGCAACACGGGTCAGGCCTTCTTCGTTTTGCATGACAGCGCACGTCACATCAAACGTCTTGAGGTAGTCAACAAGCGAGCCTGAGTTTGCGCTCGACGTGAACCAGTCCTTGAGGCCCTGCGCGTCTGCGGCTGGCAGTTCGTAGCCGATCTTGGCTGCGAGTTCAACGATGGTCTCTGGGCGCAGGCCGCCGTCGAGGTGATCGTGAAGGGAGATCTTGGGGAGGTCTTCGGCGAAGATGCCGCTGGCAAGCTGGTGCTTCTGTGGTTCGGTTGTCATGCCACCAACTTACCCGCTACCCACCGAGATCGCGGGGTGCATTCGTGCTCGTGGGGCGCAATATTACGCACCCCACGAGCACGAATGCACCCCACGAGCCAGGGTCTATGCGGTGAGACCGTCTACGTAATCCTGGTTCTCAGTAATCCACTGTTCGACGATCGGGCGGTAGTCGTCAATTTTCTCGCCGCTGTTGAACATGGCGTTTTCGAGCGAATGCAGCAGCTGTGCGTCCATCTCAAAGTTGCTCAGCCATTCGTAAACCTCGGGCTTATCCGTGTCGAGGCCGACCCTGGCAACCGAGTGGATGGCCTCCGTCTCGCCGAGCAGGCCGTCGGGGTCGTCGAGGTTACGGATGTCGAACTCTGCGTATGCCCAGTGCGGCTGCCACAGTGTCACGACGATGTTTTCGTTGTTCTTGAGTGCGGTCGAGAGCTCCGTCAGCATCGCCGGCGTTGACGAGGTAATGAAGTCCATATCGTCGAGCCCATACCCGGGGATGACGTCGTATTGGATGGTGTCAATCATGCTCGCGCCCGGCTCAATGCTGACGATCCGGTTGCCAAACTCGTCGGCGTGGTCGGCAAGCTCGGTCAGCGAGGTGATCGGCGAGTCAGCGTTCACGGCCATCGTAAGTGTCGCTTCGGTGTTCCACGGGCCGAGGTCAACAATCGAGTCTTTGTATTCTTCGAGGTAGGCAGAGTGGATGGTTGGCAGCCAGGAGTCGAGCGTGACGTCATAGTCTTTGCTTGAGAGGCCAGAAAAGACGGGTGCAACATCGGCGTATTCGAGCGAGACGTCGTAGCCCTTTTCCTCAAGGATTGCGGCCCACAGCTCCGAAGCGGCAATGCCCTCGTCCCAGCCGTTAAACACGGCAATCTTCAGGGATTTGCTGTTGTCGCCCTCGTCGCCTGCCGAGCATCCGGCAAGCAACAGGCCTGCAACGGCGGCGGTTGCAAGCGTTGTGGTGAGTCGTGTGTTCTTCATGATGCTCCTTTGGATCAGTGAATAAAAACGTTCTGGATACAGCTGAGGGCCGGCCTCTCGGCCAGCCCTCAGCGCACACGGTGTTACTTCGTGAGTGAGTCCACGTATTCCTGGTTCTCAGAAATCCACTTCGTCACGATCGGACGATAGTCGTCGACCTTGTCTCCGCTGAACATCGCGTTCTCAAGCGAGAACAGCAGGTCTGAACTCATGGTGAAGTTCGTGAACCATTCGTTCACCTCTGGCTGGTCGTCGGCAAATCCGATGCGCGAGAAGGAGTGCAACTTCTCAGAGCCGCCGAGCAGGCCCTTCGGGTCTTCGAGGTCACGGATCTTGAACTCGTCATAGGCCCAGTGCGGCTTCCAGAGGGTCACGACGATATCCTCGTTGTTCTTCTCTGCCGAACGAAGCTCGGTGAGCATCGCAGCGGTTGAGGAGGTGAGGTAGTCCATCTTGTCGAGGCCGTAGCCGGGGATGACGTCGTCTTGCGTGATGCGCGTCAGCCCTGCGCCCGGCTCAATGCCAGTGATGGTGTTGTTGAACGTATCGGCGTTGTCCGCCAGCTCATCCAGTGACTTAATTGGCGCGTCTTCGTTTACCGCAATGGTGAGCTTAGCTTCGTCATTCCAGTAGCCGAGGTCAACGAGGTCATCGCCGTATTCCTCGATGTAATCTGCGTGGGTTGATGGCAGCCAGGTGTCGAGCACTACGTCGTAGTCCTTGCTTGACAGGCCTGAGTAAACGGGGGCCACGTCTGCATACTCGAGCTCGACGTCGTAGCCCTTTTCGTCGAGGATGGCGGCCCACAGCTCGGACGCGGCGATACCTTCGTCCCAACCGTTGAACACGGCAATCGTGATCTTCTTGTCTGAGGCGGAGGCGTCGCCGCCGTCTGACGAGCATCCTGTGAGGGCGAGGGCAGCAACTGCGCCCACCGCCAAAAACTTCAACAGGGGTTTCTTCAAAATGTCTTCCTTTCGTCGCGCCCCGCTCAATTCGAGCCGCGGGGCGAATGGGGTTGACTGGTGAGCCCAGGGTTCTGGGCGTCGCGTACCCGCGCAGCCTTGGCAGCGCGCGAGAGTCTTTGGGCGGATGCCGCAGCATTCGTAAGTGGGTTAGCTCCTGGTTACGGCGCCAAACCGTTTGCCGAGCGAGGCGGTGACCCTGTCGAGGAAGATCGCGAGGATCACCACGGAGATTCCGGCCTCAAAGCCGAGGGCAACATCAATTCGGTTGAGGCTCTGAACCACCTGGAGCCCGAGTCCACCTGCACCAACCATGCCAGCGATCACAACCATCGAAAGCGACAGCATGATCACCTGGTTGATACCTGCCATGATGCTTGGCATCGCGAGCGGCAGCTGGATCTGACGAAGGATTCGGCTTGGCGACGACCCAAACGCCTTTCCTGCCTCGACAACTTCGCGGTCGACACCACGGATGCCAAGCTCGGTCAGTCGAACGCCTGGTGCCATCGCGAAGATGATCGTTGCAACGATTCCTGGAACCACGCCTACCCGGAACAAAATCAGGGCTGGGATGAGGTACACAAAGGCCGGCATGGTCTGCATAAAGTCGAGGATGGGCCTGATGATCTTTGATGCCCGGTTTGACCTGGCCGCCCAGATTCCCAGCGGGATGCTGATGAGCACGGCGAGCAGGCTTGCAACAAGCACAAGCGCGAGCGTGTCCATGGCGTTTGCCCACTGGTTGAGGCCCACAATGATCAAAAGCCCAATCAGGCTCCCAACCGCGAGCTTCCAGCCAGAAACGTACCAGGCGATGGCGGCAAGGACAATGATGACGACCCAGAACGGGGGCGTCACGAGCAGCCAGTCAACACCTTCGTACATACCCTTGAACACGGTACGCAGCAGCATAAAAAACGCGCCGAAGGTGTCGGTAATCCAGTCGATGGCTACTTCAGCCCACTGCCCAAATGGCAAACGGAAACTGTCGTTAGCGGCAATCAGTGCAACAACATTCATCGCTGGCCTCCCTGGTCATCAGTGGTCGACGCGGTGGTCGTTGAGCTGGAGGACTCCGGGTCAGTGCCAGAGAGCGCGTCAGACATCGCGCGCTGCGTGAGCGTTGTTGGCGTGTCGATAATGGGGATGCTCTGCGTCGTGAGCGGCACGTTTCCGAGCGCCGCCAGCAGGGTGATCTTTGGGATTGTGCCCAGCAGTTTGCCGGTTTCGCTGATCACGGCGAGCGGGAGGCCACTCTCGATCGAGGGCTCAACAAGGTCAACGAGCGGCGCATCCGGCGAGACTCCCTGCGGCTTGCGAAGGATCACGCTCAGGTCGCTCTCGCCGTTCTTCACCTGACGCATAACGTCACGGTCGCGAACGACTCCGAGATACTGACGCCCACGTCCAACCACAAACACTGCCGAGGTCTGCAGGTCGCGCATCTTACGAAGTGCGTTCCGGGGGCCGGAAGTGAGGGCAACCTCTGCGTATGCCGGCTCCATGACGCTTGAGGCCGTGAGCACACGGGTCCGGTCAACATCCTGCACAAACTGCGCAACGTAGTCGTTTGCCGGGTCGGTCAGAATCTCTTCGGGGGTTCCCACCTGCACGATGCGTCCGTCGCGCATAACCGCGATGCGGTCACCGAGGAACATGGCTTCGTTGAGGTCGTGGGTGATAAAGATGATGGTTTTGCCAAGCTCGGCTTGGAGCTCGACCAGTTGCTCTTGCATTTCGCGGCGGATGAGCGGGTCGAGGGCCGAGAACGCCTCATCCATCAGGAGAACATCTGTTTCTGCCGTGAGCGCGCGGGCAATTCCGACGCGCTGTTGCATTCCGCCAGAGAGCTCGCTCGGAAGCTTTTGCTCCCACCCGGAGAGCCCAACGAGTTCAACGATGCGCTGGGCCTGAGCCTCACGCTTTGCCTTTGGCACGCCCTGAACTTCGAGCCCGTACGCGGCATTCTCAAGCACCGTGCGGTGCGGGAGGAGCGCAAAATGTTGAAACACCATCGATACGCTTTTCTGCCGAACGCGGCGAAGCTCAGCGGCCGAGACGGCGGTGATGTTGGTTCCGGCAACCGTGACCGTGCCGGAGGTTGGCTCAAGCAGACCGTTCAGCATCCGGATGAGCGTGGATTTTCCGGAGCCAGAAAGCCCCATCACCACAAAGATCTCACCCTGTTTGACCTCAAACGACGCGTCAATGACGGCGGCGGTCCCAAACGCTTCGACTTCGTCCCTGGTCGCGCCTTCGCTGATGCGACGCGCTGCTTCTTTTGGTTTTTTGCCAAACACCTTGTAGAGGTGCTCGGCTTTCACGGCAATAGTTTCGTTCACGTGTTTTCCTGGCGAAGATCAGCTTTGACGACGGATGATTTCCGGTGAAAACTGGCTCGTCTGGTCACGGACGGGTTGCTGTCGAACATGCCAACCCCGCTCAAGCCGCGCGAATTCTCGCGGCGAACACGGGTGGCAATTCACGGCTTCGGAGCCGCGCACAAAACGACAACCATACGCTCAATAGGGTGGTGCCGGTGGGCACTGTTCTCTACTGACCGCGTCCTCGGTTGTGGCCCGAAGGCCATAAAACAACGTATCAAGTTCTGAAAGATACCGCAGGTTGAAGAACGCCGATGCGGACGGACATCCTCAATCAACCCAGAGAAAGTCCTGCTCAAGAACAACTTCAGGAAAAACACAGTTGTTACCGAGTTGTTACCTATGTGCGCAAACAGTTAACGGATTTGAGCATTATTGGGCGTGATATTTGAACACAATCAGCTCAGCGCACGCCGCTACGTTATTGATTCCCGTCGCATTGCTTTCTGTCGAAGCTCTGTCGGTGTTGTATCCATTTCCTGGGCAATCGCTCGCCGAAGCTGATCAGAACCGGCAAACCCAGAACGAAGCGCGACGCCCTCGACACTCAGCTCAACGAAGCGATCGTCAAGCAAAATCGCGACGGCATGCTCAAGGCGCCGCTGCTGGATATTTTCGCTCACGCTCTGGTTCACCTCAGAAAACAGCCGCTGCAACGACCTGGTCGACATGCCATAGTGAGCGGCTACCGTGCTCGTGCTCAACTCTGACGACGTAAAATGCGTTGAAATGAAATTGGTAATCACCGACCGCTCAACGGCGGATTTGCTTCGTGAGTGATCCGTCGATTCCTGCGCAGACGCAAGCAGCGAAAGCAGCAACGAATCGATTGCCCGAGTAGCACGAATCTGTTCCACTGGCTGAAGCGGGAATGCTTGAGGCCTGAAAAGCCCAAGAAAGAACGCACGCGCCGAGGCAACAAGCAGCTGCTGAGAAGGCAACAACTTCAATTTTGTATCGGCAACAACCCCGCGCGAGTCAGCCGCCCGTGCCGGAACCCCAACAGAGATGAACCGCGAGCGCTCAAGCACCGAGATCGTGTAGCGGTCGGCTTCAAACAAGATGCAGGCCTCACCAACGCCAACTCGACGGGTGCGTCCCGACTGACGAATCGAGATTGCACCAGACACCACAAACGTGAAGAAGATCCTCGGCTCCGGCCCATCGAGGTGTGCGGGGCCGTCCATCCGCGCGGGGGTCATCAGGGTGTCCCGCACAACGTAGTAGCCAACTTGGATGCTCCGGCTGACCAGATCAAAGGTTGACGATTCGTCAACATGATTCATCCCGGTCGACTCAAGATGAGCTGCACCTTCCGCCCCCTCGAGGCGCATCGTGCGGATGCCGTTTTCGCTTCTCGCTTGTTCCAAGAGCGAGCGTCGTGCCATCGTCATGCGATCACCCACCTATCGACGCTGACGGTGCCGGAGCCCCAACCTGCGCGCGACCGTCGGCGCGGGACTCGTGCTGCGCAACAACCGCGGCAACCTCATCCCTGAGCGAGGTGCCCGCATCTCGGAACAGTCGCTGCAGCGTCCGCATCGACATGTCATAGTGCTCGGCAATCGAGGCAACCGTGAGGTCTGGGTCGCCAGCTCGTCCTCTGATGTAACCGATGACCGCGGCCCGCTGATCATCCTTACGATCTTCGGCCGCCCGAAATTTCTCAACATACGCAAGATGCAGTTCAACAAAAAATGCGTCAATAAGATCGCTCATACGCGCAACCTCCGCAGGAGGGAGCGGGTAGTACCGAGGATCAAAAAGC
This sequence comes from Lysinibacter cavernae, assembly GCF_011758565.1. Taxonomy (GTDB): domain Bacteria; phylum Actinomycetota; class Actinomycetes; order Actinomycetales; family Microbacteriaceae; genus Lysinibacter; species Lysinibacter cavernae. The sequence continues at coordinate 246,394 of NZ_JAAMOX010000003.1, forward strand.
TCATTGAAGAACGCGGCTAACCCACTCGACAAGATCGAGCGCTGCGATAGTTTTCGCACGGAATGCGGAAACAGGATGCCCTTTGAATCGAGAATCTCGCGCTCGATTGTGACCCTCACAACCGTGGTTTCCTCGGGAATCACGCTGAGATATGACTGCCACCCGATCGATACGGCGCCGTCCCCGGGGTTCAGCAACACTCGACGCCCTGCCTGAGTGATCGTCATTGATCCTTTGAGCACAAACGTGAACCGTAGCTGGCCTGACGATTCCGCAGTGTAGGGACGCTCGATACGGGCAGGAGTCACCGAAATCCGACGCAGCAGGTAATTGCCAATAGTCACAGAGGTCTGTTCGAAGCGAAAATCGTCAGGACGATCCGAGGCGGCAAGCGTCACGCCTTCGAGCCGTCCGACGGCTTCACGCCCGGCGACGACAACCTTGGTTACTTGATTATCACTGTTGAGGCCAACGCCCCATATCTTCGTACCCAATTCCCACCCCGAGACCTTCAACACGAGCACTACTTGCGACAAGACTAGTCCTGCATCAGCTATTCACAAACTGTTCGTAACGGCGTACGACGTCGGTTCGGGCGAAAGGCAGAGTTCAGACCGTCGAGGCAAGGATTCGCTCTGCAACGAGTGCCTCACGTTTGGGTCGCTCGTTCCCTATCGCAACGGCACCGGATGCCGCTTCGAGCGCACGGTCGAAGCGGTCCTGATCATTCCCGCTGAGGGTAAACAGCGGTTGCCCGATCACAACAGCGTCGCCGGGCTTCACCTGGAGATCGATACCGGCAGCGTGCTGCACCAGATCCGTTGGCCGCGCCCGCCCCGCTCCAAGCCGCCAGGCGGCAACGCCAAGTTGGAGGGCATCCATCTCGGTAACGTAACCGCTCGACGCTGCCCGCACGGTGTGGGATTCGCGAGCCACTGGCAGAGCCGCATCCGGATCCCCGCCTTGCCCGCGGATGCTCCGCCTCCACACATCCATAGCTCGGCCATCAACGAGCGCCTCAGCCACATCGGCATCCGGCTGGCCAGCAAGCCTCAGCATTTCGGCGGCAAGCGTCAGCGTCAGTTCCACAACATCCGATGGCCCACCCCCGGCAAGCACCTCGACGGATTCCCGAACTTCGTTTGCGTTGCCGATCGCTCGACCAAGCGGCACGTTCATATTGGTGAGAAACGCACTCGTGCGAACCCCCGCGTCGCTGCCGAGGGCCACCATGGTCTCGGCAAGCTCCCTCGACCTGTTGATGTCGGTCAGAAATGCCCCAGAGCCAAACTTCACGTCAAGCACCAACGAGTCGGTCCCCTCTGCGATCTTTTTGCTCATGATGGACGAGGCGATGAGCGGAATTGACTCGACGGTGCCCGTGATGTCTCGCAGGGCGTAAAGCCGCTTATCCGCCGGCGCGAGCTCTGCACCTGCCGCGCACACCACTCCGCCAACCTCCCGCAGTTGCGCAGCGATCTCATCGCGGGTCAGGTCGGCCCTCCACCCTGGAATGCTCTCCAGCTTGTCGAGGGTTCCGCCAGTATGACCGAGGCCGCGCCCCGAAAGCTGCGGCACCGCAACACCAAATGACGCAACGAGTGGCATGAGCGGAAGCGTGATCTTGTCGCCAACGCCTCCCGTCGAATGCTTATCGACGGTTGGTTTGCCAAGACCGGCAAAGCTCATGGTTGTGCCGCTCGCGATCATCGCGAGCGTGAGGTCTCTGATCTCGCTGCGGTTCATCCCGTTCAGGTAGATGGCCATCGCGAGTGCCGACATTTGTTCAGGTACTACATAGCCGCGAGTAAAGGCGTCTATCAGCCAATTGATTTCTGCAGTTGGCAGCGCTCCCCCGTCTCGCTTCTGGCGAATGAGGTCAACAACATCAAACGGTTCAACCATGCGCGGTGGCTCCTCGATCCCTACTGCTGTGCGGTTGTATCGGCAAGGTTCCTCGGGCCGAACGCATCGGGCAGGACCTCGTCGATAGTGCGAAGGCCAGAGACGGTGCTCAGGAGCATCCCGCCTGCGGCGTGCTCGCTTAACAACTGTCGACAGCGTCCACACGGCATGAGTATGTCGCCAGCGGCATCAACACAGACAAACGCGACCAACAGGCCGCCGCCACTCATCGTGAGCTGGGAAATGAGCGAGCATTCGGCGCACAGGGTGACACCGTAGCTCGCGTTCTCGACGTTGCAACCGGAGACGATCCGCCCATCGTCAACGAGCGCCGCGGCCCCAACAGGAAACGAGGAGTACGGGGCGTAGGCAAGCCGCATTGCCTCGGTTGCGGCGGCAAGGAGGGCTGCCCAGGTCTGATCGTCCACACTCGATTGTTCGGATGCCTCGGACATACTGCTCCTCACTGCGGGTCGTGCTGGTTAGGGCGTTAGCTGCTGGGCGGTTGAGGGCGAGGCCGGTGAGCCAACAACCGGTTCAATTTCACCGGAGATGACGCCCTGCCGGAGCGCCTCAACCTCTGCGGCGAGGACGTCGTTTACCGCGAGTTCCTGGTCATGAAATGGCGCGATACCAACGCCACCGTTTGCCAGAGTGCCAACGTAGGCTTCCTGATCAAACTCGCCAGCCATGTCATCACGGACAATCTGATCCATAGCGTTTGCGGCATTTTTCAAGACGCTCGTCAGCACAATGGAACCGTACTCGTCTGGCAACGTTTCAAATCCATCGCTGTCAACCCACACAAGCAGCACGTTTCCGGATTCGAGCGCTGCGGATGCTGCACCCTCGCCGGCCTGACCGGCAACCGGCATAATCACGTCAGCGCCCTGCTCGATGAACGCCTTCGCAACACCTTTGGCCGCGTCGCTGTCGTCGTAGCCGCCGTCAAAGGTGCCGGTGCCGGTTGCTTGATTCCAGCCGAGCACCACCACGGAGTCGTTGTGGGCAACGTTATACGCGGCCACCCCTGCGGCGAATCCGTCCATAAAGGCAATCACATGCGGTTCGCGTTCGCCGCCAAAAGTCGCAACAATTTTGTTCTTCGAAACGCCGGCAGCAACATAACCGGCGAGGAACGAGGCTTCCTGCGTTTCAAACACAACGGGCTTGAGATTCGAAACCGTACTCACGTCAACGGGCGAAGGCGGCACGGTCGGGGACGGGCTCGGTGTGGCTTCCCCCGTTACGTCTGACTCTCCATCAGCATCGGCCGGCTCGCTGGCATCGTCCTCGCTACTGTCGATGCCAACCACTTCTTGTGCCCCGGAAAGGTCGGCATCAACCACAACAAAATTGGTTGTTGGATGTTGCAGCGCAACACGCGCCGTTGGCTGGGTGAGGTCGCTTCCCACGGAAACAACAAGCCCGCATTCAGATTCAACGGCCTCCGCGAGGTTGGCAGCAAAGTCGTCGGCATCTTCCGAAACGATCGACTTCACCTGGATTCCCAGCTCGTCTTTCGCGTCTTCAAGACCGTTCCAGGTTGACTGATTAAACGAGCGGTCCTTCAGCTCGCCAGAGCTGGTCACCATCCGAGCGCAGTACGCAGGTTGGGTCGGCTCTGGCGAAGCAGCTGCCTTCGGTTTCTCTCCCTGTTGGCATCCGGAGAGCACAAGGGCCACCGCAGCCAAGCCGGCAACGATGCCGACTCGCGACACAAACTTCATGCGTGGTAGCTCCTCACGCCACCGCAGTGGCTTGTTGTATCGGCCGGGATCGCCTGCCTCGTCGGCTAGAGAACGGTACTTTCTCCCGACCGTTTGACGAGGTCTACAACCGACTTTACCTTCTGCGCGTTTTCTTTGGTCGTCACGAGCAACACGTCTGGAGTATCCACGACAACGATGTCCTGCAGCCCGATCAGCGAGATCAGGCGGCCCGACTGGGCAACCACGATTCCGTTGGATGCGTCTGACAGGATGCGGGCACCCTGGCCGAGCACCGCAAGGTCGTTTGGTCGGCCTCGGCTCAAGAGTTTGGAGACGCTCGCAAAGTCGCCAACGTCATCCCACTCGAAGTGCGCGGCGACACAGGCCATGGCGCCCCGCTCGGCCGCTGGCTCGGCGACCGTGTAATCAATGGCAACCTTTGGAAGCTTGTCCCAGAGGCGGTCAACGGTGGCGTCTCGCTCTGGGGTATCCCACACAGCGGCCATCTCCCTGAGGTTCGCAACCAGCTCGGGGTCGCTCTTTGCCATCTGGTCAAGCAGCACGTCGGCACGCGAAATGAACATGCCGGCGTTCCAGAGGTACTCGCCGCTTTCAACGTATGAGGTAGCCGTTTCGAGATCTGGCTTCTCAACAAACGAGCGCACCTCGTAGCTGTCGCGCCCTCCGAGGGACTCGATCGGCTCGCCAGCGTGGATATATCCGAACCCAACTGATGGCTCGGTTGGCGCGATACCGATTGTCACGATGCGGCCGGTGTCTGCGAGGGCAGCTGCTTCAGCAACGGCGCGATGGAACAGGAGCTGGCCTCGAATAACGTGGTCGGCGGCGAACGAGCCAACGATGACATCCGGCTCGCGGTGCTCAAGGATGGCCGCGGCGAGGCCGATAGCGGCCGAGGAATCCTTCGGCTGGGATTCGAGGACGAGGTTGTGATCGCCGAGGTCCGGCAGCTGCTCACACACCGCCGAGCGGTGCGAACGCCCGGTGACTACCATGACGCGTTCAGGGCCGGCGAGGCTGTAGACCCTGTCCCAGGTGTCTGAGAGGAGAGACTGCCCTGATCCGGTGAGGTCAAGCAGGAATTTTGGGGCATCCGCACGAGAGAGAGGCCACAGCCGAGAACCAACGCCCCCGGCAGGAATAATGCTGTAGAAGCGATCGATCGATCGCGCAGAGGTCACCATGCGCTTCAGTCTACTGAGCGACTATCAACATCCCCCATTCCCACCCCCATTCCCATTCCGGCGTATGTTTACCGGTTGGGCGTATGTTGCAACGTACGCCCAACCGGTAAACATACGCCCAAACTCGGATTTGACGGTTTTTGGAGGCATCGTACTGGGGCAATGTCGGCCATTATCATTCAATGAAACGGGAAACGGTAACAACATGGTTACGAATCCGGCACTCGCCCTCCGATTTAGGTGCGCCTAAGCGGTGTGCCTCCACCAAGGTGGCTAAACTATGAGGGCGCGTAGCGCGCATTCACTGAGGCGCGGAGTGTATTTCCGCGGCTAAACAGCCAAGGAGGGTTGTTCGTGTCAGCACCGGCAGGAACCCTAGCCGAGGGCAATAGCCCTGCAAAGAAAAAGAAGCGTGGCCCCGGAGGCACGCTTTATAGAGGAAACGAAGGGATGTGGTCGTGGGTACTGCACCGGATAACCGGTGTCGCTATCTTCTTCTTCCTCCTGGTACACATCCTCGATACGGCGCTCATCCGGGTCAGCCCCGAAGCGTATAACGCCGTTATTGGCACCTACCAGACCCCGTTGATGGGCATTGGAGAGGTTGGCCTCGTTGGAGCAATTGTGTTCCACGCGTTTAACGGACTCCGCATCATCCTCATCGATTTCTGGCGTAAGGGCACCCAGTACCAGAAGTACCTGTTCTACGTGGTACTCGGGCTGTGGGTCGTCACGATGCTCGCCTTTGTCCCCCGCCATCTCATCAACGTCTTTAGTCACTAAGGAGGCGCACTCATGACCGCAATTCAGGCACCTCGCACTCCAGCAGTGACTCGCCGTAAGGGCACCAACTGGGAAAAATGGGGTTGGATCTACATGCGCGCTTCCGGCGTGCTGCTCGTTGTTCTTATCTTTGGCCACCTCTTCGTGAACCTCATGGTTGGCAAGGGCGTGAGCGCCATTGACTTCGCGTTTGTTGGCGGAAAATACGCTGACCCGTTCTGGCAGGTCTGGGACTGTGTCATGCTCTGGCTGGCGCTCATTCACGGTGCCAACGGCATGCGCACCCTCGTGAACGACTACACCACGCGGCCAGCAATGGCGAAGGTCTTCAAATGGGCCCTCTTCCTCTCCGCCGCGGTGCTCATCGTTCTTGGCACGCTCGTGATCTTCACCTTCGACCCCTGCCCAGCCGGCGCAGACCCCGCACTCGTCGCAAGTTTCTGCGCAACTCGCTAACGATCGCACCCCGCTAAAGATTTTGAGAACCTCGGAGAACCATTCGTGAATAGCACTCATATTGAGACCGACGATGTAAAAATCGTCGACGGCGTCCACTACCACCAGTACGACGTTGTCATTGTTGGCGCCGGTGGCGCCGGCATGCGCGCAGCCATTGAGGCTGGGCCAAAGGCCAAAACGGCCGTCATTACCAAGCTGTACCCCACCCGTTCGCACACCGGTGCGGCACAGGGCGGAATGGCAGCAGCCCTCGCAAACGTTGAGGACGACAACTGGGAGTGGCACACCTTCGACACCGTCAAGGGTGGCGACTACCTCGTCGACCAGGATGCCGCTGAGATCCTCGCAAAGGAAGCCATCGACGCGGTCATCGACCTCGAGAACATGGGCCTCCCCTTTAACCGAACGCCAGAGGGCAAGATCGACCAGCGTCGCTTTGGTGGCCACACCCGCGACCACGGTAAAGCGCCAGTCCGTCGCGCGTGCTACGCGGCCGACCGTACCGGCCACATGATCCTGCAGACGCTGTTCCAGAACTGCGTCAAGCTCGGCATCAACTTCTACAACGAGTTCTACGTACTCGACATGGCAATGACCGAGGTTGACGGCGTTATGCAGCCCTCAGGCGTTGTTGCCTACGAGCTCGCAACGGGTGAGCTGCACGTCTTCCAGGCGAAGTCGATCATCTACGCAACCGGTGGTTTCGGAAAGATCTTCAAGACCACGTCAAACGCGCACACGCTCACGGGCGACGGCGTTGGCATTGTCTGGCGTAAGGGACTCCCCCTTGAAGACATGGAGTTCTACCAGTTCCACCCGACCGGCCTTGCCGGGCTCGGCATCCTTCTCACCGAGGGCGCACGAGGCGAGGGAGCCATCCTTCGTAACGCCTCTGGAGAACGCTTCATGGAGCGCTACGCCCCAACGATCAAGGACCTCGCGCCGCGTGACATTGTCGCCCGCTGCATGGTGCAAGAGGTTCTCGACGGCCGCGGCGCCGGCCCAAACAAGGACTACGTCTACCTCGACTGCACGCACCTTGGTGCAGAGGTACTCGAAACCAAGCTGCCAGACATCACGGAGTTCGCCCGCACCTACCTCGGTGTTGACCCCGTTGTTGAGCCAGTTCCCGTCTTCCCGACGGCCCACTATGCAATGGGTGGAATCCCCACCAACGTGCAGGCAGAGGTCCTCCGCGACAACGACACCGTTGTTCCAGGCCTCTACGCCGCGGGCGAATGCGCCTGCGTATCGGTTCACGGCTCAAACCGTCTCGGCACCAACTCGCTGCTCGACATCAACGTGTTTGGCAAGCGTGCAGGAAACGCCGCAGCAGACTACGCAAAGACCGCGACGTTCACGGCGCTCCCGAAGGACCCCGCAAAAGAGGTTCGCGAGCTCGTCGAGATGCTGCGCAACAGCACCGGAACCGAGCGTCTCTCTGACATCCGTCGCGAACTGCAGGAATCGATGGACCGCGGCGCCCAGGTGTTCCGCACCGACGAATCCCTCGGTGACGTGCTCAAGGTCATCCACGACCTGCGCAACCGCTACAAGAACATCTCGATTCAGGACAAGGGCCGCCGGTACAACACCGACCTGCTCGAGGCCATCGAGCTTGGCTTCCTGCTCGACCTCGCAGAGGTGCTCGTCTTCGCCGCACGCAACCGCAAGGAAAGCCGTGGCGGCCACATGCGCGACGATTACCCAGATCGCGACGACGCCAACTACATGAAGCACACCATGGCGTACCTCACCGGCGACCCACACTCGCCAGACCCAGAGGACCACATCCGGCTCGACTGGAAACCAGTTGTGCAGACCCGCTACGAGCCAATGGAGAGGAAGTACTAAGCATGAGCACCGCAACTGCTGAGGCCACCGTGCCTGCCGCTCCCGAAAAGCACGAGTCATTTACCGTCACGCTCATCATTCGCCGGTTTGACCCTGAGGTCGACGACGAGCCGCGCTGGCAAGACTTTGACGTGCAGATGTACCCAACCGACCGCATCCTCGATGCGCTGCACCAGATCAAGTGGGAGCAGGACGGTTCGCTCACGTTCCGTCGCTCGTGCGCCCACGGTATTTGTGGTTCGGATGCCATGCGCATCAACGGCCGCAACCGCCTGGCCTGCAAGACGCTCATCAAGGACCTCGACATTTCGAAGCCCATCTACGTTGAAGCCATCAAGGGACTCCCCCTTGAAAAAGACCTCATCGTTGACATGGAGCCCTTCTTTGCGTCGTACCGCGAGGTGCAGCCCTTCCTCGTTGCCAGCTCAGAGCCGGGCAACGGGAAAGAGCGCGTCCAGTCGGTCGCAGACCGCGAGCGTTTTGACGACACCACCAAGTGCATCCTCTGCGCCGCGTGCACGTCAAGCTGCCCCGTGTTCTGGACCGACGGCCAGTACTTCGGCCCTGCCGCAATCGTCAACGCGCACCGTTTCATCTTTGACTCCCGCGATGAGAACTCGCAGGTGCGTCTCGACATCCTCAACGATAAAGAGGGCGTGTGGCGCTGCCGCACAACCTTCAACTGCTCGGAGGCATGCCCCCGCGGCATCCAAGTGACCAAGGCAATCGCCGAGGTGAAGCAGGCGATTATCAGCGGCGTCTAGGCTGCAACCAAGCGCAGAACAGATCAGGGCGATCCGACACAGAACTTCGGTTTTGGAACGGGTCGCCCTGATGCGTTTCCACGTCGGGTACACTGCTGTTCTTCCCCTCGCTCACGAGACGAGGAATTATGGCTACGCTTCGCCGGATGTTGGCACGCGACCCACTGCAAGCCCACCGCGCATCCACCCCACTTGAACTGTTCTTCGATCTGGTCTTTGTTGTTGCTATTTCGCTCGCATCGTCGCAGCTGCACCACTTTGAGTCCGAGAATCATGTTGGTGCCGGCGTCGGCTCCTACCTCATGGTGTTTTTTGCCATTTGGTGGGCCTGGCTCAACTTCACCTGGTTTGCCTCAGCCTTTGACACCGACGACTGGCTGTATCGGCTGACAACGTTTATCCAACTCGGTGGTGCCCTCGTCCTTGCAGCTGGAACGGTGCCGGCGATGACCCAGCATGACTTCTCCATCGTCATTCTTGGGTACGTCATTATGCGCATTGCCCTTGTCAGTCAATGGCTTCGTGTTTCGTTCTCTGACCCTGAGTATCGTCAGGTTGGGTTGCGGTACGGGGCAGGGATCACGGTCGTTCAGCTTGGCTGGATTGCGTTCTATTGGGTACCTGACGCGTTTCAGATTCCGTCGTTCCTCCTCCTCGTTGTGTGCGACGTGCTCGTTCCCGTCATTGCCGAACGACGCCAGGTCACCAAATGGCACCCGGAACACATCTCGGAACGCTACGGCCTATTCACCCTCATCGTGCTTGGCGAGACGATCCTGGCCTCAACCAACGCGGTTGTTGAAGCAATTGCAGAAACCGAACACCTCGGGCAACTTGTTCTCCTCTCGGCGACCGGCCTCGTAATCGTGTGCGCCATTTGGTGGGTGTACTTCACCGTGCCACAGGCTGATGCGCTTGGCGCCACCCGCTTTCCCCTGCTGTGGGGATACAGTCACTACTTCATTTACGCGTCGGCAGCGGCGCTCTCTGCCGGCCTTGAAGTTGCAATTGATATCCAAACTGAACATACCGACCTCGCCTCGGTGCAGGCGGCAGCTACAACAACGATTCCCGTTGCAGTCCTTGTCTTCTCCGTGTGGCTTGTGCTGATCCGCCGCTCAGCAACAACCACGATGAATGTGGTGTTCCCAATGCTTGCCGCGACCATTGCGCTGAGCGCGTTTCTTCCCTACTCGCTCCAGGTAACCGCGGCGCTCACCGTTCTGGCAGCGTGCTGCACCAGCGTGGTGGCCAGAAGCTGCGCCCCTTCACCGCAGCCTCTGTAGGGTTGAAGCTATGAAACAGCTGATCGCGCGCATCACTGCACTCATCGAACGGGTGACCAAATGGGTTATGACCTTTCGAGTGGTGCGCGTGTTCATGCATTTCTCGGCCAACGGTGGAAATCTGCTCGCGGCTGGGCTGTCGTTCCAGGCAATTTTTGCGTTGTTCGCCGCACTCTACGTTGGGTTTGCGACCTTTGGAATTGTGATCAGCAATAATGCCGAGTTGCAGGCCGCGGTGGTTGAGTGGCTCAACACGCTCGTCCCCGGACTTATCGGCCCCGACGGTGCCACGAGCCTCGATGAGTTGCTTCAAGCCCAGATTCTTGGCTGGACCGGCGCCATCGCCGCTGTCTCGCTCGTCTGGGTGGCCGTCGGCTGGCTTGGCACCGCCCGCGAGGCGATCCGACGGATGATGGGAGTCGTGTGGAATCCCTCAAACGGGCTCATCCTCAAGGTTCGCGATTTTGGCCTCGCATTTATACTCGCCATCGCGGTCATCATCTCGGCAGGTCTCATGGTGCTCAGCAGCTCACTCCTCACAAACGTGGTGGATTCGTTGGGCCTCGAAAGCGATTCCTGGATCGTGAGTGGTCTGGCAAGGGTGCTGGCATTCATCATCATGTTTGTGTTTGATGCTGGCGTCCTTGCCGCCACGTATCGGGTACTCTCCGGGGTCAAGGTCAACGGGGCGATCCTCTTCAGAGTCTCGTTCGTTGGTGGCCTCGCAATGAGCGTCATCATGCTTCTTGGCTCGCAGCTTGCGTCTGGGGTCGGCAATAACCCGCTCCTCGCTTCCTTCGCAACACTCATCGGTTTACTTGTTTGGTTCAACCTGCTGTGCCGTGTGGTGTTGCTTGGGGCAGCCTGGATAGCCATCGAATCAGAAGACCGGTTTGGTTCGTTGCCCGGCACCGAACCAAACATGGGTGAGGGAGCCAAGCATCCGCATTCGCTCACCGGCGGGCTCGGCACCGGCCCTGGTGTCGGTGTCACACTATAGACTTGAGCAATGGCTCAGTCAGTTCGCATCGCGTCCATTAACACCAACGGCATCCGCGCCGCATATCGCAAGGGAATGGGCGACTGGCTCGCTACCAGAGACATCGATATCCTCGCGATTCAAGAGGTCCGTGCCTCGACCGAAGACGTTGTTGGCCTGCTTGGCGACGACTGGCACGTTTTGCACGACCCCTGCAATCAAAAAGGCCGCGCCGGCGTCGCAATTGCAAGCCGCAAGCCGTCCATCGCACACCGCATCGAGCTCGGCGACGAGTCAGTCGACAGCTCAGGCCGCTGGATCGAAGCCGACTTCGAAATTAACGGCAAGATGCTTACCGTTGTGAGCACGTACGTGCACTCCGGTGTTGTTGACACCCCAAAGCAAGACGCCAAATGGATCTTCCTCGACGCAATGACCACACGCATGGCCGAACTCGCCAAGCAGCAGCCCTACGCCCTCGTCGTGGGTGACCTCAACGTTGGTCACCAAGAATTTGATATCAAGAATTGGAAGGGCAACCGAAAGAACTCGGGCTTCCTTCCACGCGAGCGCGCCTACTTCGACCGCTTTTTCGGCCCACTCGACGAAGACGTCGTTGGCGTTGACGAGTCGGTAGCAAAAGGCCTCGGCTGGGTGGATGTCGGCCGCAAGTTTGCCGGCGACGTCGACGGTCCATACACCTGGTGGTCGCAGCGCGGCCAGGCCTTCGACAACGACACCGGCTGGCGCATCGACTACCACGTTGCAACCCCAGCACTCGCCGAGCATGTTGAGCACTACGTTGTTGACCGCGCCGCGAGCTACGACACCCGTTGGAGCGACCACGCCGCTGTTGTGGTCGACTACAGCCTCTAGTTTTTAGCTCCCCAGCTACCATCACTTCGCGTACCAGGTACGCGCCGTTCAGAAAGTCATCATGAACAACAAGCCCGTCATTTTCTCCGGAATGCAGCCCTCAAGCGATTCGCTGCACCTCGGCAACTACATCGGTGCCCTCACCCAGTGGGTTGGCATGCAGCAGACCTTCGACGCCTACTTCTGCGTGGTCAACCTGCACGCCATCACGGTTGCCCAAGATCCAGCCGAGCTGGCAGAGCGCACGCGCGCAACCGCCGCCCAATACATCGCGGCCGGCATCGACCCAGACCAGTCAACACTCTTTGTGCAGTCCCACGTGCCTGCTCACGCCGAACTCGCTTGGGTCCTCAACACCATCACCGGCTTTGGCGAGGCCAGCCGCATGACACAGTTCAAAGACAAGTCGATCCGCCACGGCGCCGACAAGGCCTCGGTTGGGCTCTTTACCTACCCCATCCTCATGGCCGCCGACATCCTGCTCTACCAGGCCGACACCGTTCCGGTTGGCGAAGACCAGCGTCAGCACGTTGAGCTCACCCGCGACCTCGCCGAACGATTCAACTCGCGCTACGGGCAAACCTTCACGGTACCAAAGCCACAAATCCTCAAAGAGACCGCCAAGATCTACGACCTGCAGAATCCAACCGCAAAGATGTCAAAATCTGCGGCAACCGAGGCGGGCCTCCTCAAGATTCTCGACGACCCAAAAGTCACCGCCAAGAAGATCATGCGCGCCGTGACGGATGCCGACGGCGAGATCCGTTTCGACCGCGAGACCAAACCCGGTGTCTCCAACCTGCTCACCATCTTTGCGGTGCTCTCCGGCCGCACAGTTGAGTCAATCGAGCGCGAATTTGAGGGCCGCGGCTACGGCGACCTCAAAAAGGCCCTCGCTGAGGTTGTCACCGACACGTTTACGCCCATCCGCGAACGCACCAACGAGCTCCTCACCGACCCGGCCGAACTCGACCGCCTCCTCGCCCGCGCCGCAGACCGAGCCAACTCGGTCGCGCAGGAGACCCTCAACACGGTCTACGACCGCTTCGGGTTGCTGCGCCGCTAACGCCGGTGCCGGTGCCGGCCCCAAAGCACCATCTGTTCGCCCCAAAGTCCGCCCAATGTGGCTTAATAACCGGATTTTGAGGCGAATAGATGCTGTTGATTAGGCAAGACCGAAGGCGTCAGCGTCAGTGTCAGTGTCAGTGTCGGTGACGGCGTCGGTGCCAATGCCAGCATCAGTACCGCCCGAAAGCCGAGCACTGGCCATTGACAGGCTGGGCATCATCACCGCAGCAGATATTCCGAACACGACGACGTAGAGGCCATAGGCGACGAACAGCTGTCCGCTCGCAACGGTGAAGGCGTACATAATGAACGCGTAGTAGCTCAGGCAGGCAAGCATACTGAGGCCAAGGATCAGAAAGAGAACGCCAAGAACCCGTTTCAGACAAGTTGGCCTTATGACGGTTTGCCCGGCAGTCTCAGCCGTCGAAATCTCCCGCTGAACGACACTGGTTCTCCAGAACAGCACGATACTGACGATCATAATCAGCCCAACCGTCACAAGATGGCGGAGGAGGACTGGCTGTGCAAGCCCAGGAAAGACCAGGCACAGGGCACCAGCTGAACACCCAAAAGCTACGGCAAACAGCAACGCCGCGTTCCGTCTCGCGGGAGCGCTCAGCATCGTTTGCCTTCGAACAGTCACAACCTAAAACTATCTCCAGCTGCTGGGCACTGCCTGATCCTGCGTCTTGGCGACCCGACAACGGTGTTCGGCGCCAATCATCCGCACTGCGGTCGTTCGCGCGCGGATGCGAGTTGTCGGCCAAACTCAGCCGGGCGTCCGTTCGCCGGTTGTTGCGATTCTCAGGTCACAGACCTCGTACATCAGCGGTTGGATACTGCCTCAGCAAACCGAATGAGACCACCCTAGAGCACCATCTGTTCGCCCCAAAGTCCGCCCAATGTGACTTAATAACCGGACTTTGGGGCAAACAGGTTGGCGGGCGGATGCCGAGGTAAGGCCGGATGCGAACCAGCTGGCTAGAGCACGTCGTCGTCGACCCAGTTGAGGGTCTTGGTGACAGCCTTTTTCCAGTTGCGGTACAGGCGATCGCGCTCGGCGCGGTCGAGGGAGGGCTCCCAGCGCCGGTCTTCCTGCCAGTTGCCGCGCAGCTCGTCGAGGCCCGACCAGAAGCCGACCGCAAGGCCTGCCGCATAGGCGGCGCCAAGTGCCGTTGTTTCGGCCACAACAGGGCGAACGACCGGCACCCCGAGCATGTCAGCCTGGAACTGCATGAGGGTGCTGTTGGCCGTCATCCCACCGTCCACTTTGAGCGCCGTGAGCGGCACCTTGGAATCGGCGTTGACCGCGTCGAGCACCTCGGTCGTTTGGTAGGCGGTGGATTCGAGGGCGGCGCGGGCGATGTGGCCCTTATTCACGAAGCGAGTGAGCCCGACGAGGGCGCCACGAGCATCCGGCCGCCAGTGCGGGGCGAAGAGGCCCGAGAACGCGGGCACGAAGTAGGCACCACCGTTGTTTGGCACGGTCGCGGCCAGGTCCTCGACCTCCGCCGACGAGGAAATCATACCGACGTTATCCCTCAGCCATTGGATGAGCGAGCCGGTTACCGCGATGGAACCTTCAAGCGCATAGCGCGGCGGCTCTCCTGCAAGTTGATAGGCAACGGTGGTGAGGAGGCCGTTGGTCGAGTGCACAATTTCTTCGCCGGTGTTCACGATGAGAAAGTTGCCGGTGCCGTACGTGTTCTTTGCCTCGCCAGCTTCAAAGGCCGCCTGTCCAAAGGTTGCCGCCTGCTGGTCGCCAAGGATGCCGGCCACAGGAACCTCCCGGAGCAGCGACGAGCTGTGCGCATAGCCGTATACCTCTGACGAACTCTTAATCTCAGGCAGCATGCTGCGCGGCACGCCAAACTCGGCGAGGATCTCGTCGCTCCAGTCGAGGGTCTTGAGATCCATAAAGAGGGTGCGGGATGCGTTGGTCACGTCGGTGACGTGCACTCCCCCGTCGACGCCACCGGTGAGGTTCCACAGCACCCAGGTGTCTGTTGTGCCAAAGAGGAGGTCGCCGTTGTTTGCAAGCTCGCGGGCGCCCTCGACGTTTTCGAGCATCCAGACAATCTTGGTTCCAGAGAAGTAGGTAGCGAGCGGCAGCCCAACCGTCTTCGAGAACCGCGTGACGCCTTCCTCTCCGGCGAGTCGGTTCGCGATGGCCTGCGTTCGTGTGTCTTGCCACACGATGGCGTTGTAGATCGGCTTGCCGGTGTGTTTGTTCCACACGACGGCCGTCTCACGCTGGTTGGTGATTCCGATGGCCGCGATGTTGTGCCGGGTGAGGCTAGCTTTTGCCAACGCGAGACCGATCACCTCACGAACGTTGTCCCAAATCTGTGTGGCGTCGTGCTCAACCCATCCGGCCTGCGGAAAGATCTGGTCGTGCTCAAGCTGACCCGTGGCAACGACCGTGCCAGCGTGATCAAAGATGATCGCCCTGGTAGAGGTTGTGCCCTGATCGATTGAGAGGACGTAGTCCACCGAATGAGCGTTATCGGGCAGGCGAACATCTTCTCCGTCGAGAACGATGTGGGCAGTCATCAGCTGAACTCCTCTATGAGTCTGGGTATGGCGCGCGACCGTACGTATCGCGCGCGAGCGGTGACGCTCAGGTTGGGTGGCGTTACGAGACTACCGTTGAACTGTCGTGTGACGCCTCGAGCCGAACGCCGTGATCGTGCTCAAGCGACTGTCTGGTTGCCTCAACCTGTTGGCGGCGCTCTGCGGCGCTCCAGCCGAGGTCAGCAGCAAGCACATCGGCAAGCTCGTCGATCAGTGGGGCAGTCACCGAGCCAACAAAGGCGAGGCTCGTGCGGCGCATGATCACGTCGAGGATGCTGACCACAAACTCGGTTTCAATCAGGTAGTCGAGCTCTTGGCGCGAGTAGTGTGCGGCATGGATGAGCGGCACGTCGCCGTGCTCGTCAAGGTAGTCGATAAGTGGTTCCGCTCGCGTGCCGTAGCGGGTGAGGAGTTCGTCGGTCCGCTCGGCGCTCAAGCCGCCGCGGTGTTTGCGCACCCATTCTGCCCGTGCGGCGTCGGTGCGTGGGAATCCTTTGCCGCCGCCAATCGGCATCCCTGCGGTGCTCACTTCGCGGTCGAGTCCGAGCGCCGTGAGCACTTCCTGACTGAGGTGTTCTGCGAGCGCGCGGAACGTGGTCCATTTGCCGCCAACCAGACTCAGCACGGTTGGCGTCTTGCGCGCGCCGGCCATGGTTCCGCCACGCCGCTCGATGCGGTAGTCGCGCGAAACGAACCCAGGTTGCGTGTCATCGTGCCGAGGCAGCGGCCGGATGCCGGAGAAACGGTACACGATCTGCTCACGATCAACCTCGACGGTTGGGAACACATGCCTAATGAGGTCGAAGAAATAGTCAACCTCTTCCTCGGTGCAGACGCTTGGCATGCTCGGGTCGGCGTCGATGTCTGTTGTGCCAACCATGACGCGTCCCTTGAGCGGGTAAATGAGCACGATGCGACCATCGCTGTGCTCAAAAAAGATTTCGTGGCCGCCGGTGGCCTCAAGCAGCTCGGTATTGTCGAGCACGATGTGAGAGCCTTTGGTCCCGCCCATGTACTTGGTTTCCATGCCGAGGGCCTCGTTGGTGAGGTCGGTCCATGGGCCGCTCGTGTTCACAATCACATCGGCTGCGAGGGTCATGGTTTCGCCAGACTGGGTATCGCGCACGATAACGCCTGAGCCGTCCATGCCGATTGCTTCGACATAGTTAGCGGCGCGGGCGTGCGGTCCCGCG
This sequence comes from Lysinibacter cavernae, assembly GCF_011758565.1. GTDB lineage: Bacteria > Actinomycetota > Actinomycetes > Actinomycetales > Microbacteriaceae > Lysinibacter > Lysinibacter cavernae. The sequence goes on from NZ_JAAMOX010000003.1 coordinate 263,052, forward strand.
GCGAGGCCGTCCATGAGCACATCGAGCGCGAGGCGCTCTGGGTCGTGCATTGACGCGTCGAAGTAGGTTGCCGTGTACTTCAGATCGTGGTTGAGCTTAGGCAGCTCGGCAAGAGACTTTCGGCGACCTGCAAATTTGTGGCGGGGCACCTGCCCAGCGTCCGAGTGCTTCGAGCCGCGCGAGAAGGAGTCGTACAGTACGAGGCCGGCCTTGATAAGGAAGGCTCCACGCTCGTTTGGCTTGCCCTGGCGGTGCGTGAGGAAGCGCATCGGGGCGCTCAGGATGCCGGAGAACGTACTGAAGATAGGAACCGTCGTTGGCAGGGGCTTCACGTAGTGCGGCGCGATCTGGAGCAGTCCGTTGCGCTCCTGCACCGATTCGCGTACGAGACGAAACTCGCCGTTTTCGAGGTAGCGGATGCCTCCGTGAATCATGTGGCTTGAGGCGGAGGATGCCCCCGAGCACCAGTCGCCGCGTTCGACGAGGATGACGTCAACGCCCTGTAGTGCCAGGTCGCGGAAGGTTGCGATGCCGTTGATGCCACCGCCGATGACAACAACGCTGGCTCGCGGCTTCGCGGCGAGCGCTCGGACGGATTCTCTGGTCGAGGTTTCGGCGGAGGACGGTGTCGTCTTGGCGTTCATGAGCTTCCTTTAGTGCTTGCGGAGACAATGCTGCAACTGCGCGGTTCTCGTTATAGTATGGCGACCTGAGACATTTGCTCATAATCAATGCACAAACGTGCAGATAGGGGTTCCCGGTGACTGATTTCACTGCGGAAAGCACCCAAAAGGTGCGCGCGGCGATCACAGCGGCCACGCATTACTACCTTGAGAACTGGACAATGGAGGCGGTCGCCTCAGAGATGGGCGTCTCGCGTTCATCCGTCTCACGGCTCCTGTCCTACGCCCGAGACGAGGGCCTCGTGGAGATCTCCGTCCACTCGCCATTTATAGCCCCCTCGCTCCTTGAGCAAGACCTGCGCAACCGGTTTGGTATCGCGGCAACGGTCGTTTCGGTCCCCGATTCGGTCAACGAAACCGATCGACTCGAGCGCGTCGCCCTCGCCGCTGCGCGACTCCTTGGTGACGCGTTCGACTCCAACATGTCGCTCGGCGTCGCATGGGGTGCGACCATCAGTGCGGTTGCCCGCAACCTCTCCCCAAAACCAACACGTTCGTCACAGATTGTGCAGCTGAACGGGGCCGCAAACTCGCGGACAACGGGAATCATGTATGCCGACGACATCCTCCGTCGATTTGGAGAAGCCTTCACCTCTGATGTCCTCCAGTTTCCGGTTCCCGCGTTTTTTGACAACCCGGCGACGCGCGAGGCCCTCTGGCAGGAGCGCAGCATCAACCGTATTCTCGAAACGCAGCGCAACGTTGATATCGCGCTCTTTAGTGTCGGTTCACCGCGGGCAGAGGTCACGAGCCACGTCTATAGCGGCGGCTACCTCGATCGGACCGACTTCGTCTCGCTCACCCAGCAGAACGTCGTCGGCGACGTCTCAACCGTCTTCTACCGGGGCGACGGCACCTGGGCTGACATCCCCCTCAACGCACGGGCCTCCGGGCCTGGGCTGGATGTGCTTCGCGCCATCCCCCGCCGCATTTGTGTCTCATCCGGCCCGACAAAAATCCCAAGCCTCCTCGGGCTGCTCGCTGGCAACGTGGTCACCGATCTGGTGCTCGACGAGGAAAGCGCACGCGGCCTGGTTGACGCCTGATACTCGCGGTCCATTTACTTAGCAAAGCTAATTTGTTATGCTCAGTACTTGTGACTGTTGAGCCAGAGGAATCCAAGCCAGCGCGAGCATCCGCTCGCCGAAACTCGCTTGTCGAACTCTGCCACGACTTCCGGATCGCCAATGCACGACTCAACCGCAGACTCAGGCAAGAAAAGGCAGACAACCGCCTGACCGACGGACAGCTCTCCGCTCTTGGCGCACTCTCGACACACGGCCCGCAGACGCTGAGCCAGCTGAGCGAGCACGAACGCGTCACACTCCCGTCGGCCAGCAGAACGGTGAACTCGCTCGAGCAGGCAGGACTCGTTGGCCGCAGCGGCAGCGCAGACGACGGTCGAAAGGTCATGCTCTCCGTTACAGACGCCGGCGAGGCAGTCATGTCTGAGGTCCGAAGGCAGCGCGACGAATGGCTCGTCAAGCGCGTCAGCAAACTTACCCCTGCCCAGCGGCAGACACTGGCAGAGGCCACCGAATTGATGAAGGAGATTACCCAGAGTTGAGTGCAATGTTCCGGTCCCTGAAAGGTGTGAACTACCGCATCTGGTTCGCCGGCGCGCTCGTCTCGAACATCGGCACCTGGATGCAGCGAACGGCCCAGGACTGGATCGTGCTCACGCAGCTCACCAACCACAACGCAACCTCGGTTGGCGTGGTGATGGCTCTCCAATTCGGGCCGCAGCTTCTGCTCATGCCGTGGTCGGGGCTCATTGCGGATCGATTCGATCGGCGCAAGCTGCTCATGCTGACGCAGACGCTCATGGGTGCCCTCGCGCTTGGCCTCGGCATCATTACGGTGACCGGGGTTGTTGAGCTCTGGCACGTCTACGGCTTTGCACTCGGCCTCGGGATTGTTGCGGCCATCGACGCCCCGGCGCGACAGACGTTTGTGAGCGAGCTCGTCAGCCACGACGACCTTCCCAACGCCGTCGCCCTCAACTCGGCATCCTTCAACGGCGCCCGCTTGCTCGGCCCTGCGGCCGCGGGGCTCCTGACCGTGGCCGTTGGCGCAGGATGGGTATTCCTCATCAACGCGGTGACGTTCGCCTTCACGGTATTCGCGATGATGATGCTCCGAAAAGACAAGCTCAAGCCGCAGCCTCGGGCATCCCGCGAGCGCGGGCAGCTGCTGCAGGGCTTCAAGTATGTGTGGCGGAGGCCAGACATCGTTGTTGTCCTCATCACCGTCTTTCTTGTTGGCACGTTTGGCTTCAACTTCGCCATCTTCACCTCGACCATGGCGACCATCGAGTTTCACAAGGGCGCCGGCGAGTTCGGGTTGCTGAGCTCGATCATGGCCATCGGTTCGGTAGTTGGCGCGCTGCTCGCGGCCAGGCGAGGCACGCCACGACTGCGCATGATCCTGCTCGGTTCCGTGGCGTTTGGCCTGGCCTGCGGGGCGGCCGCGCTCATGCCAACGTTTGGCACCTTCGCGGCCGTGCTGGCCGTTGTTGGGCTCTCCTCGCTGACACTCATGACCACGGCAAACGCCTACGTTCAAACGACAACAGAGCCAGTCATGCGCGGCCGAGTTATGGCGCTCTACATGGCGATCTTTGCCGGCGGAACTCCGCTCGGCGCACCCCTCGTCGGCTGGGTATCCGACGAGTTTGGGCCCCGCTGGGCCATCGGTGTCGCCGCCCTTTCTGGGCTCCTCGCCGGTGCCATCATCCTGTTCTGGCTCATCAAATACCGAGGTCTTCGGGTCAAGTACCGCATGAGGCAGTCGCCACGCATGGTTGTCTACTACGGCGCCCCTGAGCCAAAGGACGAAGAAACAGCAACCCGCGAAATCGCCATCATCGAGGCAACAACCCCGCGCTAGCCGCCACCTCTCCTGGCTCGTGGGGTGCGTTTCTGCTCGTGGGGTGCAATTATTTGCACCCCACGAGCAAGAATGCGCCCCGCGACGGACAACTGCCACACACGGGAATACTGTCGCAGGCAGCGGCGTTGGCCTAGGATAGACAACGTAATGCTCCGGGGTCGGTGAGAATCCGAACCGGCGGTGATAGTCCGCGACCCGAGTCAGATGAAACACTCAGACCCGGTTGAGCTGGTGAAATTCCAGCACCGACGGTGATGCGTCCACACAGGTGGACGTTAGTCCGGATGAGAGGAAGCATTGGAGGCGCGTTTGGCGACGCGTGTCCAAGGTGAGCTCCGGAGACCCATCAAAGGACCGGAATGACACTCACCCAAGACTCCCCCGCCGCAGTGGCGGCGATGGCGCGGGCCCTTGAGTTGGCCGGCCGCGGACCAAGCGGCAACCCAAATCCTCAGGTCGGATGCGTCATCCTTGACGCAAACGGCGAAACCGTTGCCGAGGGCTGGCACCAGGGGGCAGGCACCCCGCACGCCGAAGTCATGGCAATCGCAAACCTGGCCCCAGAATGGCGCAATCACGACAACGCTCGGCAGCTCACCGCTGTGGTCACGCTTGAGCCGTGCAACCATACCGGCCGAACCGGCCCATGCGCAGAAGCGATTCTTTCTGCCGGAATCGGTTCAGTGATCTATGCGGTCAGCGACACCGGCGTAGCATCGGGGGGCGGCGCGCAGCGGCTGATGGATGCCGGAGTCACCGTATCCGGCGGCCTCCTCGCCAACGAGGTTTCGCACTTCATCGGCCCGTGGCTCACGTTTGCCCGCACGGGTCGGCCACACGTCATCCTCAAATGGGCTTCCAGCCTCGACGGGCGCGCTGCGGCAAACGATGGCACAAGTCAGTGGATTACGGGACCAGAGGCCAGGGCAGACGTGCACGTGCGCCGCTCCGCGGTTGACGCAATCGTCGTTGGCACTGGCACCGCTCTTGCCGATAATCCTTCGCTCACCGCGCGCTACCCAGACGGAACGCTCATGCTCAAACAGCCGATCCCCGTTGTGGTCGGCAAGCGCAGCATCCCCGCCGATGCCGCGCTGCACGCGCATCCGCAGTCCCCAATCATCTTTCACGGAACCAACCTTGACTTGCTCCTCCACGAGCTTGGCGACCGCGGCATCCGCACCGTACTTGTTGAGGGCGGTCCAACGCTCGCGAGCGCGTTTATACGGGCTGGCCTCGTCGACGAGGTGCACGCCTATCTCGCGCCAGTATTGCTCGGCGGCTCGAGGCTGGCGCTCGACGAACTTGGCGTAGCCACCATCGACCAGGCCATCAGGCTGACGCCGTTCAGCACCACGGTTCTTGGCAACGACGTGCGCATCATCGCGCACCCCATCATCGCGCATCCCGCTGCCCTTCATCACGATTCAACGCTGTCGCCCGCAACAGCGACCAAGGAGGAAAACTAGTGTTCACTGGACTCATCGAAGAAACCGGCAGCATTATCGGCGTCGAACAGGTTGGCGACTCGCTTCGCCTCACTGTCGCTGGAGCCAAAGCCCTCGAGGGAGCAAAGCACGGCGACTCGATCGCCGTCAGCGGCGTCTGCCTCACGGCGATCGAGTTCGACAGCACCCGTTTTACGGCCGACGTCATGGCACAAACACTCGCGATGAGCACCCTCGGCGGTGCGCAGCCCGGCCTCCCGGTCAACCTTGAGCGTGCTGCCCAGCTTGGCGATCGCCTCGGCGGCCACATCGTGCAGGGGCACGTTGACGGCACGGCAGAGGTGCGTTCCGTCACGCAGGCGGATGCCTGGCGCGTGCTGCGCTTCAGCCTCGCCGATGAGCTTGCGCCACTCGTGGTCGACAAAGGCTCGATCACGGTCGACGGCGTCTCGCTCACGGTCAGCGCCGTGTCGCCAGCTGCCGAGGCTGAGCAGTGGTTTGAAGTGTCGCTCATCCCTGAAACCCTCACCGCAACAACGCTCGGACGACGAGTCGTTGGCGATCGCGTCAACATCGAAACAGACATCCTTGCCCGCCACATCATTCGGGCAGCTGCATTCACCCAGAAAGGGGCCTAACCATGGCACTCGCAACAATTGAGCAGGCGCTCGAGGCTCTCCGCGCAGGTCGTCCCGTCATCGTCGCCGACGATGAGAACCGCGAGAATGAAGGCGATGTCATCATCTCTGCTGAGCTCGCAACGCAGGAGTGGATTGCCTGGACAGTCCGCCACTCGTCCGGCTTCATTTGCGCGCCGATGACCAACGACATTGCCGACAGGCTTGAGCTTCCGGTGATGGTCGCGCGCAACGAGGACGACCGCGGAACCGCCTACACCGTCACCGTCGACGCGGCAGACCGCATCACAACCGGCATCAGCGCCGCGGACCGCGCCTACACGCTGCAGGTGCTCGCCGACCCAGAGTCGACCCCCCGAAGCGTGAACCGGCCCGGCCACATCGTGCCCCTCCGCGCGGTTGATGGTGGAGTGCGCGAACGTGCTGGCCACACCGAAGCCGCAGTCGAGCTCATGCAGCTTGCTGGCCTCACCCCGGTTGCCGGTATCTGCGAGATCGTTGAAGACAGCGGCGAGATGATGCGGCTTCCAGAGCTCCTTGAGCTCGGCGAACGCGACGGCGTGCTGGTCATTACTATTGAGCAACTCATCAACTACCTGCGCGAACGAGACGGCCAGACCGGCGAGGCTCGCAACGAGACTGGCCAGCGACGCGTGAGCGTTCGCGCCGAAACCACCGTGCCAACCACGCACGGCTCGCTGCGGATGCGCGCATACCGCGATCGTCAGACCGGCATCGACCACGTCGCCCTCATCTCGGGTGAATCGGTTCCAAACAACGCTATCGTCCGCCTACACTCCGAATGCCTCACAGGAGAAGCCTTCGGGTCGCTCAAGTGCGAGTGCGGGCCGCAGCTTGACGCCTCACTCGACTACATTGCCGAACACGGCGGGGTGGTTGTCTACATCCGCGGGCAGGAAGGCCGAGGCATTGGCCTCGCCAATAAGCTCCGTGCATACAGCCTGCAAGAGCAGGGACTCGACACCCTCGATGCCAACCTCGCGCTCGGTTTCCCCGGCGATGCCCGCGACTACGGCGGGGCAGCTGACATCCTTCGTGACCTCGGCCTTACCGAGGTTCGCCTCCTCAGCAACAACCCTGATAAGGCGAAGCAGCTCGCGGCCCACGGCATCACAGTGACCGAGCTCATCCCGCTGGTGGTTGGCGTTGCCGAAGGAAACGACGCGTATCTTCAGGTGAAGCGCGACAGGATGGGCCACCAGCTGCCATCAGGATCCCTCATCGGCGCCCCGACCCCTCCGTCGCACGACTAACTCACCCTCAATCATGGGCCCGCAGCGGGTCATTCATCGTCAAACAGATCAGCAAGGAGCACGCATGAGCGTCGAAGGAATCCCAACAATCACGGCAGACGGAACCGGCCTCAGGGTCGCAATCGTTGCGGGCAGCTGGCACGACACCATCACTGATGGTCTCATCGCCGGGGCCGAGCGAGCCCTCAGCGCATCCGGCGCAACCTACGAGATTATTCGCGTGCCCGGCAGCTTTGAGCTCCCGCTCGTGTGCGCTTCCGCCCTGACCTCAACCGTCAACGGCGGTTTTGACGCCGCCGTCGCGCTTGGCGTCATTATCCGTGGCGGAACGCCCCACTTTGAGTTCGTTTCGGATGCCGCAACGAGCGGCCTGACCCGCGTCGCGCTCGACACGGGCAAGCCCGTTGGGTTTGGGGTACTCACGCTTGACGACGAGCAGCAGGGTCTCGACCGTGCCGGCCTGCCAGGATCCAAAGAAGACAAGGGAGAAGAAGCAGCGATGGCGGCGGTTGCCGCCGCCAAGCTGCTGCAAACCCTAAGCGCGTAGGCCTACTGCTTGATGGTGACGTCTGCTGTGCCGTTCAGCAGTTTTGGACCGGTCGACCGCGAGCCATCCGCCAGTCGGCCATCCATTAGGATTTCAACTTCGTTTTCCGGCGAATAGATCTTGTAGGCACGGGTCCAGGCGGCCGACTCGCCAGGAAGCAGTTCGTAAAGGTTATTGTCAACGCGCTTATCGACGTTGACCGCGCTTGAAAACAGCCCGGCTTCGGCGAACCACTCGTACTCGACCGAAGGGTTAATGCCGCCGGTGTAGACAAAGTTATCGTTCCTGACCGAGTCCGTAGCGAACACATCGTCGACGTAGATCGTCTCGTCGCTGGTGTTGGTCACCACAAATTCCAAAGCGACCAGTGGGTCACCTGCCTTCGTGAGTGGCTCTTTCGTTGTGGCATCAACCACTGAGCTGTCGCGGCTCGCGGCTCCGATTGCGGCTTGGTAGATATCCGCCCGCACAGTATCGCCCTCAATCGCGCCAAGGGATTCACCGGTCGCGGCGATGGGGTTCGACCACGAGGCCGCGGTGAAGCTCCCCTGTCCCGTTGTTGCCGATGGAGTTGGGCTCGAGGTCGTTGGCTCGGGTGTCGAAGTCGGCTGAGACGTTTTGGTTGATGATGATTCGTTGACCGGCTTCACGGTTGCACACCCGGCCGCTCCAAGCACGATGATGCCAGCGGTCAGGAGAGTCAGGGGGGGGTTCTCAGGGGGGTGTGGAGTTTCATCATCACTTTCAGATGGTTCGGAATGAGCCAATATGGCCAGTACTCGAAGGTACGTTTTCCCCGCAAACCTATCAGTTGGCAGTCCTCAAAACATTCAGGCATAACGTTCATGGTTGAATTTTTATCAGTACGGAATGGCATGGCCCTCACGAGTTGAGTTCGCCACCACCGCTTCCGCCAAGCCCGCTGCGCCTGCAATCGGCCAAAAACGGGTGTATCGTTGACCCGTCGGTCACAAGCCTTGGGGGCCTCTGTCTGTCAGATGTCGCACCAACCAGCGTGACATGCACAGCCACGGGCACTCCACACCTTTTCTGCACCCCATCTAGTTGGAGCACCCATGTCATCATCCGCTGTTGCTGAACCTTCAGTCAGCGCAAAGTCGAAGAACACCCCCGGTCGCGTTGTCCTCGCGAGCCTCATCGGCACATCGATTGAGTTCTACGACTTTTATGTCTACGCCACGGCCGCGGTTCTGGTTTTCCCCGCGCTGTTCTTTGCAAACACCGACGACGCCACCGTTGCGCTTCTGAGCTCGTTTGCCGTATTTGGTGTGGCCTTTGTCGCCCGCCCGGTTGGCGCGCTCTTCTTTGGCCACTTCGGCGATAAGTATGGCCGCAAAGTCACGCTCGTAGCCTCGCTGCTCACGATGGGTATCTCAACTTTCATCATTGGCCTCCTTCCAACCTTCGACACCATCGGATACTGGGCCCCTGCGCTTCTCGTACTCATGCGCTTCGGACAGGGCCTCGGCCTCGGCGGCGAATGGTCAGGTGCCGTTCTGGTTGCGACCGAAAACGCGCCCCCAGGCAAGCGCGCCTTCTGGGGAACGTTCCCGCAGCTCGGTGCCCCAATTGGCTTCATCATCGCCAACGGTGTATTCCTCATGATCAACTGGCTGCTCCCACACCCAGACGACCCAACTCAGGCCTCTGAGGCGTTCCTCGCTTGGGGCTGGCGCATCCCGTTCCTCGTCTCGGCCGTCATGGTTATCGTTGGTCTGTGGGTTCGACTGAGCCTCGTTGAGAGCGACTCGTTCACGCGTGTTGTCAAGGAAGGCGCGGTTCGAAAGCTGCCGCTCACGGCCGTCTTCAAATCGAGCTGGCGCAACCTCATCATTGGCACATTTGCCATGGTGGCAACCTACTCGCTCTTCTACCTCATGACGACGTTTACGCTGACGTTTGGCACGAAGCCAACCATTGGCCAGGTAACCGCCGGCGGCGCAGCCCTGCCTGCCGACTACGTTTCCGGCCTCGGCTTTGGTCGCAACGACTTCATCCTGATGATGATCGTTGGCGTCATTTTCTTTGGCCTGTTCACCCTCATTTCTGGCCCATTTGCGGATGCCCTTGGCCGCCGCAAACTCCTGATCTGGGTCACGATCGCCATCATTCTCTTTGGCTTCACCTTTACGCTGTTCCTCGGCGGCAACGCCGACGACAACCCTCGTTTTGTTGGAGCGATGGCGATGGCCTTCCTCATCATCGGCTTTACCCTCATGGGAATGACCTTTGGCCCGATGGGCGCGCTCCTCCCCGAGTTGTTCCCTGCCAACGTTCGCTACACAGGCTCGGCGTTTGCGTACAACCTCGCAAGCATCCTCGGAGCGGCCGTCGCCCCGTTCATCGCCGTATGGCTGTGGTCTGTCGGCGGCGGCAACCCGTGGCTCGTTGGAATCTATCTCTCGTCAATGGGTGTACTGACGCTCATCGCGTTGCTTGCCTCGAAGGAGACCAAGGACGACGATTACGAGGGCAACATCCAGTAGCTCGATGGGCTCTCCCCCGCTCGCGGGGTGCGTTCTTGCTCGTGGGGTGCGAAATTTCGCACCCCACGAGCTTTTTTGCGCCCCACGAGCACTGGGACGTCAATCAGGGTTGACATTTTTTGGATAGCTGGTAGCGTCAATGTAGGTTGACTTTCACTGGAGGCGCGGCATGAGTATTACCACCATCAACGGACTCGCAGACAATGCGGGAGCAGAGAACCCCCTCGAAGCGCTTGCCGCGGTCGCCGAACTCCGACGCGAACTTGACCGCTACGAAGCGACCGTCGTTCGCCGCGCACGCATGGCTGGCATCTCCTGGCAGTTCATCGCGACGGCCCTCGGGGTGAGCAAGCAGGCAGTCCACAAGAAATATGGGCGACAATAGACGTTGGGCCATCAGCCATTTCGCAAGCAGGAAGAAGTTATGAGCGACACTCGCACGACCTCGCGAACCACACGCACCCGACGAGGCAAAGGCGACGACGCCGGGCCGCGGGCCACCTTCAAGCAGCTCCTCCCCTACATCTTCGAACAGCGCGGCATCCTCTGGTTTGTCATCGCGCTCAGCATCGTTGGCGCGATAACCTCGCTCGCTCAACCCCTGCTCGTTGGCCAGGTCATCACCGGCGTTGAAGCGCAGAAGCCGATGGGGATGCTCCTCTGGGTACTCATTGCATTGGTTGTTGCTTCCGCCCTGCTCAGCGGATTCCAGCACTATCTCCTGCAGCGCATGGGTGAGGGCGTTGTGCTCTCGTCGCGACGAAAGCTCATCTCGCGCATCCTCAACCTCCCGATTAGCGAGTTCGACCGGCGACGCACCGGCGATCTTGTCTCCCGAGTTGGCAGCGACACCACACTCCTCCGCGCAGTTCTGACACAGGGCCTTGTTGAGGCCATTGGCGGCTCACTCACGTTCGTTGGCGCCGTTATCGCCATGCTCATCATCGACCCCGTGCTGCTCGGCCTGACGGTTGCCGTCGTCGCAATCTCAGTCGTGGTGGTCGTTGCCCTGTCGTCACGCATTCGCACGGCGAGCGCAAAAGCTCAGCGAAAGGTTGGTGACCTCGCGGCCTCCGTCGAACGCGCCATCAGCTCCATTCGCACGGTGCGAGCGTCAAACGCAACCAAACGCGAGGCGGATGCGGTCACCGAGAATGCCGTTGGCGCCTGGAAAATGGGCATCAGCGTTGCCAAGATTTCGGCACTAGTTGTTCCGGTCGCTGGCATCGCGATGCAGGTATCGTTCCTCGTCGTTCTGGGAGTGGGAGGCTTCCGTGTCGCGAGCGGCGCGATCCCCATTGCCAGCCTTGTCACCTTCATCATGTTCCTGTTCATGATGATCATGCCCCTCGGCCAGGCATTTGGCGCAATCAGCGCGGTCAACCAGGCACTCGGCGCGCTCGGACGCATCCAAGAGATCATCGCCCTGCCAACTGAGGACGAGCACGACCGGAAGCTCGCACCACTCGTGAGCCTGAGCGAGGCTGATGCCTCAGCCCCGAGCATCGCGTTCGACGACGTTCACTTCACCTACCGCTCCCTCGTTGATATTCCGGGAGAAAACGGCGCGGCGGCAACGCAAGAACTCGTCGAAACGCCCGTGCTCAAGGGCATCTCATTCACCGCAGAGCACGGCACCCGCATTGCACTCGTTGGGCCCTCTGGCGCGGGAAAGAGCACAACGCTCAATCTCATCGAGCGCTTCTACGACCCGCAGGAGGGCAGCATCAAGCTTGGTGGCATTGATATCCGCTCGCTGTCACGTACCGACCTGCGCTCACAGCTTGGTTATGTTGAGCAAGACGCCCCTGTGCTCGCTGGCACCCTTCGCGATAACCTCACGCTCGGGGCCCCAGACGCAACCGACGAAGACTGCACGCGGGTGCTGCACTCCGTAAATCTTGGCGAGGTACTTGACCGCGATCCAGCCGGATTAGGCGCAGAAGTCGGCGAAAACGGCATCATGCTCTCGGGGGGCGAGAAACAGCGCCTTGCCATCGCACGTGCGCTCATTGCGGCCCCGCCCATCTTGCTGCTCGACGAATCAACGTCGAGCCTTGACGGGGCAAACGAACAAATGATGCGCGAGGCCATCGACGCCGTCGCAGCAGACCGTACCCTCATCGTGATCGCACACCGCCTCTCGACGGTTGTTGATTCCGACAAGATCGTGGTTTTCAACCACGGCGAGATCGTTGGCGAAGGCACGCACGCGCAACTCATCGAGACCACGCCGCTCTACAAGGAGCTCGCACGACACCAACTCCTGGCGTAATGAGCATCACAACCGAGCGGAAGATTAGCCGCCGCTGGCCCATTGTGAGTGGAGTCACCGCGCTCGTTCTCGCGCTAGCGCTCGGCGGGGTGCTCGTGCTTCGCAATGCCGAGCCGCTCGGCTTCGACCAGTCGTGGATGTCGGATATGCTGCTCATCCGAACCCCCGTTGGCGAGGGGGTTGCGCTGCTGTTCAACTACCTCGGCGGCGGCATCATTGGCGTGTTTGTGGTGCCCATTTCCACCGTTGTCATTCTGTTGTTACTCAGGCGAAGATGGGCCGCCCTCTTCTACGCGATCTCTGCAGCGGCGAGTGCTGGGCTGGTTCAGCTGCTCAAGCACCTCGTCGGAAGGGCACGTCCTGAAGACATTCTGGTGCACGCCGATTTTGGCTCGTTCCCCTCAGGCCACTCGGCGAATGCCGCAACAATCGCGGTCACGCTCGGCTTCATTTTCCCAAAGGTCTGGGTGTGGATCGCTGGTGCCTGCTACACGGCGCTCATGATGCTCAGCCGGACGTACCTTGGCGCGCACTGGCTGAGCGACACCATCGGGGGCGTGCTCTTGGGCGCAGGAGTCGCTCTTGTGGTGTGGGCACCGCTCGCCTACCGTCTTGCGAACGAACGCGAAACGTTGCGGCGAAGGAAAACGCCGGCCTAACGACTCATCGCGAACCAAATCAGCAACATTGTGACGCCGAATCCCGTGAACTGGTTGAGCCAGAGGAACCAGCGCCACCCTCGATTGGCTCCGGCAGACGTCGCATCAGTGACATTCCAGCTGGGGGCGACCACAACGAGGTAGGGAACAACGAGCAGCGCGGCCAGCGGTCCGGGCCAGCCGGAGAAGAGCACCACAATACCGGCGGCCAGATACAGACCAATCGCGAGACGCGCCGTCAGGCGCGCACCCCACACGGTTGCCGTCGACGAAATGCCAGCTTCACGATCCGCGATGACATCCTGCACCGCACCAAACGCGTGACTCGCGCAGCCCCAAAAGAAGAACGCAAGCAGCAACGCGACAAGTTGCGCATCCCAGCGAACGCCTCCGAGCGATAGCCCAACAATGGCTGGCCCCACAAAGTGCAAGCTTGAGGTAACCGAGTCCAAAACGGGCCGCTCTTTGAAACGGAGGGGCGGAACCGAATACGCCAGCACTCCGGCAAGACACAGCACAAGAAGGATGCCAGACTGCAGGCTACCGATCGCGAGCAGATACCCGGCACCGGGAACGGTCAATACCGTGGCAGCAATCAGCACCGGTCGGTGCAATCGCTTCGGAAGCACCGCGCCTTCGACACCACCCTTTCTCGGATTTCTGAGGTCAGACTCGTAGTCGAAGACATCGTTCACGCCGTACATGAGCATGTTGTAGGGCACCAGGAAAAACAGTGTGCCAATGATGAGCGGCAGGCCAATTTCTCCCGTTGTGAGCAGGTACGCCGCGGCAAACGGATACGCAGTGTTGACCCAGCTAATGGGTCGCGACGAACGCACAACGGTTCGCACGTCGTGAGATTTCCACCGGCCGAAGAGTTCCCAGAGCGCAGGGAGCATGATGATGGCGAGCAGCGGATAGGCAAAGTCTTCAACTGGCGCCCGGCCAAGATACACCCCAAGCAGGGTGTCGTGGTCATACGTAAACAACCCAACGGCAATCATGACGTTGTCAAAAACCGCGGTTGCCACAACCAGCGCCACAAAGCTGAGAGCCGCCGCGCGTAGCGACACCCTCGCGCCAAACAAAACGGCGAGACCCGCAATCAGGAGCGCCGCCCCGAGCACGATGAGGTCAATAGTGAGGTACATCACGGCCGGTCACCGCCAGCTGACTCGGCGCGGGCATCCCTCGCGCGAACGAAACGGGCGAGGCCGTTATACAGATTCATCGTGAGGTAGCACAGCAGGGTGAGAAAGAAGAGCTCTTCAACAGGGAACTCGTGCCCGACGTTGAGCCCAACAAGCAGGGGGCTGTCTCCACGGAAGAAAATTTCTTCGGCAATGCCCCACACGTCCCACACGATGAACACAATAAGCCCAAGCGCAAGCGTGACCGCCGCCCGGACCGGGCTGCGCCAGAAGAAGAGTGTGTAGCGCCAGTCGAGGATGACCATGCCAGCGCACGAAAACACCAGCAGGCCAAGATACAGACCGGGAATCACGTTGTGGTGGTCCGATCACTCGACTGCGCCAGCGGGTTTGTGCTTAACGCTGGCTCTGGCAGTGGCCCGTTGCTTCGGTCGCCGCGCATCCGCTTCAGGACCAGCTCTGCACTGATGAGGCACATGGGTAGCCCGATACCTGGAACCGTCGTGGCGCCGGCGTAGTAGAGACCGGCAACTTTCTCGGACGCGTTTGACCCGCGAAAGAACGCGCTCTGCCCTGTGGTGTGAGCCAGGCCAAGCGAGGTTCCCTTCCACGAGTTGTAGTCTCGCTCGAAGTCGGCTGGGCCAATTTCACGGCGCACCAGAATCCGCTCTTCGAGGTCAGGGATGTTGGCCCACGCTGCGATCTGCGCGATGGCGTTGTCTGCAATACGTCGAATCTCGGCGTCGCCTTCGCCACCGAGTGCCGGGTCCGATGGAACAGGGACCAACACAAAGAGGTTGCTGGTGCCCTCTGGCGCGACCGATGGGTCGGTTCTGCTCGGATGGCAGACGTACAGCGAGGTCTGGGACGACACTGCGCCGACGGGGTTGGCCGGGTGGTAGATCCGCTCGAAGTTGTCTTTCCAGGCTTCCGTGAAGAGAAGCGTGTGGTGTTCGAGGGGCAACTCCCCCTCGACGCCAAGGAACACGAGCACCGTTCCCGGCCCTGGCACCGCTTTGTCCCACTTCTGTTCTGGTCGGCTCTGAAACCGCGGTTCGAGCAGGCTCGTCTCTGTGTGGTGGAGATCGGCGCCAGACACAACAGCGTCTGCGCTGATCGTCTCAACGCTGCCATCGGCTGCCCGGTAGCGAACGCCGGTGACCCGCGCATCGTCGCCAACCTCGATTCGTTCAACCTCAGCCTCCGTAATGACGGTGACTCCGGCTTCGCGCGCGACCCGTTCGCACGCGGCGATAAGCGTTGTGAAGCCACCGTTTGGGTAGTACACACCATCCGTGAGATCAAGATGGCTCATGAGGTGATACATCGCGGGGGCCACAAACGGCGAGGACCCAAGGAATACTGCCGGATACCCGAGGATTCGGCGAAGACGGGAGTCTCGAAAGTAGCCGCTAGCAAAGGAGTGAAGCGGCTGCAGCAGTAGCCGCACGAGCTTGCCAGCGCGGCGAAGCACCTTCGGGCTGGTGAACGCCGAGAGACCCTCAAAGTTGGTGTATAAAAACGACTCTGTTGCGACGGTGTAGGTCTCCTTGGCAGAGGCAACGTAGCGATCAAACTGCCGACCTGCGCCTGGTTCAAGCCGCTCAAAGGTTTCGCGGTTCGCCGCGGCACTGGCGGCGATCGTGACCGGAGCATCCTCACCTTCAAACAGCACCTGGTATCCAGGGTCAAGTTTGACAAGATCAAGCTCGCGCTCGGCCGTTGTACCCATCAGCCGGAAGAAATGTTCGAAAACCTCAGGCATGAGATACCAGGACGGCCCGGTATCAAAACGGAAGCCCTCGGCTTCCCAGCTACCGGCCCTCCCGCCGAGTTCCGACCGGCGCTCGAGCAATGTCACCGAGTGACCGTCGTTTGCGAGGAGGGCGGCGGTCGCGAGACCCGCGATTCCACCGCCGATGACCGCAACGGTGGATGGGGTGTGAGGCTGCGTTTTCTTCACTGTTTACCGTGCCTCTCTTCGGCGACTGAGCCAGAGTCGTGTGTTCTCGCTTCGCCGCAGGGGCGCACTCGACAGCACCTGCCCCGCGATCATCGACTTTTCGAACCCCGTGAGCCGAACCCGCTCGGTACGTAACAACTCGGCCGGCGAGCGGCGCAACTTCTGGGCAAGTGCCGCAAACAGCTCTGTGGCAAGGAGTACCGCGCTCCGGCTATCAACGGGGAGCATTGGGATTGTTGAACGCGCGATCGCAACGTCGCGATCGATGTCGTCGAGGATGACGTTTTTCTGCGCATCCGTCAGGGCAGCCAGATCTACCCCCGGAAAGTAATTACGACCGAGCCCAGTCACATCATCAGCGATGTCGCGAAGGAAATTGATCTTCTGGAATGCCGCGCCAAGGTGACAGGCACCGTCTTCAACGACTTGGCGCAGGTCATCCGCGTCGCGGCCTTGCCGCGCGACAAGCCGGCGCCCCCTACTGTCGGTGAGGAACGACGCAACGCACATCAGGCCAACAACCTCCGCCGAGCCGTAGATGTACTCTCTGATGCTCTGTTCGTTGTGAGTCTCTTGGGTGAGGTCAGCCCGCATCGACGCAAAAAACGGGCGTATGAGCCGCTCGTCTATTCCGACGCCGCGCGCCGTCTGTGCAAAGGCGTGCACAACGAAGTTACTGCTAAACCCGGTGCCAAGCGCTCGGTAGGTTTCTGCTTCGAGTGCGTCAAGGATGCCTCCCTGCTCTGCCGTGTTCAACCCGGAGGCCTCGGCCGGCCCATCAACGATCTCGTCGGCTAGCCTGACGAGGCCATAGATCTGGGCGATATGCTGCCGCTTCGCCGATGGCAACAGCAGACTCGCTACCCCAAATGAGGTCGAATACCGATGCAAAACCACCCGCGACTGTTCTGCAGCAACGGCGGAGTACAGGTCAAGTCCGGTTGTCGCCACGTTAGCGCTCCCTCGCCGCAAGCGTGCGCATGACGGCGCGCAACCGCTGCCCAAGCTCGCTTGGCAGTCTCGGGTCGGAGCTGAGCGCTTCGGCGCGCTCCGTGTATTCGGCAATGAGTCCTTCAAGGAAGGCGCGGGCTCCGCACTCGTCGAGGAGCACAAGGGCATCAGCAATCTGCTCGTGGCTCAGGTCTGCACTCCCGTGGATGCTCTTGAGCCGAGGCCACGCTTCGGTGGTGCGTGCGAACACCACGAGCGGGGTGGCTTTGCCTTCTCGCAGGTCGCTGACAACGCTTTTGCCGGTCATTGTGCTGTCGCCAAAAACGCCGAGGTAGTCGTCACGAAGCTGGAACGCGATACCAAGAAGCCGTCCGTACTCACCGAGGGCGTGGACGGTTGACTCCGCGGCGCCAGCGGCAACGGCGCCGGCCATGAGGGGTGCCCCAAAGGAGTAGACCGCAGTTTTGTGCTCTGTCATACTCAAGACCCGGTCGAGGGTGAGGTCTGCCGGCGACGTCCAGCTGTACGTTACGTCGGCTTGTTCGCCCGCGGCCGTCACAAAAACAGCCTCGTCGAACAGATCAACAAGCAGGCGGAGGGCCGCAGGATCAACCTGTGCCGCAAGCAGCATCCGCTGGGCAAGCGTCAGCAGCAGATCGCCACCGATAAGGGCCGAGGATTCTGCCCAGTGCCGCGCAGTGACCTCGTCAAGCCCTTCGGCCGTTGCGTGGGCAAGAAATTGGCCAACAACATTTGGCTGGCCGCGTCGCACGGTGTCCCCGTCAATAATGTCATCGTGAATCACAAAGGCCGTGTGCATCAGTTCAAACGCAAGACCAACACTCACCGCGGTCTTCAGGCTTGTGCCGCCAAGGGCTCGGAACGCCTCATTGACAAGCACGGGTCTGATGCGCTTGCCGCCGTTGCTCACTGACTCGAGGGCAAGCCATAGCCTGCGGTACCCCTCATCAAAGCTCGCCGCTCGTTGGTGCTGCTGGGCAAAGAACTCAGCCATCGCCTCATCGAATGAGCGGCGAAAATCGGTGTAGGTCTCAAACTCGGCAAGCAGGGTCATTCGCTACCAGCCGCCGCAAAACCGGGTTGGGCAAGCTGCAGAACCAGCCAGGGGCTGAACGCCCACGGCGCGGCCTCAACTGCCACGCGAAGATCTTCGGGCTGAACCCAGCGGTGCTCAACAACTTCCAAGGGGTTGACGTCTATGTTGTCTTCGGTCACTGCCCTGTATACCGGGCAAATTTCGTTTTCGACAACGCCGCTCGGGTCTGTTGCCCGGTAGCGAAAGAGCGGAAGCACCGGCTCGATGGTTGTCAGCGTTATCCCGAGTTCATGGGACGCCCTGCGCTCGACGGCGCTCATCATCGATTCGGCTGGCAACGGATGCCCGCAAAACGAGTTGGTCCAGACGCCGGGCCAGGCCACTTTGTCGAGGGACCTCCGTGTGACGAGGACTTCACCGTTGCGGTTGTAGACGTGGCATGAGAATGCGAGGTGGAGTGCGGTGTCGGTTCCGTGAATGCTGTTTTTTGGTGCCCGACCAATGGGCTCCCCATGTTCGTTGACCAGCACAACTTCTTCAGCCACTGTGTTGACCGTCATCATGGCACCCCCGTTAGTTCATCCATTTAGTTAGCCTAGCTAGTTAAAAGCTAGCACGGGTCTAAACTAGAACAAACACACCCTCAAACACAAAGTGGAACTGATGACCGATTCGCGCAGCGCGTTTGCTCCAGACGAGAATGCCATCGTCGACCCACGCGTCATCGATCCACAGCGCCGTTTTGTTGACCGACCAGACATGACCGGCGAAGAACTCGACAACGCCGTCACGGTTCTCAACGCCCTCCGCAGGTGGCGCACCGCCGACCAAGCGATGCGAAACGCCACACAAAGCAACATGGGTATCGGCGAAAACGACATGAAAGCGATGCGTTTCCTCATCGCGGCACACGGCAACGATGAGCAGGTGACGGCGAAGCAGCTCACCAAGCATCTCGGAATATCCTCGGCATCAACAAGCAAACTCCTCGACCGCCTTGAGGCCTCTGGACACATTACGAGGGAACCGCACCCCCACGATCGACGCGCCGTCTTGATCGCAGTGACCGACGAATCACATAAACACATTCGTGCAACCCTCGGCGATCGCCACACCCGCATGTTCAACGTCGCTGCGGCGCTCAACGACAACGATCGGAAGGCCGTCCTTGGGTTCCTTGCGGCGATGAGCGAGATCAGCGAAGCGAACCGTGACTAAACGTGCAGGTTCTACACAACCTACCCATGGTTTGATGGAGTGTGACAGATACGCGTCCCGTCGTGATTCTTTCTAACGACATATCTCCCCCCATTCACCGCACACCCGCATCCGGCAACGCGCCAGCACGTGCGCTCTCCAAGCGAACCATCATCCTGCTCGGCGTCATCGCCGCGGCAGTTTCGATGGCCGGCTCGTGGATTCCTTCTCTCTGGGGTGACGAAGCCGCGAGCATCATGTCGGCGGAACGGTCGTGGGAGTCCCTCGGCCGCATGCTCACAACGGTTGACGCCGTCCATGGCCTCTACTACGCGTTCCTGCACGTCTGGACCGACCTCTTTGGCGCCTCGCCCTTCTCTGTTCGCTTCCCGAGCGCAATCGCCATAGGTGTTGCCACTTCAGGTGTTGCTGTGCTTGCGAGCCGGCTCACACGGGGAAGCGTTGGCATCGTCGCGGCCATTATCTTCATGGTGCTACCGCGTGTCACGTACATGGGCATGGAAGCTCGCGCCTACGCCTTCACGATGGCGCTTGTCGTCTGGCTGTTCATCTGGTTCATTGCCTTGGTATCACGGCAAGAACGCAAAGCACTCCCGTGGGTAGGCTTCGCCGCGCTCTTTGCACTCACCAATGTGCTGTTTATCTACACCACAATGTTCGTGCTGGTCTTTGGGATCATTGCACTCACCATGAAGCTCGACCGCGGAACGGTTAAGCGCGGTGTCATCTCGCTCGTGGCCGGCGCAGCCGTTGCGCTTCCCGTGGTTGCCGTCGCGTTTATGGAGCGCGAGCAGATCGCGTTCTTGCACTCCCGCGTTGGCTTCAACGTGACCAACCTGTTCGTTTCCCCGTTCTTCGTCGACAAAACACTCGCCGCAATTGGGTGGGGCTTTATCGTCATCAGCTTGGTCGCTGGCATCACGGTCATCATCAGGCTCCGCAAGGGCCTTCCGGTGAACGAACAGCTTGCATCACTGTTCCAGCCGACCGGAGAGCGGATGCCTCGACTGCTGGTTGTAGCCGCAACCTGGCTCTTCCTCCCGTCGATCCTTCTGGCAATCGGCAACGCCGCAACCCCGCTGTATTCGCCGCGCTACCTGTCGTTCCTCGCCCCAGCGGTCGCGATGCTCATCGCGCTCGGAATCGTCTCAGTCGCCAGAACGGTCAAGGCGAGCTGGCTCGTGCCGGTGCTCACGATCGCCGTTGTGGTCGCCGCATCCAGCCCCTATCTCAAACAGCGCACACCGTATTCGCGCAACAACGGGACCGACTGGAACGCTATCGCACAGACCATCGACGAGCATGCGCAGGCTGGTGACGGCATCATCTTTGACACCACCGTTCGCAACTCGCGCAAGCCTCGGCTAGCGATGCACATGTATCCGGAACCGTTTGACGGGCTCATCGATGTTGGACTCAAGACCCCGTACGACCAGACCGACGGGCTCTGGGATAAGGCGTACAACCTTGACGATATGGCCCCGAAACTTGAGGGATTGTCAACCGTCTGGCTCGTGATGGTCAAACCAAGTTACTCTGATAATCCGGATCGCCAAGAGACCTACTTCAATACGCTTGAGGCCGCAGGTTTTGTGGTCGAGGATACGTTGACCAACCACAAGTCAACGGTTTACAAAATGATTCGAGGACAGTGATGACGTCAGCAACCCTGGTTATCATCCCCACATACAACGAACGCGAAAACATCGCGTCGATCGTTTCGCGAGTTCGCGCAGCAACGCCAGAGGTAGACATCCTCGTTGTTGACGACAACTCCCCCGACGGCACTGGCGCAATCGCCGACGAGCTCGCGGCAGCGGATAACGCAATTTCGGTCCTGCACCGCGTTGGCAAAGAGGGCCTCGGCGCCGCATACAAGCACGGCTTCCGCTGGGGTCTTGAGCGCGGCTACGACCGACTTGTCGAGATGGATGCCGATGGCTCCCACGCGCCGGAACAGCTGCCTGCGTTGCTTGAGGCAAGCGAGCACTCTGACGTTGTGCAGGGTTCCCGCTGGGTCCAAGGCGGCTCCGTCGTAAACTGGCCGCTCCACCGCCAACTCATCTCGAAGGTTGGCAGCATGTATGCCCGCCTGATGCTCGGCGTTCCGGTGAAAGATGTCACGGGAGGCTACCGCGTCTTTAGCGCGCACGCGCTTGAGACCATCAGGCTCGAAACCGTGCACAGCATGGGATACGGCTTCCAGGTCGACATGTTGTTCCGCGCCCACCAAGAAGGCCTTCGCATCACGGAGGTACCCATCACATTTGCCGAGCGCGAGTACGGCGAATCAAAAATCTCGATGGGAATCGTTGTCGAGGCCATGCTGCGCGTGACCGGGTGGGGCATCCGCAACCTCCCAGCCCGCCTTCGCGGACAGGGGCGCCCAGCCGAAACGGCAACTGCAAACAGCCGCGGTTAGGACGCGACAGGCTCACGCCTGACAGCAACCGGGCGCTCAATAAAGTTGAGGCAAACTGCGTCGCCAACGAGCAACCGCTCGTGGGAGCTGTGCTGCACAGAAAGCAGCTCGCCGCTCGTCAGCTCAACGAGCGTGCGCCTGAGCGAACCCAGAAAACTGCTCGAACGGACGACCGCAAACAGGCCGTCACTCGCGAACTCAATATTCTCCGGCCGGATGTAGACGGTCACGGCGCTGCCGTCCTCAAGCGATTCCTGCGTTGGCAGCGCTGCCCCGTGCACCATCACTCGTGACCCGCTGACAACACCGCTCAGCCGATTGCTGAGGCCAACAAATTCCGCGACAAACGACGATTCGGGCACGCTGTAGAGCTCCTCTGGCGTGGCCACTTGCTCAACCTGACCGTCGCGCATAACCGCGACTCGGTCCGCAACGGCGAGGGCCTCCTCCTGGTCGTGAGTCACAAACAACGTGGTCATCCCCAGTTCGGCGTGAATGCTTTTGATCTCTTCACGAAGCTGCACGCGCACCTTCGCGTCGAGGGCGCTGAGCGGTTCGTCCAGCAGCAAGACCCGTGGGCGAGTGACGAGTGCCCTCGCGAGCGCAACGCGCTGCTGCTGCCCACCAGAAAGCTGATGCGAGTAGCGGTCCCCAAGGTGACCGAGGCCAACGAGGTCGAGACTTTCGGCCGCGCGCTTCAGTCGCTGCCCTGGTGAGACTTTGCGCATCCGAAGGCCAAACTCAACGTTTTCGCGGACGGTGAGGTGAGGAAACAGCGAGTACGACTGAAAGACCATGCCAATGTCGCGCCTATTGGTTGGCACTGAAGAGACGTCTTCGTTGTCGATCAGGATGTTTCCACTTGTGATCTGTTCAAGGCCGGCAAGGCTGCGCAAGGCTGTCGTTTTGCCGCAACCAGATGGTCCAAGCATCGCAAGCATCTCGCCAGGCCTGAGCGCAAGGTTGAGGCCAGCGAGCGCACGCTGACCGGAGTAGTCCTTGGTCACCAAACGAAATTCGACGGTGGTTCCAACTCGGTCTTCGGTCATGATTCCTTCTTTCCGCGTTTGGCGGTGCCAACGCGACCAATGATGATGAGCAGCACGCTGGCAAACGCGAGCGACAGCAGCGAGAAGATGACGGCTGCATACGGGTCGCTCTTCGAAACCTGCACAAGCGATGTCTGGAGATTGTTGCGGTTGAGCAGCGAGGCTATGGTGAACTCGCCGAGCACAACGGCGACGGAGATAAACGAGGCCGCAAGTAGCCCACGTTTGAGGTTCGGGACGATGACCCGCAATACGACGGTTGCCCATCCGGCTGAGAGCGACCTCGCCGCCTCGCTGAGCGTGACGATGTCAACGGTCTGCAGGTTGGCATAGATGGCCCTGTAGGCATACGGGAGGACCGTGATGCCGTATGCAAACGCCAGCGTCCACGCCGAGCTCCCAAAGATCCCGGTGACAACCGAATACACGGGTGCGAGCCCAACCACCAGAACGATCGCTGGAACCGTGATCGGCACGATGCAAACGAACTCCAGAACCCGTTGGAGCCGAGGCACCCGTAACTGCACCAAAATCATGGTCGGTACAAGCAGAACCAACACAATTGTGACCGTTGCCCCAGCAAGAATGAGCGAGTTGAGGATACCCTGAAACAGCGTCCGATAGCGCCGCTCGTTCTCGGGATCGATGATCGCGAGCCAGTGATCAAGCCCGTAGGAGCCCGGTCCGCCAACCCGAAACGTGAACTCAAGCATTGAGACAATTGGGATGGCAAAAACAATGCCGATACCGCTCAACAACACAATCCGCCCAAGCCTGGTCGGATGGGCGGCAACGGTACGGAGCCTGCGGTTCATCGCTGCCACCGCTCGGTTCGGCGCTGGAGTGCCGAGTACGCGGTCATCAGCAACACCATGACAATGGTCATGCCAAGCGCAAGCGCCCCAGCCATGTTTTCTCGGCCAAGCACGGTGTCGGAGATGAGCGCGGCGCGAATCTGCAGCGGCACAATCTGCGCGCCCTGGCTGATGAGCGCCGCCGCCGTCGCGTAGCTGGAGAACGCATTGGCAAAGAGAAGCAAGAGGCAACCGAAAAAGGCAGGGGCAAGGATGGGCGCAGCAACTCGGCGCCAGAACGTCAGGCGGCTCGCGCCGAGCGTCGCCGCGGCCTCCACCCACTGAGGTTTGAGCCCCTCTAACGCCGGCATGAACGTAATCACCATGAGCGGCACCTGAAAGTAGATATAGGGCAGGAGCAGCCCAGGCACTTCGTAGAGCCAGACTCCACCCGCAAAGATGTTGATCCCAAAAACGTCGCGGAGGAGGACGGTGACGAGACCTTGGATGCCAATCGTGGCGATGAACGCAAACGCCAGCATGACGCCGCCGAACTGCGCAAGCACCCCAGAAAACGCGTCAACAAGGCCTCTCACATTGCTTCCTGAACGCAGACCGAGCAACGCGTAGCAGAGCAGGGCTCCGATCACCGCTCCGATCACCGCGGTGACGGCGGAGACCCACAGGGAGCTTCCGAAGGTGCGCAGTACCGCTGGGTCCCAGAGCGCTGCAACGTTGTCAAACGTAAATTGTCCGTCTTTGGCGAAGAATCCGGTGGCGATGGCAAGCGTTGTTGGAAGGGCAAGAAACAGGAGAACGTACGCGGCAAATGGGGTGAGTCCGAGGAGGACCCACCCCTGCCGTCGCACGGTGGCGATCGATGTCACTCGCTAGGAAACGGCTGCGGCCCAGTCCGAAGCGAGCAGTGTGCTGGCGCCTTCGGTCTGCTTTGCGGTGAACTGTACGAGGTCGGCCGGGGGCTCTCCAACCTCATCAAGCACATCCTGGTTGACCGTCTTGGCTTCGACCATCGCGTTCAAGCGAACAGGGAACGCCCCGGCTTCGAGGTACAGGTTCTGTGCCTCATCCGAGAAGATGAACTCCTGCCACAGACGAGCCGCTGCTGGGTGAGGGGCGTCGAGGTTGATGGCCTGGTTGTAGTAGCTCCCGAGTGCAGCACCAGGGAGAATAGCTGTCTTCCACTCGATCGTGCCCTCGTTTGCTGCCGTGGCTGCAACGTTGTTGAAGCTCCAATCGATCACAACGGGGGTTTCGCCGGAGGCAATCGTTGAGGGAGTTGGGTCGAGGGGCAGGAAGTTGCCTGCCTTCTTGAGGTCAGCGAAAAAGTCGATTCCCGGCTTGATGTTGTCTGCCGTTCCGCCGTTCTGGAGGGCTGCCCACTGGACGCCTGCCGCTGCCGCTCCTGCCTGGGTCGGGTCGCCGTTCAACGCAACCTTTCCTGCGTAGTCGGAGGTGAGCAGGTCAGCGAGCTGCGAGGGTTCCTTGACCACGCCGGCGTCGTACCCAACCGACATCAGGCCGGTGTAGTCGTTGACCCACAGCCCGGTTTCTTCTTTGTTCTCGGCGGGGATGTCTTCCCAGGTTTGCACCTTGTAGGGCGCAAACTTCGCGGTTTCTGCGAGGGCGACTGCCGCGCCAAGGTCGAAGACGTCTGGGGCGGTATCCTGACCCTTCAGGTTGTCGGCGGCCTGGATCTCTTCGGCGCTCGACACGCTCGGGTCTGCCGAGTTCACCGTAATCTTGTAGGTCTGTTCGAACAGGTCGATGATCTTGCCGTAGTTGGCCCAGTCTTCTGGAAGGGCGATAACGTTGAGCTCGCCTTCTGCCTCTGCCGCGGCGACAAGCTGGTCAAAACCGCCAAAGGCGTCTGCGCTTGTTGCCGTTGTGGCGTCAACGCTTGAGGCGTTTGCCCCGTCGGTTGTGGCGTCGGCCGAGCCGGAGCATGCGCTCAGGCCAAGAGCAAGGACAGCTGCAGCGGCAACTGCAGGGATAATGCGTCGGGTCACGTTTTCCTCCGTTGAGTACCAGGCCGGCCGCTGCTGTGTTGCGGCCAATACTTCCGGGCACAGGAGAGAGCATAAAAGTGCTACACGACGGTAATGGGACCGGTCGGTGACGGCAAGGTGAACGACCGATGACCGACTCTCGTGGGGCGCGTTTTTGCTCGTGGGGTGCGAAATTTCGCGCCCCACGAGGGAAGAGACCGAGGCTAGGAGTTGAGCGTCGCGTCGAGCGTGATGCTGATTCCGGTCAGGGCTGCGGATACTGGGCAACCTACCTTTGCCGCCTCGGCAAGTTTGGCAAAGTCATCCGCTGAGATCCCTGGAACGGTAGCGGTGACCGTGAGCGCGCTCTGTGTGATCCCGGTTCCCGGCACAAAACTCACCTTTGCCGTTGTCGTCAGCGACTCTGGCGGGGTGCCGTTCTGGGCGAGCTCGTTTGAAAAAGCCATCGAGTAGCACGCCGCGTGCGCGGCTCCGAGGAGTTCCTCAGGAGTGGTTACCGAGTCAGAACCCTCTGAACGGGCTTTCCAGTTCACTGGAAGCGTTGCCGCCTTCGAGGAGTCGAAGCTCACGTTTCCGCTGCCTTCAAAGAGCGATCCGCTCCACTGGGTTGTCGCTGAGCTTGTAATTGCCATGTTGCTGTCCTTTCGATTTTGCTGAGGCTCTCGCCCGCCGCATGCTGGCGCTAGCCGTGGTTGGTGGATGCCGGCACGCTGGCGGCCGGCTGACGCTCACGGGACTCGTGAGCGAGTTTTGAGGGCCACCAGATCTTGGGGCCGATGTCGTACGTGAGGGCGGGGATGAGCAGCGACCTCACAACAACGGTATCGAGGAGCACCCCAAATGCGACGATAAACGCGATCTGCGCCAAGAACAGGATGGGGATAACTCCGAGGGCGGCAAAGGTCGCGGCCAACACCACGCCGGCCGACGTGATGACTCCTCCCGTTGCGGAAAGCCCCCTCAGGATGCCGTTGCGCGTGCCGTGCGCAATCGATTCTTCGCGCACCCGTGTCATGAGGAAGATGTTGTAATCGATCGAGAGTGCAACCAAGAAGATGAAGGCATAGAGCGGGACCGCAGGGTCTGCTCCTGGGAATCGGAAGACGTGGTTGAACACAAGGGCTGACACCCCAAGGGCTGTTCCAAAGGACAGCACAACGCTCGCAAGCAGCAAGATTGGTGCAACAACGGCCCGAAGCAGCGCCATGAGAATGAGCAGGATCACAACGAGCACCACGGGGATGATGAGGTTGCGGTCGTGGATCGAGGCATCGTTTGAGTCCACCGCGGTTGCCGTTGGACCACCAACAAGAATGTCCTCAGACACGTCGGAGTGGAGGCCAGAGCGGAGGTCGCGAATCGTGGTCTCGGCCGCATCGGAATCCGCGGTGTCGCTGAGCGTTGCCTGAAGCAACACGTTGCCGTCGCTCACGGTTGGCTCGATGCCGTGAAAGACCGGGGGCAGCGCAGCTTGAGGAACCCCGACGGGGAGAGTACCCGATGGCGAGTCACGCGCTGCGGCGACGACGCTGTTCACTCCGTCGGCTGTCTTGAGATAACTGACCGCGGCATCCAGAGAGCCCTCAGGCACAAGGATGAGGGCAGGGCTCCCAGCGCCGGCTGGGAAATGCTCAGCGAGGGCAACCTGGCCGTCGCGAGCCATTGATTCCCCAAGCACCAGATCACTCTGCGGAACACCGCTCGCCTTGAGCTGCGGCACCGCAGCGCAGGCAGCAAGCAGTACAAGCGTGCTCGCCACCCAGATGAGGCGGGGTTTGGCCGAAACGAATCGACCAACACGTGGCCATAGTCCGGTTGCTGTCGGCCCGGAAAGCGCCGGGTGCTGCGAGCCGAACGCCGGACGTCGAGGCCAGAACGCCGCGCGCCCTGCCCACATCAAGAGCGCAGGAAGGAACGTCATCGAGGCGAGCATCGAGACGAGGATGCCAACCGTCGCGACCGGGCCAAGCGCCCTGTTGCTGTTAAGATCGCTCAGCAGCAGGCACAGCAGCCCAGCAATCACCGTGCCTCCGCTCGCCGCGATGGGCTCGATGGAACCCCTGATCGCGGCAAGGGCCGCATCCCAGGTGGTTGGGAAGTCTCTGAGCGCCTCGCGAAACCGCGAAACCACGAGCAGCGAGTAGTCGGTCGCGGCACCGATCACGAGGATAAAGAGAATGCCCTGCACCTGGCCGTTGAGCAGGAACACGCCTGCCTTCGCAAGCCACCACACCACAAGGATGGTGCCCGATAGGGCAAACACACTCGTACCAAGAACGATCAGCGGAAGGAGCGGCGAACGATAGACGATGATGAGGATCACAAACACGGCGAGGAGAGCTACCCCAACAAGCAGCCCGTCGATTCCAGAGAATGCCTTGGTGAGGTCAGAGGTGAACACGGCGGGGCCAGCAAAGTACACGCTGAGTCCCTTCGGGAGATCCTTGCTCACCGTGTCACTGAGCGAGCTGACCACGGCGCTGATCGTGGCATCCGTGTTGATAAGCACGACGGCCTGGGCCGCTTTTCCATCGTCTGACACGGTCGCTGGCGAGCCTCCAAGCACCCCGTTAACCTGTTCAGCTGCGGCAACGGCGTCGCTAATCGCGTCGGTTTGTGTGGCGGTCAGAGCCGAATCGGAGGTGACAAGGATGACGGCAGGAATTGAGCTCCCGTCACGGAACCCGTCAAGCGATTTCTGCACCTGCGTCGCCTCGGCGCTGTCGGGTAGATACGTGGTCTGGTCGTTGCTCGAAACTTCGCTGACCTTGCCAAAGTAGGGACCGCCAACGGCACCAACCGCAAACCACGCGACGATGAGCACGGCGGGAATGGTGATGCGCAACCATCGAGGCGGCCTGCGCCTCCCCTCGTGAGCGCCTCTGTTGTTGGCGTGCTCAAGTGGGTGTCCGGCGGCCTCGGTGTGATGCTTCACGCTGCCGACTCCTCAACACGGACATTCGCGGCCTGCAAATCCACAAACGCCTGCGCGCTTGAGGCAGGCGCCACCCCCGCAACAAGATCAAGAAACACTCGGACGCTCAGCCCTACGGCAGCGGCGTCGAGGGCCGAGGCCCGGACACAGTAGTCGGTTGCGAGGCCAACAATGTCGATATCGGTGATGTCGTTTGTGGTGAGGATCGCCGCGAGGTCGGAGCCATCGCGGGTGTGCCCTTCAAAGGCCGAATAGGCGGGGATACCCTGGCCTTTTTCGATATGAACGGTGACACGATTCGCGTCAAGAAGCGGGTGATACTCAGCGCCCGTTGTGCCTGCCACGCAGTGCACCGGCCACGTCTCTGAGTAATTCGGGGTGGCGTCGCCCGCAGCAAAATGTCCCCCGTTGAGCGAGCCTGCGGTGTGCCAGTCCCTGGAAGCGACGATGAGCGAGTAGTCATCGCCATGTGCCTCGAGCAGCCTCGTGATACCTGCGGCAACGGCTGAACCTCCCGTGACGGCAAGGGCGCCGCCCTCGGCAAAGTCGTTTTGCACATCAACGATCAGCAGCGCGCGACGCATCGTTTCCTCCCCCGATTGACGGTTCACCTGCAACTCTAGCCGGTTGCCCCCGAGCCAGCGATGGAAGTTGGCGATCGGCTTCGGTCGCACACAAACCATTCAGAGTAAGGCTTTCCGGCCTATCCAGGCGCTGAGTATCACAACGCTGATACCCTTGGCACGGCGGCAGAGGAGACCCCTCGAGCCTGGCCGCGAGTTCCAGAGGAATGCACTATGACCCTCATGATTAACAGCATCTACATCGACGGCGAGCTGCAGCCACAATCACCAACACTTGAAGACACCTATGCGCGTCTGCACAGCGACGGAGGCATCGCGTACATCGCCCTGCATGAGCCTCCGGAAGCTGAGCTCAAGTCGGTTGCCCACGAGTTTGGGCTACACGAGCTGGCCGTTGAGGATGCCCTCCGCGGCCACCAGCGCGCAAAGCTCGAACGCTACGGAGACACCCTGTTCGCGGTGCTCCGCCCTGCCGCCTACCTTGATGCCGAGGAGACCGTTGAGTTCGGCGAAATCCACGTCTTTGTTGGGCCTAATTTTTTCATCAGCATTGTGCAGGTTGAGCCACGCGATGACACAATCATCTCGCGCAGCCTCGAACGCATCAAGCGCAAGCCTGAGCTCTTCGCGATGGGCCCGCAGGCCCTGCTCTATGCGCTTTTCGACTCGGTTGTTGATGCTTACTCCCCCGTCGTTGACGGGCTTGAGCAAGATATCGACCAAATCGAAGAACAGCTGTTTGCCGGCAACTCAGAGGTCTCGCGGCGCATCTACGAGTTGTTCAGCGAGGTTGTCGAGTTTCAGCGCTCCACCCGCCCGCTCGTCTACATGCTCGAAGCGCTTCTCAAGGGGGCAGATAAATACGGTGTACCTGTTGAGCTGCAGCGCAGGTTCAGGGATGTTCGGGACCACGTTATCCGCATCGTTGAGCGCTCCGACTCGTTCAGGACACTGCTGCAGAACGCGCTGACGGTGAACTCAACGCTTGTTGCGCAGCAGCAGAATGACGACATGAAACGCATCTCAGCTTGGGCCGCAATTTTCTTCGCGCCAACGCTCATCGGTTCGATCTACGGCATGAACTTCGACATCATGCCTGAACTGCATTGGGAGTGGGGCTATGCGGGGGCCGTCGGAGGAATGGTGCTGCTCGCGGTCTTCCTCTACTTCGCCTTCCGCCGCCGCAAGTGGCTGTGATCGTCAAAGAACTCAGTGTTCTTCTATCGTGTATGAGCCAGAGTTGTCGGTGAACAGCGCCGTTTGCCCTGGCTGCGCATCCCGCGTAAACCGTGCAACCTGCGGGAAACGTGCGACAAATTCGTTGGTTGACCATATCTCGTGGTTCGCGGATTCGTCCATGTAGGCATCGGATTCCAAACCGGTAACGGACTCCAGCATGGTGCCAGTGAACGTGACCCAACGAGGTGGGTGCTCGGCGTGTAACTTCGTAATGATGACGGGGGTATCGGCGGCGACCGTTCTGCCGGCAACCGTGTCCTCTCTTGAAACGTCGAGCAACGCGTCGACCGAACCCGCAGCATCAACCAGAAGTTCCCAACCGTTCTGCGCAGCAAACGTCGCCTCCGCATCGGTGAGGAGCCGCAGCGTTCGTACATGGCCGCAAAGCTGCCCATCGGCAGAACGCACCTCGTCAAATGCGACACCCCAGCGTGAGGAGGTTGCCATGATTGCCGAGATTCGCGTCCCGTCAAGAAATGGCTGGGGGTTACGCCAGGGCGTGTTTACCGGTGGTACCCGACGGTTGGTGGCGATGTCATCGCATACGATGGCAAGCGCCACACGCGCAGCACCCTGTTGTCCATCAATTACCTCGACGGCAAGCTCTACCCGCTCACCAGAATCCGTTGGAAGCCGAGATGCTCCCGACGTCATGAGCGTCACCAACCCGTTCGCGAGTCGCTTCTCTACAACACGAACAGCACCACCAATAGGTTCACCAAACGGGACAGGATCAACGCCAAGCGCGTCAAAAACGTGGCCGGGAAACAGGTCTTGCCCAGGCGACAGGTCAATAGCATGTTCACTGGATGCGTCGCGCCCAGACGCACTTGCCCGGTCGTTTGCCTGCTGACGCCGCCGATTCAGAAAACTCATGCATTCAGTTTCCCACCAAATTAGCAGGGTGCAACGCGCAACTACGTCGCGCTTGCCTACCCTCGTGCCAAGCCGAATAGCCGGGCTTCCGTTCGATGAACGATCACAGCCGCGGCGCGGAAGTCCTGATGACCCCGCACCGCGGCTGCGATTCTGCCGATGCTAGCTCAGCTGGCGGCGGCGACTCAGGAGCAGCGCTCCAGCGCCAGCGATGATCAGCACGATGAGGGTGCCAACCAACGCGTTCACGTCGCCACCCGTGACCGCGAGCCCTGCCGTCGCAACCGCGTGCGTCGTGGTGCAATCCGGGTTCTCATCAGCCGCGGCAACACATACGCCGCCAGGTGAGGCCGGGCGCACCTTATTGACCAGCGTGCCGTTACCGCCGGTGCCAACCGTGACGGAGTAGGTGATGGTCACCACCTGTTTGACGGCAAGATCCCCTGTCCAGGTGAGGTCGGTGCCCGCCAACCTTGCCTGACCGGACGAAGCAGCTACGTCGTTGGTCCAGGTTGCGTCGTCGAGCACGCGGCTCAGATCATCAATCACCTTAACCTCGCGGAGAGCGCCGGGGCCAACCTGCGATACCTGAACCGTGTACGTGATCTTTTGACCAGCACCAACCGTGGTTGTCGAAACTGGGTTCGACGTTTTCGACACGGTGTAGGTTCCAGCCAAGTGCTGCGTGCCACAGTTCACGTCGCTGCCGTCAACAACTTCACAGCCTGGTGAGGTCACAACGTTTGTCATGACGCTGTCAGCCCGATCAGCGGCTTCGTTCACCGTAACCGAGTACGTAATCGTGGCGACGCCACCAACGGGAAGCGTTCCTGACCACGAAAGGCCGGCATCGATGACGAGGACGTCTCCTGTGCTGGCTGCGGCATCGTCGTTAAACGTGGCGTCGTCAAGCACCGCTGACAGGTCATCGGTGAAGACAGCGTCGGCCGCGGCTGTGCCAACCTGGCTCACTGTGACGGTGTAGTTGATGATGTCACCACCGTTGACCGACGAACCTGACACCGGATCCGAGGTCTTGACCGTCACGTAGTTCGCCACGAGGATGCCGGCTGGATCGCTGTTGATCGACGGCGCGTCAAGCGCATCGACTGGAGTATCGGCTGTTGCGCTTGCCGTGTTGACGACGTTGCCTCCGAGGGACTCGTCGAGCGTGACCGAGAAATCATGCGCCTCAGACTCGCCAGACGCCAACGACGCGACGGTGAACGAACCCTGTGTTGGGAACAGGTCGTCGGTTACCTCAATGCCCGTCAGTGTTCCCTGGCCGGTGTTTTCGATCACAATGCGGTAGCTCACGGTGTCGCCGGTGCGGAAGCTTGGGTAGTCTGCGTCGTCGTTTGCGTCGTGCCATTCACCCTTCGCGTCCTGCACGTACTTCTTCAGCGATGCAGAATACGAGTTGGCAACCGTAATGGGTGCTGAGGTGCGCATGACGAGGGCGGTGTGCTCCCCCCTTGCCTGTGCACGGTTGACGAGGGCGTCTCCGCCGATCGCACCGTCGGTTGCAACGGCAACCGTGAACTGTTCCGTTGCGCCTGGCTTGAGTTCTCCGCCAATGACGCGGACCGCGGTTGCGTCGGCGCTGAAGGTTTCGCTCCAGCCGTTCGTGTTTCCCGTCGTATCGCCGGCAGCACCGTTTGCGGGGTTTGCGGGGTCGTCGCTCAGCGTTGCTGGATCAGCAGTCGTGTAGTACACCGTCGCTCCCGCTGAAGCGGTGACCTCGGTCAGGCTATACGTACCGCTAAACGCTGTTCCACGGCCGTCGCCAACATACGGAAGTACGTCGATAGTGTCGGTAAACGCCTGTGGAAGCGGATCGGTCGACTTGACGGTGACGGTCCAGGAACCATCACCAACGCCGTCGCCGTTCACGTTCGGGATGAACCCTTGATCAGCTGATTTACCGATGATCGTGCGACCGGACGAGCCAACCGTGACTTGGGCGCTTCCGATAACAACAAGGCCCTCAAACGAAATCGAAACCTCGTTTTTCAGGTTCTGCCCTGGTACAACGGTGTCGTCGGCAACCGCGTCATACGTGATGAGGTGATGCTCGTTTGTCTTGACCGCGTCGATCGCCCAGGTCAGTACCTGACGGCCATCGCCGTTGACACTCACGGTTGGCTCGACGGATGCCGTTGCTGGCACGTACGTCATGCCGAGCGGCAGCGTGTCAACGATGCCAACGCCATCCACAAATTCGGGAACAACGCCCGTACCGAAGAGCTGGTAATCGAGGGTGTACGTTGCTGGAGCGCCGGGGGTGACAACTTTCTGGTCAACGGTCTTTGCAATGATTGGCGTCGCTGAAACAATCTTGAACACGTCACGAGCAATTGTTGTCGACGGGTATCGACCGTTGGCGACCGCGTTGCGGTCAGGGTAGGCGTTTGGCATGCTCCAGACGCCCTCAATCATGGCTGCGGCGGATTGCCAAACATCCTGGCCGATGGGGGCATCATCCTTAACCGTTGAAAAAACGTTGAGGCCAGAGCGAACAGGGTTTCCCTTGATCTCGGTGAAGTCAAATCTGATTCGTACGGCTTTCACGGTGCTGAGATCGGATGGCTCGGTTGTTGTCCAACCGGCCGCGACGCCACAGTCAAATGTGTTGGGGTTGTACCCGGCGTTTGTGGGATCAACACGAGCGTCGCCTCCAACGTAGTATTCGAGGGGAACATCAAGCTGAGCCTGCTGAGCCGTGTCGAACGTGAGGTACTTGGTGTCGATGATGTGGCAGTAGCCGTACTTCGCGGTATCGACGCTGCCCTTATTTCCAAAATCGCCTGCAACCAGTTGCATGACCTGCGTGCCACGCGACACCCGATAGTTGTCGTCCCAGTTGAGCGCTATCGATTTGGTGTAGTTGCGCTGCCAGACTGAGCTCCAGTTACCAGGCCAGGTGATGAGCTTCGTTGCTGAGTTATTCGAGGCGTCATCAATGGATGTTGCTCCGCTACCCGGCGCAACATACGTTGGCGCGTCGACGGTGAGGGTTGTTCCAACGTTTGACGTCGTCTCGACGCGGAACTTGATCTGCCCGCTTGCGACGGCAACCTTCCCGTCTGGGATGGCCTTGCCAGCCGAATCCTTTGTTGGGGCAGCGACCGCCGAATAGTCGATGCCTGTGAGGGTCAGTCGGAACTGCGTGGCAGAGAGCTGCACAAAGTCGCAGGTTCCCACAAACGGGGAGACCTGGTCTGCGTCGTGCGATCCGCCTGACCACGGGTGCCCGGCGGCGCTGCCAGTGGTAAAGGCCGAACATGCGGACGGCGCAACAGACATCGCCCTCGCTTCGGTTCCCGCGTAGTCGATGAGGTACGACACGGAGTCGGGGCCTGCCTCGGAATCACGGTTGTGGAACAGCGTCCACTGGAACTCCATGTCAACGGTCGTCGTGCCGAACGCCACCTTGTTGCTCGGCGTGGTCCACACCATGTCCATGCCAAATGCGTTCTCGATGGGAATCTCGGTTGTGCCCGCTGGCTGTCCGTTCGTTTCGCCGTTTAACACAACGGCGTCGCCCTTTGCGCCCTTCACAACCGCAGGGACGAGCGCAACGACCGCGGTTCCCATTGCCTGCGTTCCCGTGTTGCAGGTCAGGGTGAGCCCATCACTCGAAATACTCGACGGCGTTGTCACGCCGGTAACGAGGCAGGCATCTGGCAGGTCGGTGAAGTATGAGTTGGTAGCGGACACCGAGAACGTGACGTCGTCAACATTGCCGTTCTGCGCGGCTGGCTGGTCGTCGTTCACGTTAATGTGCCACTCGGAGTTCACCACGTCACCCTGGCTGACGGATGCTGCTGTTCCGTCGACCCAGTTGGCCGTGATTTCGTATACCGGTGCTGCCGCAGCGGAAAGCGTCGGCAGTGTTGCTAGAACGAGGCCGGTGAGCACGCCAGAGGCGAGACCCTTCCATGTTCGAGATTTCGCGCGAGATGTAAACATCCTGCCCCTAACAGTCTGTTGCTCCGCAACAGTGACGCTGCGGAATGTTCAATTGGGTGAAGTTCAGCAAGCTCTCGGTGACCAAATTGGCGCACTGAGACGTGCGAAAACTCCGCACAACTGAACCCGGCGACCACCCCTTTCATGGCCACTCTCACTTATTTGACCACAGAATAGACGGGACACAAAGTTACATACAATAAACTTTTTTGTTTAAGAACAACGGGGCCCGCACGCACCAAAACCAGCGAAATGTATTGTTTTCAGGCGCGCCAATTCACGCCGAGAATTGCGGGGCAATTGTGGGAACAGACGACGCTCAACGAGCGCATCCGGTAACGAGCCGTGTGTTATTTCATCTTGCGGCGCTTGGCAAGATTCATCCCCATAAAGATGACGAGCATGACCACACCGCTGATCTGCAGCGTGAGCGCGGTCCAGGCTGCACCGACGTTTCCGGGAGTCGCCACAACGATGATGATTCCGATCAGAATACACAGGCTGCCGGTGAGCGGGAGAACAGGAATCTTCATATCCTTATCGTACCCGGACGACAGAATGGCCCGTTTCGCTCGGCAGCGAAACGGGCCATCGGTCTCGGTGACCCCCACGGTGTCGGCGGTCAGGGCCGACGGGGTAACCACCGAGCTAGGCGCGGCGGCGGCGCAGCGCCAGTGCTCCAAGAACCATCAGGACCAGGCCAACAACCGCAAGGGATGTGGATGCCGGCGCTCCGGTGACGGCAAGCCCGGGGGCAGGCTTGTTCGCAACCCCGTCATCGGGAGGAAGAACGGGCTCTGGTGCCGGATCAAACGTGTTGATCACTGAGATCGCAAGCTCCTGCGCACGCTCGGGCGACCCGGTATCCACAACGATCGCGTTCTCGTAGGAGTCGAAGTTAACCGAAGACCCCGTTGCGTCCCCCGCATCCGTCTCCGTCGCGAAGCAGTGCGAGCCAAGCGGCAGCGCGATCGGCTGACCCTCATCATTTGCGAGCACAACCGTCTCACCACCGACGATCTGGATGCTCTGCGAGGCAACCGTTCCGCGAACGGCGTTGCCCTCCGCCGATGGCACCTCTACCTGGCAGGTCACGAGCACGGTGAATGTGTCCTCGGCGTGCAGCGATGCTTCCGCGCCATCGAGTTCTTTCGTGACGCGGACGGTTCCGGCCGAGAACTCGTTGACGATCGTCGCCGTGACGATGTTCGCGAGTTCCTCGTCCTGCACAACCGTCACGGTAACGGGCTCTGGGAGGGCGTCGGCTCCCCCAGCATCCGTCTCCGTCACGGTGCACTCGGCACCGATGGGAAGCGGAGCGAGCGCCTCCGACTCAAGAACCGTTTCATCGCCCTCACGTTGCAGCGTGACCTCGTCGGCGAACACTTGCTGGTCGTTGAAGGTGCAGGCTACGGCGAAGGTGAACTGGCCAGCGCCAAACGCTTCCGCGCCGGAACCGGTCAGCTGCTTGTTAATCACGAGGCCGCCGGCCTCAAAGGTGTTGGTGACGGTAGCGGCATACTCCGCGTTGCTCGTGACAATAGCAAACGCACCGGACGGAGTAATCGCTGATGCAGTTGCGCCACCGGCGTGTGGCTCGGTCACCTCACAGGTCGCGCCGTACGGAACGGCAAACGAAACCACAGAACCATCCGCCGCAAGCACAGCATCCTCGTCAAGAATGATCTCGTCGCCGACGGCACACACAAGATGCGCGGTAAAGGTAGTGTTTGCGAACTCCGAACCTGCTCCATCAACCACCTTGGTGATCGTCAGGCCCGCTGCAAGCACCTCAACGGGAACGCACTCGGCCGATGGATCGTCAAGGCACGGATTCTCTGTGCCGGTGCCGCCGTCAACCTTCCACGTGTTGGTCTGGTTTCCGGTGACACCGGGTTGAACCGTTGCGGTCACACGCCAGGCCAGCGTCGCACCGGATTCGATCGGCACACCTGCCCAATTGATGGTGTTGGTTGCCTCGTCGTAATCCACCCCGGCCAGGGCCGCTCCGTTGAGCCCAATAACCGAGTCAAATTTCAGTCCGGCCGGCAACGTGTCTGTACCCGTGATCGTGCGCTGCACGGCGTCAGGGTTTGAGACCGAAACCGTATAAATGAGCGTGTCACCGGGTTTTACCGTCGTCGGGTCGATGTCCTCATTGAGCGTCTTGGCAAGCAGCAGCGGGATGCCGCTCGAGGTCGCGGTGATACCCACCTTGGGCGGCGAGTTCGGGTTCAGCGCTCCGCCGTCGAGCTTGACGGCTGCACCAGCGATTGAGTTCCAAGCGATCTGCCCCTCAACAATTGGCGGGACCGTCATGATGACGTTGGCAGCAAACCCCTCGCCAGGCGCATAGGTTGCCGACGACACAAGGCGAATGGCGGTAATCGTCGACGGGTCAGTCGGCGCGGTCGAGCTCCAGTCATCAATGCAACCAGCATTCTTGGCGTCGGGGAAGACCTCGTTACGGCAGGGATTTGCCTCCTCACTGTATTCAACAGTGACGTTTTCGGGCAGCTCGCCAAGGGATACATACGTTGCCTGGAACTGGCTGTTGCGCGGTTTCCCCGCAACGGTTCCGCCAACACCCTGGTCGCCAGGAACGGGGAACACGTCGTAGATTACTGCGCCCTTGAGCGGGACGCCTCCGGTGTTCTTCCAGCCAAGCCCAAACGTGACGCTCCCGCCCTTTGTGCCGACGATGCCGACTCCCGGATATGCCTTTGGCGCTGCATCCTCAGCCCCCTGAACCGTCTTGGTCGTTTTGAAGGACGCGCCCCCGGTTGGCGGAGGAACGACCAGGTTGGCCGTCGAATAGCAGGTTGCATCCGAAAGCGAACCGTTGCCGTTGAGATCGATTGCCTCGGTGTTCGACTGCAGGTAGGCGGGACTCTGCTGACAGGTCTTCAGCAGGGCCTCGTCCGTAAAGTACACCTGCGCCACGTTGGCATACGTGCCTGGCTCATTGATGTATTCAACGGTGAACTCTGAGACCATCGTTACCTGGAGCGAACCATACGCCTCAAGCTGCGCTTTTGGCACGGTCACACGGACCAACTGACGCCCGGTTCCCTCGAAGTTGTTCAGCACCTCTGTGGTTGGGGTCAGCTCATGTGTCACGCGAGTTGAGTCGCCCTCAACGGTGGTGGCAACGGTCGAGTTCTTGTCCGTCGAGCGAATCTTCATTCCCTGCGGCAAGAGGTCTGTCACCACGAAGTCCTCTGTTGAGGTGCCAAAATTGGACAGGCGCGCCGTCAGTTTCATCGATGTGGTGCCAGGGCCAGTTGCGTTGAGCTTGCCGAAGGACTTTTCGATCCCGATCTGGGGCGCGTTGATGACGTAGAGATCCGCGCTGTCTTTTGGCTGCGCGCGAAGGGTTGACTCGTCCTTCCAATACACCTTTGCAGAAGCTTCGTTGTGCACGATCGTGTTCTCTTCGGCCCGCGGGTCGACAAACCCGAAGACTGCCCAGCGAATCACGGGACCGGAGAGTCCGGCGTCACGGGGGAACATGAGTTCGGCAACATCCATTCGTTTGAGGTCGGGGATGCTGTAGTTCCCGTAGTGGTCGCCACCCGAGGTGCGCACCATGTCAACAAGCGTGCCGTCTGCGTACCGAATCTTGGGAACGTACGCGTTCGTGAGATTCGGAACTCCACCAGAGCCGTCAGTGTGCACGGTTACCGTCTTCACGTGGAACGCAGGGGCCGCGCAGTACTCGCCAACAGCCTGCGATCCGTAGATCTGCTCCGTCCGGTTGGTCAAGCACGGAACAGGGTCGGTAATGTCGAGCTGGAAGCCTGCGCCAGACGGCACCCCGCTCCAGTACTGCATCTTGTATCCGGCTTGCTTCATACCGGAATCTTGATTCGGAGTGTAGTTTCGCAACCAGTCACCGCTTGCGACGTTTGCCGCTCCAAGCCAATTGCCTGGGTAGGTGGTGTGCGAGTCGGTTTCGAGGCCGGATGCCCTGCTCGACGCAGGGGCATCACCGTCGCGCAGTTGGGCGAAGGAGTCCTTGCTGAACGTCCCAACCGGGTACTCACCATCGCCGACGACGGTGAGCCCAGCTTGAGACTGCTTCTGAGCGACAACCTGGCCGTCAGTCGTGACTGAGTCGACGGTCGCGGTGTTGGTGATCTTGCTGCCGTATGCGGCGTCATCCGCAACCTTCGCTTCAACCACAAACGAGGCGGTCCCATCACCATCGACTGCCGAACAAGCCGTTGGCAGTGTGCCGCCGGCGAGATTCCAGGTCAGCGTGCCGCCTGCGCCGACGGCCGCGGCTGGCGTTGAGGAAACATACGTCAAACCGGCTGGCATCGAATCGGTGACAACCATTGAATCGGCAAGGATCATCCCAGTTGCCGACCGCGTGCACGAAACGGTGATGGTGTAGGAGACGAGCTCTCCAGGTTCAACAAATGCGCTGTCGTTGACGGATTTGGTGATCCCGTGTGTCAGCCCGGATGTGGCCTGCCCAACGGCGGGCTTCTCGGCAACGGCAGGGTTGAAGTTGCTTCCCGTTGCCGTTGGCAGCAGCGACCAATCCGTGTTGTTTGGCGTCGTGAAGTTCGGCGGAGTGATGTCCAGCTGGAACTGCAGCGATTCGCCTACTGGAACGGCGCCAAGGCGAAAGATAACTTGCCCATCAATGATGTCTACCGACTCAATATAGTCGGAGGTCCCAATTCCGATTTCCAGCTCAGGCAGCAGGGCCTTCAGACTGTCAGTCAGCGGAATCGTGATAACCGTATCGGTGCAAGCGGATGCCTCATTCCCTGTGCCACCGCCGAGCTGGTCGCAGCTGAAATCGATGTCATACGTGAACGGCATTCCCGATGCCCGTGGCGAATCAGAGGCAAGCCGAATCCCTACGCTTGCTTCTGTTTCGGTGGCCGCGGCAGCCGGCGTAGCCCCTACTATGCCACCGAGTCCAAGCGAGCCGGCCACGATTATGGCAAGCGAAAGTTGCGCGCCTTTGTGGCGCGCCAAATTGAATAGCATCTGTAGTTTCCCCCCGGAAGTTTGCTATGAATCCGCTGAAGACTAACAGGGCGAAGACGCCGCGCTTTGCCAGATTCTGCCCATCTTCCGGTAGGCGCGTTCTTTTCATCCAGGCTTTTCACCTGAAACATACCCGGGGCCTCTGGGTGGGTGAAAGGCACGGGTGATGCCCAGAACCGAGTCTCGGTCAGGGGCGTTCTGAGGCGCTCCGATGCAATTGAGCTACCTCAGGAAACGTTCTACTCTGCGCTTCGGCGACGCCGGTGTGTCACAACAAGCATCACGAGGCCAGCCGCGATCATGAGCGACCACGCCCAGCCGGCGACACCGTCACCGACGCCAGTAACAGAGAGCCCGTCACCCGGCTCCGCAGGCGGTGCTGGCTGTCCTGGAGTTGTCGGCGCGGGGGTGTCTGTTCCCGGCGTTGACGGGCTCGGAGTTGGCAGCGCCGCGTCAGGAAGGGTAACCGTGTAGGTCACGAGCTGCACTTGACCGAGATTGTCGGTGTAGCGAAGCGTGAAGCGGTCTGGGCCGACACCGCGTTCATTGGCAACATAGGTGATCGTTCCGTCGGCCTCGATAGTCACGGAACCCTGGGTTGGTGCGGACGCAACCTCAATTGGGTTGAGCGAAGCGGCGGCATCCGGATTCAAGAGGTCGGGATCGAAGGTGATGGATTCCCCGCCCTCAAGCTTGCCAAGATCGGTTGCTGCCTGGGCGACAGGCCCCCGCTGAACCGTGACGGTGGCAAGTGCCGTCGACGTTTGCCCCTGTGAATCAACGATTTGGTATCGAACCTCAACCAAGTATTCCGTCTCGGCATCGCCCCAGAGGTGCGTCGGAGTCACAACAAGCTTGCCTGCACTCACGCTGACGGTCGCGTCCGAATCGGTTGTTGGTGCGTCAGGGCCAATTGTAATTTCGTGCCCGGTGTCGTTTGCCAGAACGTCAACCGACGTTGTCGCATCCGGAATGCGAGCCGTATCGTCTGCCGCGCTGGGCAGAGCGACCACCGTGACGGTGACCGTTGCCGTCTCAGTAACCCCAAGCACGTTGGTGTACCGATAGGTGAAGGTGTCTTCGTAGGTTTGCTGCCCAGCAAATTCGTCTGGCCATGTCGAAGACGGCACGTAGCTCACCGTCGAAAAGCGCAACGGCGCGACCGGTGCTACCAGCGAAGCTGCGCCGTATGACGGCGCTGTATCGATCGCAACGGTGTCGGCCGTATACACGCTGCCGGGTGCAGCTGGCAGAACGATTGTGTCGTTGTCGGTGACCGGAATCATTACCCCGGCACCCCCTATCGAGACGCTCGCGAAATCGTCACGAAGCACAGGGTCCTCGATCTGCTCTTGGTAGAGCAGCGTCTGGGTCACCGCGCCGCCTGCATCAACCGTGACCGGCGCCGCAAGTATGTGTGACCAGCCAGCGGAGGCTGCTGGGCTCAACATGATTTGGTACTGCCCCGCGGCAACCGGCGGGAAGAGGAACGAACCGTCGGCAGCAACCGCTGCGGTTGCAACAAGCCGGTCTCCATCTCGAAGTTCAAGCCCAAATGC
Organism: Lysinibacter cavernae; assembly: GCF_011758565.1. Taxonomy (GTDB): domain Bacteria; phylum Actinomycetota; class Actinomycetes; order Actinomycetales; family Microbacteriaceae; genus Lysinibacter; species Lysinibacter cavernae. Next base: position 304,779 of record NZ_JAAMOX010000003.1, read on the forward strand.
GGATACCGGCCAGGGGCCGTCGGCGGCCGAAACTACCCCGTCAAAATCGAGGTCACGGAGAACCGTTCCGCTGATAGTAGCCGCCGATGAGAGGAGCGTGCGGGACGCACCAGCTGACGTGGTGATGTCTGAGCCCGACTCTGCAATCAGTCGCATCGAAATGTTGTTGTTCACCTGGCCGGTGAGCGCAAGCGCTGGAACCCTAACCTCGAGCGTTGCCTCGCCAGAGTACTCCGGCGCGAGGCCGTTACTCGGCGTCAGCCGAAGGGCCGTAACTCCGGGCGGAACCGTGCCGCCAAGGGCTTGCCAGGTCACACCGGTCGCAGCGTTCTCGTTGCCCGGCGTTGCAATAGCGGCGGCAACAACCGCGGCAGGCGTCGTCGTGTACTCGATGCTCACCGTGCCCTGCGCGACAGAATCCATTGCGGCAACGGCGGAAACCAGCTCGACTGACTGTCCAAGCAGCCCCGTTGTGCCGCGAGCATCGCCGTCATACGGGAGGACATCAACAAATGCGGTTTCGGTAAAGGTCTGCGCTGAGGCATTCGCCCAACCGATCGTGTACGTCACCGTCTCGCCTGGGCCAACGTAGCCAGGCTGCACCGTCGTTGCCGTCTTTGACGATTTAAACGACGCCGCCCCAGAAACGGTCAGTCGTGCGGTAAACGTGCGGTCCTGCGCAAGCATCTGGGCCGTTGCATTGGTTGTTCCCGAAAAATCGGCAGGGGTTGGGTCGGCATCCGATTCTGTCAGCAGGGTTGCGGAGGCGACCGTCGGGATGGGCGTTGTCATGAGCGCTTTCACGGGGAACTGCAGCGCATCGTGTTCAGCCGCGTGGCCCTGATACGCTGCCGGGCCAGCGGCACCAGCAGGAGCAGGCAGGTCGCCGAGGTCAAAGGTGATAACGGCGGGCGTGCCTGTGGCACAGTTGCTTCCGGGTATCCCTGGGGTCAGAGATGCGTTGGGTGGCAGCGCGAGGGCGACCGGCTCAAGGCACGCGTTCGGCATTGTCACCGTCATCCGGGAGTTGGTCGAAACGGAGCCAGCTGTCCCATCCGGGCCAACCGGTCCAACCGTCACCGGAACGATCCTCAGACTCACGATATCGCCACGTTCCGCGCTACCAGCTGGATAGCTCGCCCCGTCAACAGGCAACCACTCCATGGTTGCGCGGAGCAAGGCCTCGGCCGTTTGCACGTTTCCACCAAAAGCCGACGAACCGGTTCCCGTGTACGTTGAGCGGGCTGCGGCTCTATCGTCAGAACCAAACTGCCAGAACCAGGGAAGACCCGTGTTCACAGCGGCTCCTGCGGTCTCGACCGAGCGAATAAGCGGCGTGACCAGACCAAGCGTTTGGTTTGGCTGCAGGTCCTGCAGGTAGCGCACCCTGATACTCGAAACGGATGACGCCCCACCGGCAAGCGCCGCAGGGTCACTCACCCAGGTCATTGCCGGATCACTAAACGAGAGTCGAGCCTTTCGGTCTGCATCACTCGTAAACGCAAAATCGGTGTACTCCAGCACATACGACGAGGGTGGCAGGAGAGAACTCTGTCCAACCGTTGTGTAGCTGTAGAAGGCGTTACTGGCACCTAATGGCCGCAGCATGACCTGCGGGTTGCCAGCAAGGTTCAGCAGGGCCGGGTCCCAGGTAATACTGCCAAAGGTGTTTGCGGTTGGATTCTCTGACGCACCGGAATTGTAGACCCCGGTTAACGCGTTAAATGCCTGGCCGGGCACAACAGCCTCTGTGCCGAGCGTGTAGCCGTGGCCGTCTCCAAAAACGTGACCGCTATGGTCGCTCGCATCGGTCCCGTTGAGGCTGCCAACAACGGTGGCCCCCGCGGCTCTCGTGAAGACGCTGCTATAGCAGGCAAGATCGGCGTCAGGCACAACCGCGGCACAGGTGTGGCCAGGTTCTTGGCCTGCTGCCGTTCCCGATCCAAAGTTAGACGCGTTCGAGAGCGATTGGGGGTCGAATCCAAAGACCTGTCCGTTGAGCGTTGTTGGCACCCCAACCGGAATGTTTCCCTCGTAGGCGACAAAAAAGTTCAGCGTGTACTGGGCAATCACCCTGGAATCGGCACCCATTGCCGAGGAGGCCAGCCCGCCAACCGTTGGGTTCAGGAAGTTTGCCCGAGCGTTGGTGACCGTAAACTGCACGTCGCTTCCGGGCCCACCCGGTTGGGAATACGTGATGGTTCCGCCGCCCTGCGCGATCGAGGCGCCCTCAACGATGGCGCCGGCCGGAACCGTTGCCGAGAAGGTAAAGGGAGACGCGAGCGCCTCATACCCAAAGAATCTTGGGTTCGCCGCATCAGCGTTTGCTCCGAGCGAAACGGAGATGGATTCTCGGACGCCACGCTGTCCGCCAACGATCACGCCAGCGGTCGGCCGGTTATTAAAAACTGCGAGGCTCGTCTGGGGCGTTGCCGAAATTGTGATGGGCACGGACGAGGCGACGGTGAGCCCGTCGACGGTCACTGAGGGGGTGACAACCGCTCCGTGCGCGATGGCTCCTGCCCGAGCCGAAACCGAGATGACGTCTGTTCCCGAACCGAACGTTCGATCGCAGGTCAGGACGTTTCCGTTGGCGCTGATTGAGCCACCGGCTGGTCCGGTGCAGACGGTTGCATCTTTTGAGGCGTCGGTCCACACCATGCCTGTGGGCAACGTAATCACAAACTGCGAGGTTCCGGCCTGATTGGTTGAGACAACCATCTCCCATGTTGCCGTGTCTTGGGCGCGAAGGATGCCGTTATTTGCGCCGGTGTCGCGGCCGTCGCCTGCCGTCGCGTCAAACGGGGCCGTTCCGTCAGCCAGTACGTTCCAGGTGACGCTCGTCACGCCGGCGGCACTCGCTGGGGAGCCACCGGCGAGAATCGAAGCGCCAGCAACAAGAACCGAGGTCAGCAGAAGCGACGCGACGCGACGCGCGGTTGAACGAACAACCGCAACATCGGCCCGACCAGGCCTGGCCGCTTGTCTGTGAAATCGATTGACGTTCCGCATGCGTTCTCCCTAGTGAACGTTTCAGGTTGACTGGTGTGCCACCGTTCAACCCTCTCAGCATATTTACCCTAAGCAATCAATCATACGCTCAGTCACTCCAATGCTCGATTGAAAAATCACTCGCGCCAAGGCTCGACGTGGGCTCAGTCAATCCGGCCGCCTAGGACCACGGGCCGCCATCGGGGGTAAACATCTCCCCAACGACCATCAACCCCCATACAACAACGCTCGACACAAAGATGACCACCCAGCACCCGATGCCCCACAACGGCAGTGTGCGAGCAACCTGCCGACCGGATTGAACGGCATGAAGTGAAAGCGAGGTGATGACAATCGACACAATACCAACGGGGAGATACAGGATCAGGTCGGGAAACCAGGAGGAAGGGCTCGTGAGATGGGCCCAAGGAATCGCGATAGCAGCAATCGCAATGGTTGCGAAGTTCATCACGGCCAAGATAGCGAGTGCAACCCCGCTCTCTCGACGAAAGATTCGAGAAGAGGAATGCCCTGGTGAAGGAACATCGGGGGTACGGAGCACGTGTGAAGCGTAACCGTGTGACCTGGCAATGCTCTGATGGACAGTGCTGAGTCTTGGCAAAGAGGGTTCTCCCACATTGGCTCCGTGACAGCGTCACAGCTGTCCGGCACGCTGGCCGGTGGTTGCCGACCATTGCCTCCAAAAGTGTTGGCAACCCGCTGTGAACGGGCAAAAAAGGCGCACGGTACGGTAATCTAAATCGTCGCGATGCCATCGGTTCGCGACCCTTTTCCTAGCGTCGCCAACTGCGTTGCCCCCCCCGATTCTGTTGAGAAAGCCCCCGCTATGTCTAGCATGCCCCCTGCCTCGCTCGAAAGCCTTCGTCGCGCCGTTGATGCGCTCCCCAACGACGTTCCATTGCGGCTCCTCCTGATGCGCGAGTTAGTCGCGGAGGGTCACTACGCCGAGGCGGTCCAACAGGGCAGTCAAGTGCTGGCAGAGGATGCGGACAACAGCCAAGCGATGACGCTCATGCAGTCGGCCCTCAACCGTATGACCGGGGCAACTGCTCCCACGGATGCTCCGGCAGATTCAGGGCAACCCGCAAATGCAGAGCAACCAGCACCTTCCTCGGAAACACAACCCTCGGAATCCAACTTCGACTGGGACGCCGCCGCCAACGATCTTGGCGAGATCGCACAGCCACGTTTCGCGACAACAGTAGAGCCCATCGATCCTGGCCACGGCACCACATCCGCCCGCTTCGACCAGCAACAATCAGCGTTGAGGCTCAGCGATGTTGCCGGAATGGACGATGTCAAAGCGAGGATCGAAGCGAGCTTTCTCGCCCCCATCCGGAATCCGGAAATCGCCAAAATGTACGGAATGAGCATGCGCGGTGGGCTGCTCATCTATGGCCCGCCCGGATGCGGCAAAACCTACCTTGGTAAGGCACTCGCTGGTGAGCTTGACGCCACCTTCATCTCAATCGCTATCTCTGACATCCTCGACATGTACATGGGCGTGTCCGAGCGAAACCTTCACGACCTCTTTGAAGAGGCGCGCGCTTCAACGCCGTGTGTGCTCTTCATCGACGAGGTGGATGCTCTCGGCGGAAAGCGAGCTGGGTCCGCCTCCTCGTCAATGCGAAGCACGGTCAACCAACTCCTCGCCGAACTCGACGGTGTGCAGTCGAACAACGACGGCATTTTTGTTGTTGGTGCGACAAATGCACCGTGGGATGTTGATCCCGCACTTCGGCGTCCAGGCAGGCTCGACCGAACCGTGTTGGTGACCCCACCGGATGTCGCCGCCCGCGAGGCTATGTTCCGTTCGGCACTCGCCGCGAAGCCCATCGCAAACATCGATGTAGCGGCGCTTGCCCAGGCCACCGAGGGATTCTCCGGGGCAGATATTGTGCATATCTGTAACACCGCAACTGAGCGAGCACTGATGGATTCTGTGCGCACCGCCACCGTCCGCCTGATCTCCATGAAAGATCTCAAGGTCGCCCTCAAAGAAGTCAAACCATCCGTCGGCCCGTGGTTTGAGACGGCGCGAAACGTGGTCGAGTTTGCAAACAAGTCTGGCGACTACGACGAACTCGCCGAATACCTCGCACAGCGGAAGCGTCACCGATGAGCAACGCACACGCTCGATCTCCCATTGGCGCACGCTGAATGTCGGATCTCGATACTGCCCTGGCGCGAGCCGAGGCCATGTTTCGCCTTCGCCGTCATCAAGACGCCGTTGAGCTACTGACCCCGTTGGTTGCCTCCCATCCTGAGAACGCGGAGGTGGCGTTTACCCTAGGCGATGCCCACAGGCTGCTCGACAACTACGAGCAATCACGGCACTATGCCAGCGAGGCTCTTGCGCGTGATCCAGGTTCGACGGACGGCATGGCGCTGCTCTCACTGGTAAGCCTCGAGCTCAATGATCTCGAGACCGCCGACCGCGTGTCGCAGCAACTCCTTACTCACGAACCTCATACGTACCGCGCATCGTTCATCGGGGCTCGGGTTACGATCACTGGCTGGGGCCTCGCATCGGAGGCCGTCTTTCCAAAGCGCAGCGTACTTGATGCGTATCAGCAACGCACCGACAAACTTGTTGCCACGCTCCTTGAGGAGTACCCTCACGCCGCGGGAACGCATATTACGCACGCCCTCCAACTCAACAATATTTACGGCCGAGACAAGGCAGCAATTGCGGCGATCAAACGGGCGCTCACGATTGATCCTGAGAACGCGGATGCTATCCGCATCCTTGCCGCGTTCACACAGAGCACCGCAAACTCAATTCGCCTGGCGAGAGCATCCCTCGCAATCGATCCACAGAATGAGCACGCCGTTGCGTTGGCCTGTGGGGCCGCTGGCACAGCGATGCGAAGGATTCAGTTTTGGCTGTTGCCGCTCACCCTCATGGTTTCCGTACTCACCCGAGAATGGGTCGTTCTGAAGCTTGCTGTGCTCATCATCGGTTTGATACTCATCGCTGTCCAGTTTCGATCAGAGGCGGCAGACGGTCAGCCGTTGAGCGCCGCGCAGCGCCGGCTGTATCGGCGGGTGCGCCCGAAGCGTTGGTTCGGATGGTGGTTGTCCTGCGGAGCCGTCATCGTGTTCAACTTCGTAATAGCATTCACAAGCTCACCCGATCTCACAACGCCACTCGGTCTGATGGGCTTGATTATCGCCGTGCTCGGCGGGCTTGCCTACGCTGCGCGAGGTGTCATTGTGAGCTGGCGAAACTCGAAAACGTCGCGCGCGCGCTTGCAAGCAGTCGCTGGAGACGAGACGCCCGAGCAAAAGCGAACGAGGCTCAAGGATCGGACTCGGCTACAAAGAAAGAACGCTCTGTTCGTCGCGGCCCCGTTTGTGCTCATCCTCATCATCTTGGTTACACGGTGGTATTCAGAGCCAGAGGCTCCCGAACACAACGGGTATTTCACACCGGGGATGGGCGTCCTGACAGAGTCGGTCACGTTCCGGGTGACCGTTGCTGAGGGAACCGCGAACTATTCGTATCGTGGAACGCACGGCGGGAAGAACATCGATGGGACGGCCACTATCGACAGCGCACAGCAATCGACCGTCAGCGAGAGCGTCGCGATCGACAGGGGGAGCCGGGACTTCTCGGTGTTGGTGACCTCTGATTCGGCGGACGCAAACGTCACGGTTGGCTGTGAGATTGAGATCGGCGGGATCGTTACGGTACAGCAGACAGGCGCCGGTTCCGTCACCTGTGATCTCGCCGCGCCCGTGGAAACGACGAGTGCCACGCAAGTCTTGGTGGCCGATAACTTTGAATCGCTCAGATACGCCGTCGGCGACTGCCTCACCCTGACAACCACGACGACCACGACGTCCTCAGCCCTCGTTGATTGCGCCACCGAGCACGATGCGCAAGTGATAAGCCTCACGCCCTATACCCAGAGCAATACCCCGTCGGGCGACAACAGCATGAATCCCACCAATGCCGATGCCCTGTGCACGGGCGATGCGTTCACTGCCTTCATCGGGGTTCCGTTTAAGGAATCCGAGCTTGGTACTGCGGCCCTGTATCCGGGCGCGACAGCCAGGGTGCTGGCAGAGAGCAACGTTGCCTGTCTCGTGCAGAGTTCAGAGGGGCAGACGACGGGCTCGCTGCAGAATGCCAGCCGCTAAGGCGTCGCCTGCAGCGGTGTAGTTCCCGGTTCCGGTCTCTGGCGTGAATCTGTCACTGAACTGTCTTGAATGACGAGTTTGAAACAACTCGCCCCGAACTCGCCAGCACGATCCCGCGTTGCCACTGGCCTCTGCTGGCATATAACCAGAGCTGCCCCTCATCTGCCCCTTTTGGCGGTTAAATAGAAAAAGCCCGGTCAGAGTTTTTGGACTCTGACCGGGCTTTTTGATGGGGCCGCCTGCGGGAATCGAACCCGCGACCTTTTCATTACGAGTGAAACGCTCTGCCGACTGAGCTAAGGCGGCTCGTGTGTGAGCCAAAGGCTTACGCACAAGCATCAAGCATAGCGGAACTTTTGCGCGCGCGTGACCACTTGCTGCCAGTGGTCACGCGCACCCCGCTAACAGGTCGGGCTACCGCTCGGAACCGCGTCCTCGACGAAGTAGTCCTCGACGATTGCCGCGACGCACGTGTTGCTTGGGCTGTAGGCGGTGTGGCCCTCGCCTTCGTACGTCACGAGGATGCCGCTGTCCAGCTGGTCAGCAAGCGAAACGGCCCACTCGTACGGCGTTGCCGGGTCGTTCGTGGTTCCAATCACGAGGATGGGCGCCGCTCCCTCAGCGTGAATCGGTTCGCGAGGCGTACGGTTCTTGAACGGCCATTCCGCGCATCCGATGTCTCCGTAGCCCTGGAACCGGCCAAGCGTTGGCGCAGCTGCGGCAAGCTCCGCGGCCTCTTCCTTCATCTTGGCGTCGTCATCGTTGTACTCATAGTCGAGGCAGTTAATCGCAAAGAACGACTCAAACGAGTTGTCGAGGTAGCCGTCTTCTCCCCTGCCGTAGTAGCTGTCGGCAAGCAAGAACGCGTAGTCGGCGTTGCCTGCCATAACGTCCTCAAACATGGTCGTGAGATACGACCACATGTCCTGGCTGTACAGCGGAAAAATGATGGCGGTCAGCAGGGCACCCGAGCCGAGCTTGCGTCCGTCGGATGCGGTCAGCGGTCGCTGCTCCACGCTGTCAAGCAGCGAGGCAACGGTTGCCATCGCCTCGTCAACCGTTCCGGTGAAGGGGCAGCCCTTCTTAGCCAGGCAGTCTTCGAGGTAAGCGCGCATGGCGTTCTCGAATCCGACGGTCTGCGTTTTGACCACTTCGAAGTTGCTCACGCTCGGGTCGATCGCACCGTCAAGCACCAGGCGCCCGACGTTTTCCGGGAACAGTTCCGCGTAGTGGGCTCCGAGGAACGTTCCGTAGGAGTATCCAAGGTAGTTGAGCTTCTCATCGCCGACGAGCGCCCGCATCAGGTCGAGGTCTTTTGCCGCGCTCACGGTGTCAACAAACTCAAGCAGGGCACCAGTGTTCTCGAGACACGCGTCACCAAAGTCCTTTGCCGACTCTCGCATTTCGGCAAGCCAGGCATCCGTTCCGGTTTTCTCAGTTGAAATACCGAACAAAAACTCGTCCATCTGCTGATCGTCGTAGCAGCTCACCGGGGTGGAGTTATTCACCCCGCGTGGATCAAAACCAACGATGTCGTAGTTCTCAACCAGAGCATCACCAAACTGACCGCCGTCGACGCCGTTGACGACAAAATCGTAGCCGGAGCCGCCAGGGCCGCCAGGGTTCACAAACAGCGAGCCCATCGGTTTCCCGTCGGAGGCCGGGTGCCGAACCATCGCGAGCTCAATGGTGTCGCCGTCTGGCTCATCCCAGTTGATCGGAGCGGTCGCGGTCGCGCACTCAAGATCGCCTTCGCATGTCTTCCACTTGAGATCCTGTCCATACAGATCTTTGAGATTCTCTGGCACCCCGTCGAGGTTCGAGGACGAGCCGGAATCGTCGAGCGGAACAATCGAAACCGAACAGCCGGCGAGAAGGGCAGCGACCAGGGCGAGCGACGCGAGCGCTCCTCCACGTCGTGCAAATTTGGTGATCACAATTGGTCCTCTCAGATCAGGGTACACAGCAGCGCTTCAAGCGACAGCAGGGGGGTGACGTTACTCGTGATTCGTTTTTGGGCGACGGCAATCGCGTCAACAAAGTTGAGCGTCTCATCAGGGGTAAGCCGTTCGGCAGCCGACTCGATCTCAGCCGCAAACTCGCGGTTGATGATTTCGGAGGGCGACCCGAGCTGATACATCAGCACGTCGCGAAAGGCCGACAGCAAGTCGGTAAGGATTCGATCAACACCGTCACGAACGCTTCGGGTTGCCCGGCGCTTCTGGTCATCTTCAAGCTGTTTGACGTGCGAGCGGAGGGCAGGAGGGATGGCCGCACCAGGAGAAACGCCAAGGTTACGCAGCGTTTCCTCGCGCTCGCGCTCATCGCGCTCGTTCGAAACGGCCTTCGCATCCTCGACCGCGATGTCGTTGAGTCGCTTGGCGCCCTGCATGGCATCGGCAATTCCGCGGATACCAAAGACAAGGCTCAGGGTCTCTTGACGCCGCGAAAGGGCGTCGTCGCTTGTCGCCAAACGACGAGCCATGCCGATATGACTCTGTGCAAGACGGGCGCTCTTTTCGGCGGTTGCAGGATCAACGCCGTGCGTATCGATCAGGAGCTGGGCCACCTGCTCAACGGACGGCATCCGCAGTCGAATCGAGCGGACCCGCGATCGAATCGTCGGGATGACATCGGCCTCGCTCGGGGCGCATAAGATCCAAACAGTGCGCTCCGGCGGCTCTTCGAGCGCTTTCAGTAGGACATTGGATGTCCGTTCCGGCATGCGGTCGGCATCCTCGATGACCATAACCCGGTAACGACCAACCGACGGCGAAAAATGCGACGACGTCACAAGCGTGCGCACATCGTCGATGCTGATGATGACCTTTTGCGTCGTGAGCACGCCGAGATCGGGGTGCGTTCGCGCTTTCACCTGAGCCATGGTCGTTTCGAGCGAATCAGCACCGCCGTTGAGGAGCGCTGTCGCGAACGCAAACGCGAGGTTTGACCTGCCGGAGCCTGCCGGCCCGGTAATGAGCCACGCGTGTGTCATATCGCTCACCGTATTGCCCAGCGCACCAGCGGTCGCATCGGCGGCCGTTCGCAGCACGCGAATCGCCTCGTCTTGCCCAACCAGTCCTTGCCATACAGTCACCCACTAAGGCTACCGGGCCTACCCTGTGGATAACGCCCACGCGCAAAACCCAAACCTGCCAATATCGGTTCATGAATGCTCTCGGACAACGTTTTGTGGAGACCCGGCTGCCTCCAGCATCCTTCTCGCCTGCCCCTACTCCCCCGGTTTCAGCACCCGAAACAACGCCCATGCGGCGTCTCATCCTGCGGTGCAACCTGTGGGCGCAATCATCCGCTGCGAACGACCGGCTGCTGAGCGGCAGTACCGCAGCCGCGTTATTTGGATTGCTCCCGCCCAACCGGCGTGACAGGGTTGCCATCGCGCCGCTGACAACGTCGGCGACTACGGTGACTCCCACCGGCGGCAGGAGATCCTCACCTTGCGCGGCTGGTTCCAGCTCCGGAGGCGGCACAACCTCAGCAGCCTCCCCACCAGACCCCGAATGGGGCGCGCCGCTGCCGCTCGTTTCTGCAACCAGCGCCTGGGTCTCGCTCGCGCAGATACTCCCGCTTGATGATCTGGTTCTCGCTACGGAGCATCTCATGCGTGGCGGAGAACAACGTGACGAAACCGAGCCGCACGGGCTCCTGTTTCGGCCGCGCAGTCGTGCCGAAATAGGCGACGAACTTGACCGGCTTCGCAACAGACGAGGCGTGCGCAGCCTGCGGCACGCCCTGGCTCTGAGCAGTGAGACGGCGAGTCATCCGTCAGAGACGATGCTGCGCTTGGCCATTGTGCGCGAGCTCAACACGGCAACGGCTACACCTGACCGAGGAACACCAGCCGGAAACCGCGGCCGCCGTTTGAGCCCTCAGGATGGCAGCCCACTGGTGACGATCGAGGGTCTCTGCGTTGAGCATGTTGCGATGGCGTTTGAAACGGAGCGTCTCGCCATCCGTCTCGTCGAGCGGCATGCCGGTGGGGTCGTTTGGCCAACAGTTGCTGAGCTGCATGGAGGGTGGAGGATACTCTCGCTCTGCCAAGAGTCCGTCACCCTTGACCCAGATGGAGCCGCAGCCCTTGCTGTCCGCCTGCTAGCGAGCGAGCAGCGACTCGACGCGCGCGCGAATGGCGGTGGCGAGCACCTCGATTGGCTGGCTCGCGTCGAGCACGAGGAACCGTTCCGGATCGTTTGCTGCGAGGGAAAGGAAACCGTCGCGAACGCGGGTGTGGAAGTCAAGCTTCTCTGATTCGAGACGGTCGAATCCCTCACCGAGCGTGGTCAAACGCTGCTTTGCGGTCGCTGGGTCGAGGTCGAGTAGAACCGTGAGCTTCGGAAGCAGTCCGTTGGACGCCCAGGCTGAAAGGTTCGCGATCTCGTGAGCATCGAGCACCCGTCCGGCGCCCTGGTAGGCAATGGATGAGTCAATATAGCGGTCTTGAATCACCACCTCGCCACGGTCAAGCGCGGGCTGCACCACCGTTTCAACGTGATGTGCTCGGTCGGCGGCATACAGCAGCGCTTCTGCCCGCGGCGAGACGTGACCGCTGTGCAGCAGCAGTCGGCGTATCTCGACGCCGAGTTCGGTTCCGCCTGGCTCCCTGGTGAAGACTGGCTGAATTCCGCGGTCGTTGAGCCATTCGCTCAGCAGCCGCGACTGCGTCGACTTGCCGCTGGCATCGCCGCCCTCAAAGGTGATGAAAAGCCCGGTCACTCCGCGGCCGCCTCCGCTGCTTTTGCCGCAGCTGCCTTGGTCGCTGCCGCACTCGGGGCACCAGTCTTAGCAGTTGCCGCTTTTTTCGCCGCGGCGCTTGTTGCAGCTTTTGTGGTCGTCGCAGTTGCCTTCTTCGCGACTGGCTTCTTGGCCGGAGCCTTCTTCGCCGGAGCTTTCTTCGCTGCTGGCTTCTTGGCTGGAGCTTTCTTCGCTGGAGCCTTCTTCTTCGCTGGGCCCTTCGCACGTTTGATCTCTAGGAGTTCAACGGCGCGCTCGAAGGTGATGGCTTCCACGTCTTCTCCACGAGGGATGGTCGCGTTGGTGACGCCGTCGGTGACGTACGGACCAAAACGGCCGTCTTTCACCTTGATGGGCTTGCCACTCACGGGGTCAGCGTCAAATTCTTTGAGCGCACTCGACGCTTTTCGCGCGCCGTATTTTGGCTGAGCAAACAGTTCGATGGCCCCAGGGAGGTTAATCGTCAGGATGTCATCTTCTGCGGTGAGTGAGCGAGTATCGGTGCCCTTCTTCAGGTAGGCACCGTATCGACCGTTTTGCGCGGTAATCTCTTCGCCACTCTCAGGGTCGACCCCAACCGTACGCGGCAGGTTCAAAAGCGTCAGCGCTGTTTCAAGGTCGATTGTCGAAAGATCCATCGATTTGAACAGGGAAGCCGTGCGGGGCTTTGGCGCGGTCTTGCTTTTTTTCGCTGGCACTGGCTCGGCGGGTTCCGGCTCGATTTCGGTGACGTACGGGCCGAAGCGACCGTCTTTCGCAACGATCTCTTTGCCGTTCTCAGGGTTCACGCCAATAACGCGGTCGACCACCGGCGGCGCGTCAACGAGCTCTTGGGCTTTCGCCGCGGTCAGCTCATCTGGTGCAAGGCCCTCTGGCAGGTTCACCCGGCGAGGGGTAACGGTTCCGTCTTCGGATACCGTTGCGTGCTCGTCAACGACCTCAAGGTAGGGGCCGTATTTGCCGATGCGAAGGGTGATTTCTGGGGTAACCGCAATCGAGTTAATCGCCCTGGCGTCAATGTCACCGAGGTTGTCAACAATGCTACGGAGGCCTGGGTGATTCTCTGTTCCGAAGTAGAAACCCTTAAGCCATTCGCCGCGGTCTTCTTCACCAGCAGCGATGCGGTCGAGATCGTCTTCCATCGAGGCGGTGAAATCGTACTCGACGAGTTCCGTGAAGTGGTCTTCGAGCAGGCGTACAACGGAAAACGCGATCCAGCTCGGGACAAGGGCCTCGCCACGCTTGGCCACGTATCCACGATCCATGATTGTGGAGATAATTGCCGTGTATGTTGATGGCCGACCGATGCCAAGCTCTTCAAGCTTCTTGGTCAGGCTCGCTTCGGTGTATCGGGGCTTTGGCAGCGTGTCGTGCCCCTTGGCTTCGAGCTCGGCAAGTGCAAGCCGTTGCCCCTCGGAGAGGTTCGGCAGCTTCTCGTCGGAGCCTGCTGCAGCAGTGTGGCGCTTTTCGTCGGTGCCTTCTTCGTAGGCGAGGAGGAAGCCTCTGAAGGTGATGACGGTTCCGCTTGCCGTGAATTCGGCGGTGCTGCCGTTTTCGGTTGGGCCTGCGGTGAGCGTTACGGTCGCGGTGGAGCCCTTGGCATCCGCCATCTGCGATGCGACAGTACGCTTCCAGATCAATTCGTAGAGTTTTAGCTCACTTCCGGTGAGCGACGAGGCCGCTTCCGAAGGGGTTTTGAACACTTCACCGGCCGGCCGAATAGCTTCGTGAGCTTCTTGGGCCCCCTTGCTCTTGCCCTTGTAGAGGCGCGGTGAATCGGGAACGGTTTCGGCCCCGTACAGTTTTGCGGCCTGGGTCCGTGCCGCGTTGATTGCCTGGCTGGACAGCGACGGCGAATCGGTTCGCATATAGGTAATGAACCCTCGCTCATAGAGCGTTTGCGCGGCCGACATCGTCTGGCGCGAAGTAAAGCGGAGCTTGCGCGACGCCTCCTGCTGCAGGGTCGAGGTTGTGAAGGGCGCGGCGGGGCGGCGTGTATGCGGCTTGGTCTCCATCGAGGAAACCGTTATTGCCACATTGTCGGCGCGCAGCTGCGAGACAAGCGAGTGAGCGTCGGTTTCGCTCAGCGAAACGACTCCGGCCTTCGTCGCCTTTTCGGTCAGTTGCCCAAGGTCATCGTAGTCACGACCGGTCGCGATGGTGTGCCCATCGAGCCGCGCCAAACGGGCGGAGAACGTCTCCCCGTCGGCTGGAGCGTCAAGAGCAGTACCAAAGATTCCGGTGAGGTCCCAGTAGTTTGCCGAGACAAACGCGAGGCGCTCACGTTCACGATCAACAACGAGGCGCGTTGCAGCTGACTGTACTCGCCCGGCAGAAAGTTTTGGGGCGACCTTGCGCCACAAAACGGGCGACAGGTCATATCCGTAGAGGCGGTCGAGGATGCGTCGAGTCTCCTGCGCGTCAACAAGGGCTACATCGATGTCTCTTGTGTTGTTCTTTGCAAATTCAATGGCGTCTTTGGTGATTTCGTGGAACACCATGCGCCGGACAGGAACTTTCGGCTTCAGCACTTCGAGCAGGTGCCACGCGATGGCTTCTCCCTCGCGGTCCTCATCAGTTGCGAGCCAAACCTCGTCGGCATTTTTCAGAGCTCGTTTGAGTTCGGTGACCGTCTTCTTTTTGTTCTCAGCTACAACGTAGTAGGGGTTGAAGTTGTTCTCAACGTCAACGGCGAACTTCCCAAAGGGGCCTTTTTTGAGTTCGGCTGGCAATTCAGATGGCTCAGCAAGGTCGCGGATGTGGCCAACTGAGGCAATTACCTCGTAGTCGTCTCCAAGGTAAGCGCCGATCGTTTTTGCCTTGGTGGGTGACTCGACAATCACCAGCTTCTTCGTGCCAGGCACGCGACTCCTTTGCTCATGTTGAGGAACAATCCAGCATGGTAATGCCTGCTGCTCCACAGTATTGAGGCCTCACAACCGTGGTGGGTGTGACGTGCCCCCTAGGCGACACACTACACAGGTTCGTTGTGATCATGCTCACATTTGGCTTGCGTGAGGTGCCGGCGCTGCACGAGCCGAGGAGCGGATGGGCATGCCCATGACCTGCCGAGAAACGGTTACACGTACCTCAAAACCTTCGACCGTACAATCAACCATTGTGGCATGGTTCCGAACGGCTGTTTGCTCCGCCCGTTCGCAGGGAACCCCTGATACAAACCCAACCGCCGTGTCGGCAGCAGCAAGCGCCGCGGCATCGGCAGCCGACGCGAGCACCTGCCGCTCGACCAGGGCCCCGCTCGCAACCAACACAGAGGCGCTCAACGCGAGGACAGCAAGAGAAAACGCAACAACGACAGTGGCAGCACCTGATTCAGCTGACAGCCACTGACGCATCTGCGCGCCAGGTTGCCCTGCTCCGTGATCGGGCAGCTGTTTTGCCCGTTCATGAGAAGCGGTACGTAGCAGAGGGA
Organism: Lysinibacter cavernae; assembly: GCF_011758565.1. Classification (GTDB taxonomy): domain Bacteria; phylum Actinomycetota; class Actinomycetes; order Actinomycetales; family Microbacteriaceae; genus Lysinibacter; species Lysinibacter cavernae. The sequence continues at coordinate 320,122 of NZ_JAAMOX010000003.1, forward strand.
TAATCGTGGCCGTTCCTGCCCACTGGTTACAGCGAGTCAAGGGCGCATCCTTCCGCGCTGAGGCGAATGCCGAGGCCACCAAGTGGCCCGTGCTCAACGGCTTGGTCAAGACGAACACAACGGAAGGCTCCGTCTGTGTGCTGACTCAGCTGGATCCCGGCACCAGCGGCGGCAAGCCGACCGTCGATGTCTGCGCTGCCCTCGGAGCGCGCAAGCATTCGCGCAACATCGCTCGCAGCGGCAGCAAGCGTAATCTGGCTTGTTGCCAGCACAATCGCTGCGAGGCTCAGGCCGAGAACGGTGACGGAGAATGGGAGGAGGAGCGCGAACTCAACGGTGGCGCTCCCCCGTGCATCCGTTAGCAGCGCGCCCAGGCGAACACGATTGTGAGCGAGCGATGCCATGAGGCGCTTACCCAGCAGCGCCGAGGGCGCTTTTGACCAGTTCTGTGAGCATTGCCTTAATCTCATTGCCGCGAAGGATCACAACAAGCAGGCCCGCAAAACCGACAGCGGCCATGACAACAACTGCGTACTCTGCGGTGGCCGCACCGCGCTCGTCTTGAAGAAGCTCACGCAGCTTGAATCGAACGGTATGCGTGACTCGGTGAACGACGCGGAGCAGCGCTGGACGCGCATCTGCTTTGGCCACCCGACTGATTTGCTCGCAAAACAGCGCAGAACCTGACGCCCCACGCGATGCCGCCGTCGGGCGTTGCCGTGCGCGGTTGGTGGCGTAGCTTGGGTGTTGCAGTTTGCTCGTTGGTAAGTATGTGATGCTCATAGTGTGTGCTTTCTGTTTGGGGAGAAAAGCCCGAGGATCGCTCTGAGTTGGGGCTTTATGGGGTCCTATCCTCTGGCATTGGCGAGGACCTATACCGGACGGAATCGAATCTGTGCATAACTCAATTCGGAACTGAGCTGTGGTTAGTTTTGAACGATAACGAGCGACAAAATTGACATCATGAGCGGCGCAACCCCCAAGAGCATAAATGCCGGCAGCGTGCAGCATCCCAGCGGCAGCATCAGCGTGACGGTCAGCCTGCCTGCCCGCCTCCCACCTTCGGCCCGCTGCTCGGCACGAATCAACTGCGCGTCCGATCGCACGAGCTCCGAGGCTGGCACGCCTGCGCGCTGGGCAAGGTCAAGCGTCAATTGCGCTCGTGCAAGCTCGTTCGCCTCGACAAGGGCGAACCGCTCAACCGCGTCGGCCACCGTTCTGTTTGCCTGACTCAGAGCACCGCCGCCAGACACGGCGAGCGCGACCAGGTCGAGCACGAGTCCCGGAGTCGGCCGAACGGCGATGGCAGACCGCACCAACCGCGAACTCCACGCGGCCGCGGAAAGATTGAACAAGAGCCCGAGCACACCGCAGGCGGCACCGAGCGGGGTTTGGGTCAGTATGCGCAACGGGTCGAAGCCAAGAGCCGTACTCAATGCGATGCTGAGCAGCGGTAACAGCGTCATCAGTCGAGCAGTTGATCGCGAACCCGAGAGGGAAACCTCGACCGTTCGCCTCGTTTCTGCATTGTCGTCGTAGCTGTGAGCCAGTCGTTCAAGCGACTCTCCGAGCGGGGCGCCGGTGTGCTGGGCCACATCAAGAACGGCGGCTAGGCCGTTCCACGAGTCGCGGGCAGGGGCAGAACCAGCGCGCTGCTTCACACGACGATTCCGTGATCTGGGCCAGCGTCTCCCCGAGGAGAATAATTCATCTGACATGTCGAGAATGGCGGAGGGAACGTCGGCAGCGGCAAAGGCGGCTTGAGCACACCGATCGATGAGCTGTGTCGTTCGTAGGCCATATTCAGTCGATTGGGCCAGATGCTGCCACGCCCGGTTAATTGGTAGGCCAGCGACGATAAGTACGGCAAGCCTTCGAATAACCGTTGCCACCTCTATCGCCTCGTCGTGGATGCTCGAAGCACGGCGGCGGGTTGAATCCGGCCGCTGGGGCGGCACTCGTGTTTCCCTACCGATCGTCATGGTCGCAGGGGTGGGTGTCGCGCAGGAGGCTCGCCGCTCGGCGACGGTCGCGCCGCGCCCGCATCCCCGACCTCGGCTTCTTCGACGCGGAGCAACTTTTCGACCCGGAGCAACCCTTCGGCGCTGAGCCGAAACCGGCCGAGCCCTGCAACGCTTCGCAGGCCGTCGCGGCGCTCGAGCTGAACCACAAGATGAATCGCGCTGACAACCTGGCGAGCGAGCGCATCCGCAGTAAACCCCGCAAGCGCACCAAGCGCTTCGAGCCTGGCAGGAACGTCGTCAAGAGAGTTGGCGTGGAGCGTTCCAGCGCCGCCGTCGTGGCCGGTGTTCAGCGCACCGAGCAACTCACGGAGTTCTGGCCCTCTACATTCTCCAACGACGATTCGGTCCGGTCTCATCCGAAGGGCCTCGCGCACTAGCTGGTCAAGCCCAACCCCACCAGCACCGTCGAGGTTTGGCTGCCGAGACTCGAGCGAGACGCAGTGCGGATGCTCGATGCTCAGCTCAGAGACATCCTCGATCGTGACGATTCGTTCGGTTTCTGGCACCGTGGCAAGAAGCGCGCCAAGCAGTGTCGTTTTGCCGCTCCCACCTGCGCCAGCAATGAGAATGTTCTGCCGGGCAGAAACCGCGTCTTCCAGGATCTCCCTGGTATCAGAACCAAACATGTGTCGAGTTGCAAGATCGTCGAGCCCAAGCCGCCGATACCTCGGGATGCGCAGCGACAGGAACGGCCCGTCTCGTGCAATCGGAGGAAGCACAGCATGCGCTCTGATCCCCCAGCCGAGCCTGACGTCAACGCAGGGTGTCGCCTCATCAATATGCCTCCCGCCACGGGAGATAAGCGCGATGGCCAGCCGAGTTGTTTCGTCGTGGGTCAGGCCGAGGGTTGGCTCTTGGCGAGCGCCGCCCCCGCGATCGACCCAGGTGCCCTTACCCCCGTTGACAAAGATGTCGGTCACGTCAGGATCGTCAAGCAACGGGGCAAGCGGGCCAAAGGCGGCCCGAATCGGATAAGGAACGGTATGCGGTGTGTGAGTGTGAGACATAGCCCGACCGTAGGCGCACGGTCGGGCTGTCTGTCCGGCCCAAGCAAATCTGTGGACTTCTGCGCCCCGCACCCGCCTGTGGATATGAGCCCGCCAGCCAACGACGCCCTCCGCGCGGGCTACTGGCAAACCACCCGTTCGTCTGAGGAACCCGTTAACAAGGGGAGGCGGCACCGGTTAGGGGTTCGGTGCCGCCTCGACAACGCCGGACTTTGGGGAAATCCATAGATTGCGTTATCTCGATCAACGCACTAAGAGGCGCGATCGGTGTCAATTCTAACCGCATGTATAACGATTTAGACAGACTCTAAGTGAAAATTCAGCCACCCTTTCACCCGCCCTGCACCCGAGCAAAGATTTGCTACGCTACAAAGGTCGCACGAACGCTCCTGCACAGAACGGATAATGGTGTCCACACAAGATAACTCCCACGGTGTCATTGAAAGCCTGCAGAGTGAGGTTGGTAGCTTTCCAGCGCCGCCCGCGTTTGCAGAGGCCGCACAATTCGGTCCAGAAATCTACGACGAGGCCAAGGCCGACCCTGTGGCTTTCTGGGCGAAGCAGGCCAAATCGCTGCACTGGCACAAGCCCTTTACTCAGACCCTTGATTGGTCAAACCCCCCGTTTGCGAAGTGGTTCGAAGACGGAGAAATCAACCTTGCCTACAACTGCCTTGACCGGCACGTTCTCGCCGGCAACGGCGACCGCATTGCCATCTATTGGGAGGGCGAGCCTGGCGATAAACGCGCAATCAGCTACACGGAGCTGCTCAGCGAGGTCAAACGCGCAGCAAACCTGCTCACCTCGCTTGGCATTCACGAGGGTGACCGCGTTGCGGTCTACCTCCCGATGATTCCAGAGGCCGTCATCTCGATGCTTGCGATCGCCCGCATCGGCGCGGTCCACTCTGTTGTCTTTGGTGGCTTCAGCGCTGAAAGCCTCAGGGCACGCATCGATGATGCCCAAGCGAAACTCGTCATCACCGCCGATGGTGGATGGCGAAAGGGCAAGGTCTCCCCGCTGAAGCCAGCGGTTGACGATGCCCTTGCCATCGCGTCAGACGCTGAGCTGTCCGTCAAGAACGTGCTCGTCGTTCGCCGCGGTGAGAACGATATCGCCTGGGAAGAAGGCAGGGACCTCTGGTGGGATGAGGAAATCGCCCTCGTTGACAACGAACACACGGCAAAGGGCTTCCCAGCTGAAAACCCGCTCTTTATCCTCTACACGTCCGGCACTACGGGGAAGCCGAAAGGCATCCTGCACACCTCGGGTGGATACCTCACCCAGGCGAGCTTTACGCATAAGGCAGTCTTTGACCTGCGTCCGGAGTCAGACGTGTACTGGTGCACGGCCGACATCGGCTGGATCACCGGCCACAGCTACGTGGTCTACGGCCCGCTGGCAAACGGCGCAACGCAGGTCATCTACGAGGGCACCCCAGAGACCCCAAATTGGAGCCGCTGGTGGGAAATCGTTGAGCGCTATGGCGTTACTACCTTCTACACGGCACCAACCGCGATCCGCTCCTTCATGAAACAGGGTCGCGCGGTTGCGCAGCAGAACGATCTGTCAAGCATTCGTCTCCTTGGCACGGTTGGCGAGGCCATTAACCCGGAGGCTTGGCTCTGGTACCGCGAGGTGATCGGAGGGGGCTCGGCCCCAATCGTTGACACGTGGTGGCAAACAGAGACGGGGGCCATCATGGTCTCGCCCCTTCCCGGGATCACAGCGACAAAGCCGGGTAGCGCGCAGGTTCCCATTCCGGGCATCAGCGTTGACGTGGTTGACGACAACGCGAAGCACGTTGGCAATGGCAACGGCGGGCTCCTTGTCGTGACGCAGCCGTGGCCAAGCATGCTCCGCGGCATCTGGGGCGACCCTCAGCGATTCATAGACACGTACTGGGCGACCTTCGGCGATAAGTACTTTGCCGGCGATGGTGCCCGGCTCGACGAGGACGGCGACATCTGGCTCATGGGTCGTGTTGACGATGTCATGAACGTATCCGGACACCGGTTGTCAACCACCGAAATCGAGTCCTCCCTCGTCTCGCACCCCTCGGTTGCTGAGTCGGCGGTTGTTGGTGCGCACGACGAAACAACCGGCCAAGCCGTTGTCGCGTTTGTCATCCTGAAGCGCAATCAGACGGTCATTAACGATGGCGACCAGGCATCAGCCATTCTGAAGGCCCACGTTGGGTCCCAGATCGGCGCGATCGCAAGGCCACGTCAGATCATCATTGTCTCCGAGCTGCCAAAGACCCGCTCAGGCAAGATCATCCGTCGATTGCTGAAGGATGTTGCAGAAGGCCGCGAAGTTGGCGACACGAGCACGCTCGCTGACACGCTCGTCATGCAGACGATCAGCGACAAGATCAAGTAGAAAGTCCCGCCACAAACGAAGCGGGCCGGTACCTTCGCATGAAGGTACCGGCCCGCTTGTGTGTTTGCGGTCTCGCTTAACTAGCGAACCTCGAAAACAAACTCCACTTCAACCGGCGAATCGAGCGGAAGAACCGATACGCCGACCGCTGAACGTGCATGCACGCCTGCGTCGCCAAAGACCTCTCCGAGGAACACGGAGGTGCCGTTGATCACTCCAGGCTGCCCGGTGAAGGCCGGGTCGGATGCAACAAACCCAACAACCTTCACAACCCTGACGATGTTGTCGAGGTCACCGATGATGCTCTTGGCCGCAGCAAGTCCGTTGAGCGCACACAGCTTTGCGTGTTCCTGAGCGGCTTCGGCGGAGACAAGACCGGCACCGTCGCCAACCTTTCCGGTTGCGGGCAATGCGCCGCTCACAAACGGCAGCTGTCCCGAGGTATACACGTAGTTACCCGTACGAATTGCGGGGACGTACGCTGCCACGGGGGCCGCAACCTCTGGAAGTTCGTACCCGAGTTCAGCAAGGCGTGCCTCTATTGCGCTCATGCCTGCACCGCCTGACGCTTCATGTAGGCCACGTTTCCGCCAGCAGGACCGGCTACAACCTGTACCAGTTCCCAGCCTTCTGAACCCCAGTTGTTCAGAATTTGCGCCTCACTGTGCAGCAAGAGCGGGGTCACAAAATATTCCCAGCGGGGAGATGATTCCCGGTTTTGCCCGGTAGTTTCTGCCATTTTTGAGCTCCTTATGCGTCAGCCGCGCGGTGTTGCGCGCTGATGATGGGCGCTTTTCCAGTTTTGTCGCCTATCGTTTATTCTATGACTGCTTCTCGTCCAACCTCTCAGCGCGCCAAAAAAGGCCGTTCGCGCACCGTCCGGTCGCGTACCTTCAGTGGCGCCCTCGGCGGCGTTCTTGGCGTTGTAGCCATGAGCGCCATTGCCGGCGTTCTCGTTACAGCATCCGTTGTCCCTGTTGTCGCGCTCACCAGCCGCGCAGCCGACAGCACCATCGACATCTTCAACAACATGCCAGAATATCTCGCCATTGGCGAGCTCGCGCAGCCGTCGACGCTCTATGCAAAGAGCGGCGAAGACTGGGTTCCCTACGCCACGTTCTACGATCAGGACCGCGTGGAAAAGAGCTACGACGAGATTTCCCCGTTCGTTAAGGATGCCGTTGTCGCGGTTGAAGACCCCCGGTTCTTTGACCACGGGGGTGTCGACCTTATTGCGATGACGCGTTCGCTCGTGCGAAACGCGACGACAAATACTCTGAGTGGTGCTTCCACAATCACCATGCAGTACGTCAAGAACGTACTGGTCCAACAGGCTGAAGCGATCCCTGATGAAGAAGAGAGCAAAGAGGCCTACAAAAACGCCACTCGAACCGATGCCGACCGCAAGCTCAAAGAGATGAAGCTGGCCATCGGAATCGAGAAAGAATACGGCAAAGACCAGATCCTTCAGGGCTATCTGAATATCGCTCTTTTCGGTCGCAAAATTTATGGCATCGAATCAGCTGCGAGGTACTACTACAACACGACCTCAGCAGACCTCACTCTCGAGCAGGCAGCAAGCCTTGTTGCCATCGTTAACAATCCGTCTCAGCTTCAAATCGATATTGAAGAGAACATCCCTGCCAACAAGGCGCGACGCGACCGCATTCTCGGCGATATGCTCGACCACCAAAAGATTACCCAGGATCAGTACGACGCTGCGATTGCTACTGAGGTTCTTCCGCAAATCACTCCCAAAGAAACTGGCTGCACCACGGCTGGTGACGGCGTGCTCTCCTTCTTCTGCGACTATGTCACCCGAGTGATCAAAAACGATCCGAGTTTTGGTAATTCTGCTGAGGAGCGTTGGTTCAAGTTCAAGCGCGGCGGCCTCAAGATTTACACAACCATCGACCTTGACCTCCAGGCGGCCGCCCACCAAGCTATGGTCGAAAATGTGGCTGCCACTCTTCCGGGAATCGATGTAGGTGCTACGGCTGTCTCTGTAGAAGTAGGCACCGGACGAGTACTTGCAATGACTCAGAACCGACCGTTTGCGGAGAACGACGAGTTCATCGCTGCGAACCCCGGATATACGGCCATTAACTACAACACCGATATTGAATACGGCGGCTCCAGCGGGTTCCAAGTTGGATCGACGTATAAGGCCTTCACCCTGGCCGAATGGATCAGGACGGGGCACTCGCTGAACGAGATCGTCAATACGTCTGGCCGCACCGTCGATATGAAGACGTTCAAAGACCGTTGCAAGGCCGACGGTGTTGCTGGCTTCGAGATGTTCACCTTTAAGAACGCCTCCGGCGGCGACGGTGGAAACCGCACCGCCCTGTCGGCAATGGCTAACTCACTGAACGGTGGGTTTATCTCGATGGCCCAGAAGATGGATGTCTGCGACATCACGGAGCTCGCCGAGAAGATGGGCGTTCACCGGGCCGCGGATCGACCGATTGATAACCCAGATTACGACAAAGGCCGCCACCTGACGGGAAACCTCTCGTCTGTCTTCGGTGGAACAGATGAGATCGCACCGATCACGATGGCCCTCGCCTACTCAGGGTTTCTTGGCAATGGCACCGTCTGCACTGCCATGCCGATAGACAGGATCACGAATGCCGCTGATGAAGAACAGACCTTCACCAAGAGCACGTGTACACAAGCAATTGAGCCTCGCGTCGCTGCAGGTGTTGCGTACGCCCTGAAATATGACGTGACGAATGGTATTGCTCCGCACGCCCGTAGCGCTATCGGCATTCCCCACGGAGCGAAGACGGGTACGACCGACTTCACCGTGGATAACTGGACCGTCGGTGGAAGCACGAAGGTATCCACTGCGGTTTGGACAGGCAACGTAACGGGCAAAGTAGATACCAACCCATACAACCTCCCCAACGCCGGTAAAGTTATCTGGCCAGCAGTGATGAACGCTGCCGACCTCAAATACGGCGGAGACGATTTCCCAACGGCTGACAGCACAGTACTCGTTGCAAAAACCACACCGGTCCCAGGCACTGCCGGCAAGAGCTTCGAAGAGTCAAAGGCTCTCCTCGAGTCTCTTGGGTTCACAACGACCGACGGCGGCATCGAGGACTCAAACCAGCCAAACGGCACGGTGTCACGAACTGACCCTGCCGCCGGTGCGGCAGCCGTTGCCGGCTCAAACATCGTGATCTACCGAAGCAACGCTTCGATGCTCACGGTGCCAGAAGTATCCGGAAGCTACTCAGATATCGTGCAGGCGCTGCGAAACGCTGGCTTCACCACAACGCCAAAGGCATCGTGCGAGTCAGGTTCCGGCAGCGTTCCGAAGGATGAGAACAAGCGCAAGGTAGTTGGCTCCTCGCCAGCTGCGGGTGAGATGTCAAAGAAGGACGGCCAGATCACACTTCTGGTCGAGTGTTCCTAGTGACTCCAACTGATCGACGGCGGCAGCACCCGCTCGCGACAACGGCACGAGCTGTTGTCGCGGCGGGGGCTGCCGCCGTCGTTTGGGGCACACTCATCGAACGACAGCTCTTCACGCTTCGGGAAATAACGGTTCCTGTACTCCCAAAAGGCCAAGCGCCGATCAGGATGCTGCAGTTCTCCGATCTGCACATGGCCCCGTGGCAGTTTCGTAAGCAACGCTGGGTCAGGTCCCTTGCCGCACTCAACCCTGACCTCATCGTCAACACTGGCGACAACTGCGGCCATGAGCAGGCGCTCTTCGCCATCAAACACTCGTTAGAGCCCTTCAAAGGCGTCCCTGGCGTCTTTGTACACGGCTCCAACGATTACTACGGGCCCATGCTCAAAAGCCCGCTCAAATACCTGCGCGAGCCGAGCCAGAAGTCGACCAAAATGCCGACGCTGGATAACAAGGCCCTCACCTCCTATTTTGCCGACGAACTCGGATGGTCGGACCTCAATAATTCGGCAGCGCGCGTCAACCTTGGTGGGCGCGAACTTGAGTTCTTTGGGCTCAACGACCCGCATATTAGTTATGACAAGCCCGACGTCATGCACAAGCAACTGGCTGAGCTGCGCGCGACCTCAGCCGACGAGGCCGAGGTGACCCGCATCGGCGTTGTGCACGCTCCGTACCAGTCGGCGCTCAACACGCTCATCGATGAGGGCGCAACGACGATTCTCGCTGGGCACACGCACGGCGGACAGGTCTGCATCCCCGGATACGGCGCGCTGACCACCAACTGTGATCTCCCGCGCGATCAGGCGAAAGGTCTTTCGACGTGGACGCACGAACGCAAGACTGCGTTCCTGCAGGTCAGCGCTGGGCTTGGTCATTCGATCTACGCGCCGGTCCGTTTTGCGTGCCGACCAGAGGCGACACTCATTACGCTCACGCCGGCACAGGCCTAACGGGACACAAGCCGTTAACGCGGTTGTGGGGCTCTGTTTCCAGAACCCCACAACCGTCGTGCTCCCCTAGTAGGGGCGCAAATCGCTAGCTGCGTGAAGCAGCAACAACCTCAGCGATCTGTACCGCGTTGAGCGCAGCGCCCTTGCGGAGATTATCGCTCGAGATAAACAGTGCCAGCCCGTTCCCGTCGGCGGTTGACTGGTCCTCGCGGATGCGGCCAACAAACGTTGGGTCTGCACCGGCGGCCTCGAGGGGCGTTGGAACGTCGCTCAGCACAACGCCGGGTGCCGACGCCAGGATTTCGGTTGCACGCGCCGCCGAAATTGGCTTCGCAAACTCCGCGTTGATCGACAGCGAGTGACCGGTAAATACCGGAACACGGACGCAGGTGCCCGACACTCGGAGGTCAGCGATCTCGAGGATGCGGCGGCTTTCGTTGCGCAGCTTCTTCTCCTCGTCGGTCTCGCCGAGCCCGTCTTCCACGATGGAGCCAGCAAGCGGCACAACATCGAAGGCGATGGGCTTCACGTATTTGACGGGCGCTGGGAAGTCAACGGCCGAACCGTCGTGAACCAAACGAGTCAGGTCGCCCTGCTCAACGGCCGCGTAGACCTGACCGGCGAGCTCCTCGGCCCCGGCGAGTCCCGAACCTGAGACAGCTTGGAAGGTGGTGACCACAAGACGGATGAGTTCTGCCTCTTCGTGCAGCGCTTTCATGGCCGGCATGGCGGCCATGGTTGTGCAGTTGGGGTTTGCGATGATTCCCTTCACCGCCTGGTCGATAGCGTGGGGGTTCACCTCGCTCACGATAAGCGGAACCTCTGGGTCCATACGGTAGGCGCTCGAGTTATCGATGACAATCGCGCCTGCCTCGGCAAATCGAGGCGCGTGAGCACGGGAACCCGTTGCGCCGGCCGAGAAGAGCGCAATGTCGACGCCGGCAGGATCGGCGGTTGCCACGTCCTCAACCACGATGTCTTGCCCGCGGAAGCTCAGGATGGTGCCCGCCGAGCGAGCCGTCGACAGCAGGCGGAGCGAGGCAACGGGGAAGTTGCGCTGCTCAAGCAGGGTGCGCATGACGGTTCCGACCTGACCGGTCGCTCCGACGATAGCTACGTTGAATTCAGTCATGTGAGTGTCTCGTTTTCTCCGCCAAATGCGGGAAGAAGGGTTCAGAAAAGCTACGCATCCGGGATCAATCCTGTGATTCCGGATGCTTGGTTCAGCTGGGCGACCTAGCGGCCAGTGCCCGCGTGGACGACGGCAACGTCTTCGCCGTCGAGGCCAAAGGCAGTGTGCAGTACGCGGGCAGCCTCGTTGAGGCTGTCGGCGCGCGTCACAACCGAGATACGGATCTCGCTTGTGGAAATCATCTCGATGTTGATGCCCGCCTCAAACAGTGAGCGGAACAGCTTGGCCGAGACGCCTGCGTTGGTGCGCATGCCTGCTCCGACGACGGCAAGCTTGCCAATCTGGTCGTCGTACTGGAGGCTCAAAAACTCGACAGAAGTCTTCTCTGCCTCGAGCGCCTCAATGACCCGCTGGCCGTCACCGCTCGGAAGCGTGAACGAAATATCGGTGCGACCGGTGGCGGCCTCAGACACGTTCTGAACGATCATGTCGATGTTGGCGTTGGTCTTGGCCACAATCTCGAAAATCTCAGCAGCTTTGCCTGGGATATCGGGAACACCAACAACCGTGACCTTGGCTTCGCCAGAGTCGGTTGCAATACCGGTGATAATGGGCTCTTCCACATTGCCTCCATTCGGGATGCCGTCTTCGGGGTTATAAACAATTGTGCCCTCGTTATTGTTAAACGACGAGCGGACGTGCAGTTTTACCCCGTGACGGCGGGCATATTCGACTGCTCGGATGTACAGAATCTTGGCGCCGGATGCGGCGAGCTCGAGCATTTCTTCGCTCTGAATGAAGTCAATCTTTTTGGCCTGCGGCACGATGCGCGGGTCTGACGTGTACACACCATCAACGTCGGTATAGATCTCGCAGACATCTGCGCCAAGGGCCGCCGCAAGCGCAACTGCGGTGGTATCTGAACCGCCGCGACCAAGAGTGGTGATATCACCAGTGCCTCGGTTAAAGCCTTGGAACCCGGCCACAATTGCGATGGCTCCCTGGTCAAGGGCCGCACGGACACGTTTGGGGGTGACGTCAACGATGCGGGCAGCACCGTGGGTTGCGTCGGTAATCATTCCGGCCTGGCTGCCGGTAAACGAGAGCGCCTCGTGCCCCATGCCCTTGATCGCCATGGCAAGAAGCGCCATTGAGATGCGCTCTCCAGCGGTGAGGAGCATGTCGAGCTCACGGGGCGCAGGGATTGGCGACACGGCGTGAGCAAGGTCGAGGAGGTCGTCGGTACTGTCACCCATGGCGGATACGGCAACAACAACGTCGTTGCCCTGTCGCCTGGTGTCAACGATGCGCTTGGCAACCCGCTTGATGCTTTCGGCATCCGCAACGGAGGACCCGCCAAACTTTTGCACGATTAACGCCATGTGACCCTCTCCAGTAACCAATTTGAGGCTGGTTTGAGCGAAAACACGCCCAAAAACCAATCTTACGACAACTCATACTGCCACTCGCGCATGTTACGCGTTGACGGGACCAGGCCTAGCGGCAGCTCATCGTGGCATCGATCTGTTCTTGTGTCGGGGCGCCATAGGCCCAGGTACCGTTCCCCGGCCCGGTGAAGCCCATGCCAATCGCCCACGCGGTTGCCCAGGCTTCGGCATCCCCGTTGATGGGTGCGCTGTTGAATGCCGCCGTGCAGGACGACTTGATACTGATGGCGTGGCCAACCTCGTGAGCGACAAGATCACGCACGCTCTGCGGACTATTCCAGTCAGTTGCGACATTTTCGGACAGGGTAATGAGCGTGTAGTTTGGCTTTGCATACCACCACTGCGCGGTTCCGCCGTAGCCGGGCGTCCCACCAGGGCCAAAGCCGTTCACAACCGGTGCCCAGTCAAGGTCGAGAACTACTCCACCGGAGATCGATCGCGCGAATTCTTCGATCAGCATGCGGTTGGCGTAGTCGGGATGTGCTTTGGCGGCCTCTCGCGACGTGTGCGACTGCTGCACTGACTGCATCGCCGAGACATAGTCGGCCATTGCATCGAGAGTACTTTGGCTCTGCCACTGCGTTGTAGGAGTCAGCGCCGAGACGGATTGCTCAAGGTCCATCCGGGACCCGTTACTCGCTGACGGCGCCGCCTCGAGCAGGTCCCCACTCACCGGCGCGACGCTTGCAATCACCGCTTCTGCGCTGCTCTCAACATCATTACCCGCGCTGACGAGCGAGGCGCTCGCCTCGTCACGCGCGTCGATGGCTGCCGTGACGCTCGCGCTCAGATCGGTCACCGACTCGATCTCGTCACGAAGCTCCGACTCTCCTATTCCGTCTGCCGGCTGACGATCAACCGTGTCAAACGTCACGGGATCGATCGTGTCGTTGGCAAGGATTTCGTCAAGCGTCCCGAGATCCTCAACAAGCTGGTCTCGGCTCTCTTGGCTGACGTAGCCCGGTGCGGCAGCGTCAAGAAATGAGGCGAGATATTCGGATGACCTTTCGAGTTCATCCACCGTTCCGGCAAGGGCTTCATCTGTGTCAGCGAACTCAGCGACTTGTCCGTTGTATTCGCGAGCCAACGACGAATATTCAGCCGTGAGCTGCTGCATCGTCAGAAGTTTGACAACAATAATCGCCGCAATCCCGAGCACAATAAGCGAGGACGCGACGACGGCCAACGCGGTAGTGCGCGACCGGCGGCGCTGAGTTTTTGGGGCCGCCGGCGGTGGAAAATGGGGCCTCGGAGGAATACCGGGCTCGCCATTGTTTACGCCACTCATCATTGCCATTCCTAGAGTCTAGGTCACCGATAAGCGACTCGCTCGCCTAGAGCGTCAGGCGTCCTTCAAACGCGCGGCCCAGCGTAACCTCGTCGGCAAATTCGAGGTCGCCACCAACTGGAAGCCCTGAGGCAAGGCGCGAGACGGGAATATCGACCGTTTTCAGGAGCCGCGACAGGTACATCGCTGTTGCCTCGCCCTCAAGATTGGGATCGGTCGCGATGATGACCTCTTTAATCTCGACGTCGGACAGGCGACGCATGAGCTGCGTAATGCTTAGGTCGTCGGGGCCGATTCCGTCGATCGGGCTGATGGCGCCCCCGAGCACGTGGTACAAGCCGCGGAATTGGCGGGTACGTTCAACAGCAACCACGTCTTTTGGTTCTTCAACCACGCAGATGAGGGTCTGGTCTCTGCGCGCGTCGCGGCAGATCGAGCATCGATCTTGCTCGGAAACGTTGCCACACACCTCACAAAAACGCACCCGCTCGCGAACGTGTGAGAGCAGCTCGGCAAGGCGGCTCACGTCTGCACTCTGCGACTGCACGATATGAAAGGTGATGCGTTGCGCAGATTTTGGACCGATGCCGGGTAGGCGACCGAACTCGTCGATGAGGTCCTGGATGATTCCCTCGTACATGGTCTACCTCACGCGTTTTCTTCTGGCTGCTTTTCTTCTTCTAAGAACACTGCTCCCAGAATCTCACGAACCACTGACTCACCGTAGCGGCTGCTCTCAAACACCGGCTGCTTTGCGGCCTCTGCTACTCGCGCCTGGAAGGCAGCTGATGCCCCAGGTGCCGCGGCGGCAGGCTCGGCCGCGGATGGCGCTGCCGACGTTGCCGATTGGCTAGTCGTGGCTGCTGGCGCTGCCTCGGCAGCGTTCTCGAGCGCTTGGGCCGGATTCGGTGCTGGCGCAGGTGACGACCAGTCCACCGCAGAGCTCGCGGGAGCCGCAGCCGCGAACTCTTCCGGCGGAGGTGGTGACCACTCATCGTCTGGCGGCGGCACGTCGGCATCTGGGATGGTGCCGTAGCGGCTGCTTGGCGCGCCCATCGAGGCCGTTTCGACGGCTGTGCCCTGTTGGTCGTGAACGGGTGCTTCAGCGCGGACCGCTTCAGGCGTTTGCGCGTCATCGGCGGGTTCGTCGCCCTCTGGCTCTGGGATGCTGCGGCCGAGGGATGCAGGAATCGCAACGCCCTCTGGCGCAGAAACTGCGGCAGGGGCTACGTGGTCCTCAGGAACACTCGCCGACGAAGCGGCCACGGCTGGTGCTGACCCGCCAGGGATGGCAACGGTTGGCCATCCCCCAGCCGAATCTGTCGCCGGAGCCTGCGCTGGGGCAGGCGACGCAACTGCGGCGGCCGGGCTGGCGGGAGAACCGGCCGGCTCGGGCTCCTCTGGCGCGTCGTCCTGAGCTGGCTGAGCCGCTGGCGTTGATTGCTGCGCTGGGGCGGACTGTTCGGCGCCCTCAACCTTGGCCACAAACCGCACGCGCAATCCAAGAACGGTTTGAATGGCAACACGAAGCTGCTCACTCACGCTCGCGGGGCCCGTTGTTGTGCCGCGGAAGCTCGTCACGTCGTTTGTGCTTGGGAAGGACAACACCAGGATGTCCTCGTTGAGGTCGCGAACGGTGGCAGTGTAGGCCGCCATCCATGCGCGACGATCGGCTTTCATTAGGACGTCGAGGATTTGCTGCCACGAGTCTTTCATCTGCTCAAGCGTGACTGGGCCAACCGGTTGGACGGGGTGCCCCTGCTCTGCGGAAGGCGAAGCAGCTGGCACCTCGGCAGGCTTGGTTTCCGCTCGTTGGGCGTCGTGCGCTGCAGGCGCGCTCGGTGCCGTTGGTGCCATTGGTGCCGTTGGTTCCGTCTGCGGAGCAGCAGGCGCGACGACTGGTTCTGCTGTTGCGGCGGAAGGCAGGCTGGCCTCAGATCGAACGGGCTGGCTGGGAGTGTCTGCAACGGCACGATCACGGGGAGCGTTCTGGGCAGCCTGAGCCGGTGCCTGAGTAGTCGGCGTCTGCGTAGTCGGCGTCTGCGTAGTCGGCGTCTGCGTAGTCGGCGTCTGCGAAGCAGGAACGTGAGCAGGCACGGAAATCGCGCCGCCAGCGGAAGCGTCAGCGACGCCAATGCGACGTTCAAGGCGTTCGAGCCTCGTGAGAGCACCACGCTCTGCGTCGTTGATGCTGGGCACGAGTGCCCGGGCAACCATGAGTTCAAGATGAAGACGAGGTGACGTTGCACCGGTCATGTCGTTGAGTGTTGTGTTCACAACATCAGCAGTGCGCGACAGCTCGGCAGGGCCAAAGACCGCGGACTGGTCGAACATTCGCTGCAGTTCGTCTTCTGGGATGCCTCGGAGAATCGCAGACGCACCCTCTGGCCCAGCGGCCGCAACCACGATGAGGTCACGGATGCGCTCAAGCAGGTCTTCAACAAAGCGCCGTGGGTCTTGACCGGTCTGCACGACTCGATCGACGGCAGCAAAGGCCGCAGAGCCGTCGTGCCCGCCAAGCGCGGAAATAACCTCGTCGAGGAGGGCCGTGTGGGTAAATCCAAGCAGGCCAACGGCTCGCTCGTACTCAACGAGGTTGCCCTCTGATCCACCGATGAGCTGGTCAAGCAGCGAAAGCGTGTCTCGAGCCGAGCCTCCACCGGCGCGAACGGCAAGCGGAAGCACGCCGGGCTCGGTCTTGACACCCTCGCTGTCGCACAGCGTCTGCACGTAGTCGAGAAGATCTGCCGGCGGGATCAGCCGGAAGGGGTAGTGGTGCGTGCGCGACCGGATGGTGCCAATGACCTTTTCAGGCTCGGTTGTCGCAAAGATAAACTTCACGTGCTCCGGCGGCTCTTCAACAATCTTGAGGAGCGCGTTAAACCCGCCAGAGGTGACCATATGGGCCTCATCAATGATGAAAATCTTGTAGCGATCGCGGGCCGGCGCAAACACAGCTCGCTCACGGATATCGCGCGCGTCTTCAACACCACCGTGGCTCGCGGCATCAATCTCGACGACGTCGAGCGAGCCGCCACCTTGCCTGCTGAGCTCAACACAGCTATCGCAGGTGCCGCAGGGGGTGTCGGTTGGGCCTTCTGCACAGTTGAGACAGCGGGCAAGGATGCGCGCCGAGGTTGTTTTGCCGCAGCCGCGTGGGCCGCTAAACAAATAGGCGTGGTTCACGCGGTTGGTGCGAAGGGCCGTCATGAGCGGTGCGGTCACCTGAGACTGCCCGATCATTTCGGAGAAACTCTCTGGCCGATAACGGCGATACAGTGCGGTAGCCACGCGTCGATTCTACCGTCTCCCGCCGACACCGGCAGGGGGTTCGCTGAGAGCACCCACGAACCACCCGCATACGCGGTACATCCTCGGCTTCGACGCTCGCAGCCGGGCCGGTTGTGCCGGCAATACACCCACTTCGCCATGCCCCTGTTTATTAGCCGCCGACGGCCGACGCATACTGCGCGGCCGCCTGCGAAACGTCAACAACGTAATCGTGCGAGGGGTTGTACCCGGCAATCGCGGATTCCCAGTTTGCTTGTTGGGTAAGGTCGCCCCCAACGGCGCAGAGATACGCGGCGGCCGCGAGCGCGGCGTCGTCAATATTATGCGGGTCGGCGACTCCGTCCGCGTTCCCGTCGACGCCCCATTCTGCCCACGTTTGGGGAATGAACTGCATCGGCCCAACCGCACGGTCCCATTCAGGATCACCGTCTATCCGCCCACCGTCGGTATCCCTCATCGCGAGAACGCCATCGCCGTTGAGCGGGATGCCAATAATGTCAGGCCGAGCAACTCCGTCGGGGTAAATAGCCCCCTTGGCAATTGTCCCGTGTCCGCTCTCGATGAGCCCAAGGCCTGCGAGGGTGTTCCAACCGATACCGCACGACGGCATCCGCTGAGCGGTCACAAGCGCCGCACCCGCGTAGGCCGTCAGCGCACGCTCTGGGATGCCGGTTCCTGCGGAAACGGCGGACACCCAACCCGCATCCACGAGTTCAGAAAGCGGGACAGGAGCATCACCAGGTCGAGAGATTTTGGGAGGTGTCGCAGTGGTCGTCGGGTTACCGTGTGTCTCGGCGGCGGAGTGCTGTGGCACATTCGAGCCAACGGCACCCGTGACCGGCTCCGGCACCGGCTGAGGAACCAACATCAATCCGACCCCAATAAGCGACGCAACCGCAAACGCTCCCCCGATGACGGCAATGCCACGAACTGTTGGCTTCCCCTCGCGGGTCAGCCCGAGCATACGGCGACTCATGACAAGGGAGGAATCAGCGTGTGCGTTACCGTCGCCGTTGGCCCGCCAAACGAGATCACACCGCTCGCAACTAATCCGCCCGCGGCCGCGGTGACAACCGTCAGCGCGCCAAGCCCAGCAAGGAGCGCAAACAAGGTCATAATCAGCTCTGCTGAGGACGGCGGATCCGCTTGCAGTACCCGAGTCGTGAGCACCGTTCTCTGAATCGTCGTGACCCCCTGTGCCGCACCGGCAGCAGCTTGAGTAACGGAGGCGATGGGTGCCTTCGTTTTTGGCGTTGGCGTTGGCGGTGTTAGGGCAGTTTGTGTGAGCGCGCTACTGAGCGTCTCGACGGCGGGCGGTATGGTTCCCGCACAGTTACTCATGTCGAAGCACACGGTGAGAGGCACCGGAATCTTCGCTCGGTCGCGGGCCCCATCAGAGGTATACCAGTATGCCGACTGGCCCGTCTCAATCTGGAAGGCAACAAAGTCGCTTGGGAAGGACCCCCAAAACGCCGAATTCTCAGCGGTGCGGGGTGCCTGATCGTATCGACCACCGCCGAGTGAGTTCTTGACTCCGACGTACTCCGGGCTGACCGTAAAGCCGGCGTGCGTGACCGTAATACCGCGAAGGGTGCCAAGCGTCACCATGCGAGGCGAAAGCTCGCGCCACACACTCGCGTCGTCCATATCTGCCGCGTACCCGCTGCCGATGGCGGTCAGCGTTCCAACACCGTCCGTGACGGTTAGCACGGGATTGGTGGCGGTCCAGTACGTCATCCCGCCGTAGAAGGCGACCGTAAAGGATCCCTTCCAGCTGATGCTTGCGGAGTTCGTCGACGGATCAACGACGCCGGTACCAGCGGTAAACACCAGTTCGGTGTTTGTTGTGCTCGTGGTCGAGTTACTTGTGACCGCAGCGCCAGTCCGGTCGAGGCATTTTGTACCCCATGTTGGCGCTTCCCAGGTGCCTGCGGCAGTTGGCTTTTCGAGGCGCACGTTGCCGTTGCTACTCGAGGCCGAATAGAAGCCATCGGCCTGTGACCATACCCGAGACGCACCGGTGTTCCCAGCGGTACCAGCAGAGAGAAAGTTACAGCCGCCGAAGTAGGCCCCGCCGTTTGCCTCGTTGTTGATCCCCCAGCGGAAACCCGCGTTTGAGACCGTCCGTTCCACGTCAACGGGCGTCGTGGATGCCGGCGCTGTCGTGAACGAAACGGTCACAAGCGGATCCGTGTGGTTAAAGAACACCAGCGAATAGCCGGTATCAGGGAGCAGGTCCCCTGCATCGTGTTGGAACACTGCGTTCCCCTTCGACACGGTAAACGAGCCAAGATAGCGCTGTCCCGGATACACCCAGACCTCGCCTGCAGCCGCACTCGCCCACGGGACGGATACGCTGAGCGTCCCCGCTGTATCAAGAGGAACAGCAACTCCTGTTGCGCGGGCCGTCGCATCCGTAACGGTTCCGGCAGCGGCCTTCGTTGCGATGTCGGCCCTGGTCGTGAGGGTCGAGCCTTCGATCGCTTCCGGCGTGACGCGCGGCACAATACTGCCTGGCCGCTTTGGCCCAACGGTGAGTGCCGCTGCCTCGCTTGTGGCGCTGCCAAGCTCGTTTGTCGCGATGACGCGGTAGCGGTCGCCCGTGTTGTCAAGCTGTGCGGTCACCGTCAGGCTTGCGGTTGACCCGCCCTGCACTGGAGTCCAGGTGCTGCCGTCGCTGCTTCGTTGCCACGCGTAGTCAAGGCCAGGCCCGCCGGAAAACTGCGTGTCAAACGTGACCGTGGCCCAATCGGAGGCCGTCTGCGACCGCGGCTGAGTGACAACGGAGGGCGCTTCCGTCACGATGTCTTCAAACGTCAGGCTCAGCGGCAGGGTCGCCTTTCGGGGCTGCAGGCTGTTGGCACCACCATCTGTGGTGTACCAGTACGACGACTGTCCTGTCAGCATTTGGTAGTCGTTGAACTCTCTCGGGAACGACCCCCACCACGCCGCGTTCGCGGAAGTCTTGGCCGCTTGCGGGTTGCGGCCGGCGGTGTCGGCAGCGACGCCAAGAAAGTCGGGGGTAACCGTAAACCCGTTCTCGGTTATGGTTACGCCGCTGAGCGTTGCGAGGGTCGCTGTTCGGGTCGGGATGCTGTTCCACACGCTCGCATCGTCCATGTCGGCGCCGTACCCAGAGAATATTGCCGTCACGGTGCCAATTCCGTTGGCGGCGACGGTGAGTACGGGATCCGTCACGCTCCAGTACGTCATGCCACCGTAGTAGGCGACCGTGAACGATCCCTTCCATTGGATGCTCGCGGTACCGGCAACCGGATCGACGGTTCCCGTTCCGTTGGTGAGCTGAACGATAGACCTGGTGTACGAATCCGCGGCGTTTGATGTTTTACCGTTGACCGATACGCCCTCCGGTGTGTGACATTTTGTGGCCCACGTTGGCGAGATGGTCAGAGCACCGGAGGCATCCGGCTTCAGAATAGAGACGTTGCCCTGCTCTGGCGAGTAGAAACGTGAAAGGCCGTTCTTCTCTCCCCACACTTGGGACCCGCCAGCATCTCCTGCGATGCCAGCGCTCAGGAAGTTGCATCCACCGAAGTACGAACCGCCACTCGACTCGTTGTTGATACCCCACCGAAATACCGCATTCTCGACGGGCCTCGGTGCGGCTACAACTGAATCGGCCACCGCGGTTTCTGCGCCGGCGACGCTGGGTTCGTCCGGCACACGATCCGCTGGAGGTTCGGTTGCCTGTGGTTCGGCCGGTTCGGCCGGTTCGGACAGCTTCGGTTTGGATTCGCCGACGTCGGTCGTTGACTGATTTGCGCCGGTTGAGGGAACGGCCTGCTCTGGGCTCGTGTCGAGCTGCTCGACCGCGTTTGAGTCGCTTCCTCCCTTGTCAACGGCCGACGCAGCGGTCACGGGGGCGAGAGCAATGATGAGCGCGGCCGCGGCAGCTGCCACAAGCGTCAGCTTCATGGCGTTGGACCCGCGTCGACCGGTTCCGAGGCCGGCACAGGTGGCGAGGTATCCACGTTGCCCGGCTGCAGACTCCCCAACGTCACGGCGGCCTTCTTGCGGCTCGACAGGACGGCCCACACGAGGAACGCGATTGCCCCAACGACGAGCACTCCAACCCCAACGATGACCCACAGCAGAATCCCGATGAGTTGCTCGTCACCAGACTCGGCGGCTTTGGCTTGCACAACCTCCGTCTTTTCTTCCGTGATGGTTGTGCTTGACGGCGTCGGAACCGGAACCTCAACGAGCTCGGCGGGGGCAGGCAACACGGCACCGCTCGCTCCTGCCACTCCGGTGTCGCCGTAAAGGTCAGTGAAGCTCACCGGAGTGAAGGTCTCATTATTCGCATTCTTGACACCGTGCGCGCCAACCGTGATGATGCCACACTGCACCTGAAGGCAATTCACCTCACCTGGATTCCCCTCACGGTCGAGCGAGGTGAACACTGCGCCTGGAACACTCATCGTTGTTGACCAGGTACCGTCGGCTGCGAGTTCGCCTCCGTTTGCGGCGTAGGCGGTTGAACTGCCTGGGAACGTCACAAAGTTTGCATAGCCAACGGGATTAACTTCATCATCTGGCACGTATCGATAGTTGGAGCCGGTGATTCCGCCCTGGCTTGGTTCCCAGCCAGGACCAGAAACCCAGCCGAACAGCACGTAGATACCGCCAAATCCGTTGACCACAGATTGAAACCCGGTTCCCGAAAGCCGAAGCGTCGTGAGGTAGGTGGGGTCTGCGACGCCAACAAGGTCTGCGCGACCCTCGACCGTGACCGAGACGTTGCCTGCGGCACTGGCAGGAGATGCTGGCCCGATGGATGCGGTGAGCACGGTTGCCGCGGCGGCAAGAAGCAGGGAAGCACAGGCTCCCGCCAACACGCGGCGGATAGGGCCGTGGCTCGACGGACCTCTGTTGAGCAGCGTCATAAGACTGATTCCTTTCGTGCTGCGGCTCCCGCAGCAAACCGGGCGTCGTGACGCACGGGAATGATAAGCGTTGCGCCAGAAACGGGATGGGTCATGATTTCGACCGCCTGTTCGTACACTGCCCCGATACGTTCAGCGGTGAGTACTTCTGACGGGGTTCCGTGTGCCACAATCGCTCCCCGGGACAGGAGCGCGATACGGTCGGCGTAGGCCGCAGCAAGGTTGAGGTCGTGCAGCACAACGACGACCGCATCCCCCGCCCGCGCCCGGTCGCGAGCCAGGCGAAGCACATCCTCTTGGTGGCGAAGGTCAAGTGCTGCGGTTGGTTCGTCAAGCAGCAGGACGCCGGTTCGCTGGGCGAGGATTCGCGCAAACGACGACCGAGCCCGCTCGCCGCCAGAAAGGGAGGGCACCCGCCGCTGGCGAAAGCGCTCGATGTCGGTTAGGGCAAGCGCCTCGGCAACGGCTTCGTCATCTTCGTCCTCGCGAACAGTTCGCTGCCACGGGGCGCGTCCCATCTCAACGACCTGCTCAACAGTGAACGGGAAGAACACGCCGTTATCTTGCAATAGAACAGCCCGCCGCTGGGACAGCTCCCTGAGCCGCCAGTCTTCGATACGTCTGCCAGCAATGCGCACCTCACCGCCGGAACGAGCCTGGTCGCCAGTGATAGCCGAGAGCAACGTCGATTTCCCGGCACCGTTCGGGCCGATGAGTGCAAGGACCTCGCCGGCAGAAACACCAATGCTTGCGTCGGTCAAGATCTGTTTCCCGTCAATGCGCACCGAGATGTTGGTCGCTTCGATTGCGGCAACACCCTCGGTCAGCGGCTCGGGGAGCTGGGCCCTTGGCCGGCCACCGAATATCGCGCTCACGCCCATCCCCCAGCTCGTTTCCGCGCCCGGCGAAGCAGCCAGAAGAAGAACGGCCCGCCAACGAGTGAGGTGAGCATCCCAATGGGGAGGTCTGCCATCGGCACAGCCGTGCGGGCAACGAGGTCGGCACTCAACAAGAGGAGGGACCCACCAAGCACGCTCGCAATGAGCAGCGGCAGATGGGCTGGGCCGATGACCATACGCATGAGGTGCGGGATGACGAGGCCAACAAACGCGATGATGCCGGCAAACGCGACGGCGGCTCCAACGAGCAGCGCCGTGATCACGATGACAACGATGCGCAGTAGCTCAACGTTCACGCCGAGATGACGAGCGCTCTTCTCCCCAAGTGACAGCAGGTCGAGTCTGCGCGCAACAAAGAATGAGGCGATAATCCCGAAGGCGATCAGGGGAAAGATGATGCCAAACTGTTGCCAGCGCGAGCCGTTGAGGCTCCCAAGCTGCCAGAACACGATTTGCTCTCGAGCGGCCTGATCCCCAAGGAACGTGAGGAACGCGAGCCCGGCCCCTGTGAAGGCGTTAATCGCGATACCGGTGAGCACAAGGGTCACAATCTCAGTTTTACCGCCGGCACGGCTCATGAGATACACGAGCATGGTTGCAACGAGGCCAGCGAGGAACGCGGTGACCGCGATGGTCCACTCGCCGAAGAAGGACCAGCCAAAGACGATGGTTGCTGATGCCCCGAGCGCGGCGCCTGAGGAGACACCAACCACGCCGGGTTCCGCAAGCGGATTGCCAAAAATGGCCTGCATGAGCATGCCAGCAGTTGCGAGGGCGGCGCCAATCACGATGGCCATGGCAACGCGCGGAAAGCGGATGTTCCAAAGCGCGTTATTGCCGTTTGCGTGGCTTGGCATCGGCCCAATATCCAGGCCAATTGCGTGCATAATCGACCCAAAGACTTCGCTCGGCGATACATAGAGTTGACCCGTCCCCGCCGAAACGAGGGCCATGATGACCAACGCGATACCAAGGCCTGCAAACAGGATGGTCCTTCGCATGGCCAGCTTGCGCGGCTCATCAAGGTCAATCACGATCTCTGGATCAGAACTCGGGATGCGAACCGGTTTCAGCTCAACCGTTTTACTCAATCGGGCCACTCTCCTCCGGGGCATAGATGGCGCGGGCAAGTGCGTCGACCACGGCTGGGCTCCGCGGGCCAAAGCTCAAGATTTCGTAGTCGCTCATGTCGACGATGCGTCGATGTTGGCCGGCGGGGGTTTCCGCGACTGCTGGAATGCGCTCAAGCAGCCCATCCACTCCTCCTACCGATTCGAGGCCCTTTGTCATCATGAGGATGAGGTCTGGTTGCGCATCAACAAGGGCTTCGGCCGTCATCGGGCGCATGCCTTGCCACCCAATTTCGGTCGCGACATCCACCCCGCCGAGGCTTGTGATGAGCGAATCCGTTCCGGAGCCCGTTCCGAAGATGTAGTAGATGCCGGCATTGCCCCGTGCGTACAGGAAGATAATGCGGGGGCGGTCGGCAACGTTTGTTGGCGTGATGGAGGCAACGTCGGAAACGACCGCGTCGAGGTCGGTCTGCACCCTGAGCTTCAGCGCTTCGCCCTGCTCTGGAACGCCGAGCGCGCTGGCGACGACGTCGATGATCTCGCCGGTGTTCTCAAGGTTTCGCTCTGGCGTCACGACAACAACGGGGATACCTGAGTCGCGCATCTGCAGGATGACGTCCCACGGGCCGATCGATGAATCGGTGATGATGACGCTTGGTTCGAGCGAGAGAATGGCTTCCCCGTTGAGCTCGTGGCCGTTTTGGGTCACGAGCGGAAGATTTTTTGCCTCGTCAAATCCGGTTGACGTATCGCGCCCAACGACGTTGTCACCGAGGCCAAGCCCAAAGACGGTCGCCGCAAGCGAGCCGTAAATATCGAGGGCAAGGATGCGGCTCGTATCGGTGATCGTCACCTCGGTGCCCTGATTATCGGTTACGGTAACGGGCAGCTGAGACGTGACCGTGTCGGCAACGGGCGTGATACTCGTGTTGCCAAGGCAGCCGCTCGACTCACCAACCCACTCGCGGGGGTTGCTGATGGTCTTGAGTTCGGTCAGCGGGGTGTCGGCCCCTGCGCATCCGCTTGCGGAGCCGCTTGAGGCCTCAGTGCTACTACATCCGGTCAGAGCGAGTGCGGCGAGCGCAAGAGCGGCGATCGCGGTCCGAACCCGACGTTTTGGCGTCGTGCGGGCATGACAAATAATCATGAAAACAATCTGTTCTGTTTCGAGTGAGAACCGGCTCCTGGCCGGGATTGCCGCGCGTATTCGGGGCACAACCTCTAGACACGTTAGCTGAGCCTAACCTCAGAAGTCAATCTTTTAATTAGGCTTGCCTCTCCTAATTAAACTTAGGCTAAGCTAACCCATGATTATGGCCGTATTTGGCTGCCCTCCCCCACCAACGTCTCTCGGAATCTCGTTTCGGGCGGCGCACCATCCCACTCATCCTGGAG
The DNA here is from genome assembly GCF_011758565.1 of Lysinibacter cavernae. Classification (GTDB taxonomy): domain Bacteria; phylum Actinomycetota; class Actinomycetes; order Actinomycetales; family Microbacteriaceae; genus Lysinibacter; species Lysinibacter cavernae. The sequence goes on from NZ_JAAMOX010000003.1 coordinate 345,345, forward strand.
TCATAGTGAACACCTTTGATGCGCCAACAGCGCGTACCCCCAAAGCACGAAGAAGCCGCCGCGCGGGAGCGTTGGCCCTCTCATTCGCCGTCGCAATAACCGGCCTCGTGGCGATGCCCGTCGCAGCCAACGCAGCGGAAACGACCGTTTCTGACGCGGTCTTCCGCTGGGGGCTGAACAACGAAACCAACGGTGGCTCCTACTTCGGCGGCTGCAACTTCCTCATGGCCGGCGTCGCCGGCGACGCGGGAGGCTCAAAAGTCTGGGGCGCAAGCAACGGACTCGACGCGTTCTACAAGACCGAAGTTGGCAACGTCACGGTCGAAAAGCCGAACACCGCTGGGGAATTTGCCCAGCCGACCTTCGCCACAAAGTGCCAAGGCCCTGACGGCGTCACCGTCAACGGCAAAGTTACCAACGCCGCCAACAGTTACACAAAATCCGTCGTCAACATCGACAACGGAACGGGAACGGTTGACCCGGCAGCAAATACCGCAACGATCAACTGGGACGGATCGTTCTCGGTTGTCTACTACGGCGGAATGACCTACTGGACCGCCAACAACCCCAAACTGGTTGTCGAGGCAGACGGAACGGGAACCGTCACGGCGACGCTTTCCGGATACGGCGCAGACATGGACGACCCAGAGGTCTGGACCACGCTGCCAAACCGCGAAGTCACGCTTGCAAGCCTCACCAACGTCCAGGTGACACCTGACGGATTCACCATCACCCCTGACTTCCTCGGGGTAGAGGCCGACACCGCTGGCCGCAACCCGCAGGCAACCAGGTCGGCAGACAACGAGTCGTGGTGGGGATCGTTCCCCAACGATTTCAACGAATATCAAAACCTCACGGGACAGTCGTCGTACTGGTACACCACCGATGGCGGGGCCAACAGCATCCAGCCGCGTAAGGCCACGCTTCCGCTGACTGTGAGCTACACGCAGGATGCGGCCGCAACGGCACCTGCCGCACCGGCCAAGCCGACAGCGGTTGCAAAGAGCAACGGAGGCATCACGACCACGTGGGTAGCACCCGCTGACGGTGGAAGCGCCATCACCGGTTACACCGTGACGGCAACCCCCGCCGTCGGCGCAGCCAAGGTCGCAACGGTTGCTGCGGGAACGCTCAGCTACGATTTTCCGGTGCTCCTTGCCGACCAGAGCTACACCGTGACGGTGACGGCGACCAATGCAATTGGTTCGTCTGCCGCATCGGCTGCCTCGGCATCCGTTGTCCCAAACCCGAGCCCGTCACCAGCGGTCACGGTCACCCCAAACACTAACCTCAACCCCGCCGTTGACCAGACCGTCACTCTCTCCGGAACCGGATTCACCGGCCCGGCCGCCGCCAACGGCACGTATGTCGTACTGACCGCGAGCGACAACTGGCAGCCAGGCACCGTTCCGATGGCCCCAAACGATAAGTGGATTGGCACCCAGACCTGGGTAAATAGCAGTGAGATCAAGAACGGTGCGTTCTCCAAAACACTCACGATTGCCGCGAACAGCATCAACGCGGACAAGACCTACGGATACGGCACGTTTGCGGCCCACGGTCTCGCCTACACGGATCGTCGCCTTGACACGTTCACCCCGCTCCAGGTGGCAGTGCCAGCTCAGGCCCCTGCTGCACCTGCCGCACCGACGGCATCCGCAGCTGGACCGACAGGGGTGAAGGTCGATTGGACCGCACCAGCCGAGAACGGCGGGTCGGCAATCACCGGTTACACGGTGACGCTCACCGCCGCCGACCAGTCCGTCTTGACCAAATTGGTTGCGGCAGGGACGAACACGGCGACGTTCGACGACCTCTCCCTCGGTCAGACCTACACGGCAACCGTTGTAGCGACCAACGCGGCAGGCAACTCGCCGGCCTCAGCGGCCTCCAACTCGGTCACCGTGCCGGCAACGGCACCGGCCGCACCAGCAAAGCCGACCGTCACCGCCGCGGGACCAACCAGCTTGAACGTAGCCTGGGCGGCACCTGCGAACAACGGCGCAGCGATCACCGGTTACACCGTCACCGTCGCGCAGGGCGGCAGCACCGTCACGTCAGTACCAGTGGAAGCGGCCAACACCACCGTAACGGTCGACGGCCTCAGCGTTGCCACCGAATACTCCGTGACAGTGACCGCAACAAACGCGGCGGGAACCTCGGCGGCATCCGCAGCGGCGTCGGCAAGCACCCTTGCAACGGCACCCGCGACCCTCGCGGCACCAACGGTGACCGCGGCGTCCGGCACAAGCCTCAACGTGGCATGGGTTGCCCCCGCAAACAACGGAGGATCGGCAATCACCGGTTACACCGTCACCGTCTCAAACGGTTCAACTGTGGCCGCGAGCGTCAACACCGCTGCATCGGCAACGAGCACGATTGTTGGCGGCCTCACACGTGGCACGAGCTACACCGTCACCATCACGGCAACCAACGCCGCAGGGACGAGTGAGGTTTCGGCCGCAACTCCGGCCCAGACGTTGAACGTACCCGCAGCGGTCACCGCGACGGCTGCCCTTACCGGCACCAACGGCGTCACCGTCACCTGGGCAACGCCAGCGACCGACGGCGGCTCAGCCATCACCGGCTACACGGTACGACTCAGCACCGGCGGCAACGTCGTTGACACGGCAACCGTCGCAGCCGGAACCCTCAGCGCCACGTTCAGCTCGCTGACCCCCGGTGCGTCGTATACCGCAACGGTCGAGTCAGCCAACGCGGTTGGTTCATCAACCCCATCGTCAGCGACCAACGCGGTCGTTGTTCCAGCGGTAGCTCCGGCAGCACCGGCGGCTCCCATCGCAACGGGGACCGACCAAAACGCGGTTTCGGTAGGTTGGAAGGCACCGTCAACAACAGGCGGCTCCCCGGTCACCGGTTACGTTATTGAACTCACCGACTCTGACAACAACGTGACCACCAAAACGGTCAACGCCAGCACGGTTTTGGTAACGTTCGAGAAGCTCGCTGCCGGCACGTATTCGGCAACGGTCAGCGCGACAAACGCAGTCGGCAGCTCTCCCGTGTCAGCCGCCTCCAACGAGGTCTACCTGCCAGGAGTGGCCCCCACCTCAGCCCCGGCGTTGCTTGCTGAAGATGATTTCACGAAGCAGAGCGAAGGCATTGAGATCACGGTTTCGGCCGACCGTTCGAGCGCCTCGGTGGATGCCGGGGTCGAGAACGCCAACTCCTGGGTTGGCGTCTCCGTCCACTCGGAAGCCACCTTTGTTGGCTGGGCACTCACCGACGGGAATGGAATCGCCACGGTGGCGCTGCCCAAGCTTCCAGCAGGAACCCACCATGTTGCCGTCTACGGGGCCGACGGCTCGGTTCTCGGTTACACCACCTTCGTTGTTGCCGTTGCTGACAACGGCGGAACCGCTCCCGGAACGGGCGGCACCGGCAACGCCGGCGTCGGAACGGGAACCACCACAACCTCCGGCGCTGGCCTCGCGGTCACTGGAGCAGAGACCAGCCTGGCAACACTCGCCGCACTGCTCTTGCTCGTTGCCGGCGCGGGCGCCCTGGTCAGGGCCCGCACGCGTCGAGAAGCGGCTGACGGAACGGCGCTCTAGCCCCGCCACTTCTTCCCCCCGCGACCTGACAAAAACGTCCGCCGGATGCCTCCTCAAACTAGGCATCCGGCGGACTTTTTGTCAGGGCTACAACGCAGCTACTCGGCGCCCTCAATGGTTTCGATGGTCTGCCTTGCGATCTCAAGCTCTTCGTCGGTTGGGATGACCAGCACGTCAATCGCCGAGTCGTCGGACGAGATGCGGCGAGGTCCACGGTTTGGGAGCGCGTTACGTTCTGGGTCAATCCGAATGCCAAGCCATTCGAGCCCCCTCAGCACCTCTGCACGGGTCTCTGGCGAATTCTCGCCGATGCCAGCTGTGAAGGCGAGCACGTCGGCCCCACCAAGGTGCACGAGGTAGGCCCCAAGGTAGTGGCGAATCCGGCGATGGTAGACGTCGAGCGCCAGCTGGGCATGAGCGTCGCCCTCCTCCGCGAGGCGAGAGACATCCCGCATGTCGCCGGTACCAGCGAGGCCAAGGAGCCCGCTGCGACGGTTGAGCAGTTCGTCAAGATCGTCAGCCTCAAATCCGGCCTTGCGCGAGAGGTGGAACAGCGCGGAAGGATCAACGTCACCCGAGCGCGTGCCCATGACGAGGCCCTGGAGCGGCGTCATCCCCATCGAGGTGTCCTGCGACACTCCCCCGTCGATCGCGCACATGGACGCCCCGTTACCGAGGTGCAGCACGATTTGTTTCAGCTCGCTCAGTGGGCGTTCGACAAACGCCGCAGCAGCTTCCGAGACAAATTTATGCGAGGTGCCATGGAAACCGTATTTGCGAACGCGATACCGCTCCGCCAGTTCCCGATCAATTGCGTAGGTATAGGCCTCGGCCGGCATCGTCTGATGGAACGCCGTGTCAAACACCACAACGTGGGGCACGTCGGGGAATGCGATTCGCGCAGCGACGATGCCCTGATAGTTTGCGGGATTATGCAGCGGGGCGAGTTCCGAAAGATCGTTGATGTTCCAGGCAACGTCGTCGTCAACAATCGTCGGCGCGAAGAAGCGCTTCCCTCCGTGTACCACGCGGTGCCCAACAGCCGAGGGCGGCGTCTCGCCCAGGTCGTGACCTGATTTTGCGAAGGCCTCCATCATGGCAGCGAAGCCCTCGGTGTGGTCAGCGATCGGGCGCTCGATATCGCTTGTGCCGTCAACATTGCTGTGCACGGCAAGGCCCATCGGCTCGCCAATACGCTCGACCAGGCCGGAGGCGACGCGCGCTTCCGTTGCCATATTGATGAGTTGGTATTTAAAGGAAGAGGATCCGCTGTTCACTACCAAGACGTAGCTCATGCTGTGCCGCCGTTCGATGTTGCTGATTGATGCGCCGCTGCCTGGTGGGCCGCGACGGTTTGCATGACGCCGGTGAGCGGCGCTTCCTCTTCCGTTGCCGCTTGAATGGCCGTGATCGCGACCGTGTTCAAGATGTCTTCAACGAGCGCACCGCGCGAGAGGTCGTTGACCGGCTTGCGAAGGCCCTGCAATACGGGGCCAACCGCGACGGCACCGGCTGAACGCTGGACAGCCTTATACGTATTGTTCCCGGTGTTGAGGTCGGGGAAGATGAAGACGGTCGCTCGCCCTGCCACCTGCGAGCCAGGCATTTTGGATGCGCCAACCGCAGCATCCGCAGCCGCGTCGTACTGGATTGGGCCTTCGACAAGCAGGTCTGGGCGTCGTTCCCGAACGATTCTGGTGGCTTCTCGCACCTTCTCAACGTCTGCGCCAGAGCCAGACTCGCCCGTCGAATACGACAGCATGGCGACCCGGGGCTCGATACCAAACTGCTGGGCCGTCGCGGCCGACGAAATTGCGATATCTGCCAGCTGGTCAGCGGTTGGATCAGGGTTGACGGCGCAGTCGCCGTAGACGAGCACCCGGTCGGCGAGCGCCATGAGGAAGACGCTCGAAACGATCGATACGCCGGGCTCGGTTTTGATGATCTCAAAGCTGGGCCGGATGGTGTGGGCCGTTGTGTGCGCAGCACCAGAAACCATGCCGTCTGCGAGGCCGAGGTGCACCATCATCGTGCCAAAGTATGAGACGTCAAGCAGCACGTCGTGTGCGAGCTCGGGCGTCATACCCTTGTGGGCGCGCAGCTTGGCGTATTCCTGGGCAAACGTTTCGAGCAGCTCCGAGGTTTCAGGGTTGATGACGTCCGCGCTCTCGATGTCGAGCCCGAGCGCAGACGCGCGGCGACGAATTTCGTCTTCGTCCCCGAGAATCGTGAGGCGAACCACCCCGCGCTTGAGCAGCGTGCTCGCGGCACGGAGAATCCGGTCATCCGACCCTTCCGGAAGCACAATATGCTTGTTGGCCCGGCGGGCGCGGTCAAAGATGCCGTAGGCAAACATGATCGGGGTGAGCACTTCTGGCGCGTGCACCTGCATCGCCGCCACGAGTTGCTCGGCGTCAACATGCTGTTCAAAGAGCGCGAGCGCGTTATCAAATTTACGAGGCGAGTCTGCCGCAAGGCGACCGCGCGCGTTGGTGATGCTGAGGGCGGTGTCGTAGGTACCAAGATCGGTTTCAATGACCGGCAGCGACGAGGTGAGGCCGTTCAAGAGGCTCACCACGCTCTCAGGCAGCGCAAACCCGCCGTTCAGGATGATGCCGGAAACCGTCGGGAACGTCGCAGATGAGTTCGCCATGATCACGGCCAACAGCACCTCGGAACGGTCCCCAGGAATAACGATGACCGAACCTTCGAGCAGTCGGGGCAGCACGTTCTCCATGGACATGCCGGCAACCACGATGCTGAGCGCCTCGCGGCTGAGCATGTCGGGGTCTCCGCGAAGGAGGCGGCCCTTGACCGCTTCCATCACGCTGCCAACGCTCGGCGCGACCAGATAGCGGTCCTCAGGGATGGTCCAGACGGGAACCGGATGCGCGTCAGCACCGATCTCCGTCTCAAGCGCCTGCTCAACGGCAAGCTGAATCGGCTCAAGGTTATTGGGATCTGCCCGGTTCACAACGACGGCGAGCAGGGTTGCGTGCTCGTGTCGAAGCTCACTCGCCGCCACTTCGGCAACGAGGCTCATATCGAGCGACGTGCGGGGCTCGGACTGCCCAAGCATCTCGTTATTGCCCTGGCCTTTTCGCCCACCAAGAACCAGAAGAACCGGCGAACGAAGATTCGCGGCAATACGAGCGTTATAGGAAAGCTCGGTCGGGCTGCCAACATCCGTGTAATCAGAGCCGATAATGACAACCGCGTCGCTTCGCGCTTCTACCGCTTTATAGCGTTCGACAATTCGGGTGAGCGCCTCATCGGGATCCGAGTGCACCTGCTCGTAGGTGGTGCCAACGCAGTCGTCGTAGGCGATGCCGGCAGTCGCGTGACTGCTGAGCATATCGAGGACGTAGTCGCGTTCATCGGTTGACCGAGCGATCGGCCGGAAGACGGCGACCCGCGGCGTTGACCGCACGAGCGTATTGAGCACCCCCAACGCGATGGTCGACTTACCGGTGTGCCCTTCGGCGGATGTGATGTAAATGCTTCGTGCCACAATGCCAGCCTATTTGTTTGTGTACGCATAATTGGTAACACTTGCCGGTAGCCGCAAAACTGCCCGTCGGCACGGGCTCTGTTGCGCTGCGCCGGCGATAGGCCTGGCGGCCGTGACCCTTGCCACAGCAAATGAAAAAGACCCCTCACGCACCCGCCAGAGCCCGGTTACCCTTGCTACGTTTCCGTCCTGGGGGAGTTGGCCTGGATGGCGCCACGTGAGGAGCCTTAACCAGTCTAACGGTTTCTCGCTGCTGACACACATCGAGATTCACGGACGCGGCAATCCTGCTTCATCCACGGCGCCTTCGCAAGCAAGACCTCGTCCGTGTGCGCCCCTGATCGCGCGCCCGAGCTCGCCCTCCAACGCACCGCCAACGCACCCTAATCTCACCCCCAACTCACCGCGGCTTGGTCCCAGAACGGCCGCAGTTGATCGCAGAACGACCCCAGAACGACCCCAGTTAGTCGCAGATTGGTCGCAAATCCACCAAAACCTGCAGCGTTTTGGTGAATTTGCGACCAATCTGTGTCCAACAACAGCCGTCAACAGCCGTCAACGGGCTGCAAGGATGCGGCATGAATGCGGCGTAAAGACCGCACCGGAGATGCCTCAGCGCGTCGCGGGTTGGGAGCCACAGCATTTTCCAGGTAGGATTCATAAGGTTGCTTCCGTGCATTGCACGAAACAACTCCTGGAGAATTCGCCTAGTGGCCTATGGCGCACGCTTGGAAAGCGTGTTGGGTGCAAGCCCTCAGGGGTTCGAATCCCCTATTCTCCGCCACGAACGACACGACACACCCCACAAAAGCACTCTGCTTGCCGATCCACCGGACCGACAAGGGGTTCGCAACCCCTTCCGTTGCCTACCTCCCTCTCACTATGCTCAGGACCATGGGCGAGAACACAACAACTCCCGGCAGCACACCAGACCCCTCCCCCCAAGACGCATCCACTGATCTGCCGACGACAGCATCTAACGATCCGAGCACGAACGCGCAGGCTGCGGCCACCGCGGCAGCAGAAGCAGCAGCGCAAGCACAAGCTGAGCTCGCCGCAGCCATCGCAAAAGCCGAAAAAGCCGCGGCGGATGCGGCCGCAGCGGCAGAGGCAGCGAGTTCAGCGGCCACGGGGCAGTCTGCCCCGTCCACGGCGGCACCCGACCCAGCGGCACAATCAGAGCAACCGGCCGAACCAGAACCAACGGTTGAGCAACCGCCAGCTGAGACACCGGTTTCCCCCGCTGCAGAAGGTCCGCTCACCGCCGAGCAAGTCAGCGCGATTCGGAGCGGCTACACAATAGAAGGTACGGCACTCACGCTCGGGGCCCTCGTCAACGGCGAGGCTCAGCCAGACGTGCAAATCAACATTCCACTCGGGATGCTCAATCGGCACGGCCTCGTGGCAGGCGCGACCGGTACGGGAAAAACTAAAACGCTGCAGGTGCTTGCTGAGCAAATCGCCGCTCTCGGAGTTCCCGTCTTCGCCGCAGACATCAAGGGCGACCTCTCGGGCGTCGCGACACCAGGTGTCGAGAACGAGAAGCTCCTTGCCCGAACGCGAGGTATAGGTCAAGACTGGCAGCCGAGAGCGTCAACCACCGAATACTTCACTCTTGGCGGTATGGGCATCGGTGTCCCGATCAGGGCGTCCGTCAGCAGCTTTGGGCCGGTGCTGCTGGCAAAAGTTCTTGGACTCAACGCCACTCAGGAGTCGAGCCTCGGGCTCATCTTCCACTATGCGGATGAGCAAGGCCTTGCGCTCATCGATCTCGCCGATCTGCAGTCGGTGCTCGCCCATCTCACGAGCGACGAGGGGAAAGCGGAAATCAAGCTCATTGGGGGGCTTTCCTCTCAAACCGTTGGCGTTATCCAACGGTCGGTCATCGGCTTTGCCGACCTGGGTGCCGACGTGTTCTTTGGTGAGCCCGCGATCAATCCGCTTGATTTCATCACAACGGCGCCTGACGGGAGCGGGGTTATCAGCCTGCTTGAGGTTCCTGGCGTCCAAGACAAGCCGGCGCTCTTTTCGACGTTCCTGATGTACGTCCTCGGCGAGCTTTTCGCCAACCTCCCAGAGGTTGGCGATCAAGACAAACCAAAGCTGGTCTTTTTCTTTGACGAGGCGCACCTGCTCTTCGCGGATGCTTCGAAGGCGTTCAGAGAAAAGATCACGCAGACCGTTCGGCTCATCCGATCAAAAGGCGTTGGCATTTTCTTTGTGACGCAGACGCCGAAGGATGTTCCCTCCGAGGTCCTTGCCCAGCTCGGCTCGCGCATCCAACACGCGTTGCGCGCGCACACCCCGGATGACGCAAAAGCGCTCAAGGCAACCGTTTCCACGTATCCAACGTCTGGCTACGCGCTTGGTGAAGTCCTGCAGAGCCTTGCGACAGGCGAGGCGATCGTGACGGTAATGAATGAAAAGGGTTCCCCGACGCCCGTTGCTTGGACGCGGATGCGCGCGCCGCAGGGATCGATGGAACCGACCCCAGAAGCCGCCATGCGTGCGGCCGCGACAGCCTCGCCGCTTATGGTGACGTATGGCACACCGGTTGATGCTGAGTCGGCAAAGGAGGTTCTTGAGGAACGGTCCAAGGCCGCCGCCCAGGAAGTTGCCGCTGCAGAGGTGGCCGCCGAACAAGCAAAACAGGCGGAGAAGGTCGCCGCCGAACAGGCTAAAGAAGCAGTCCGACTCGAGAAGGAACGGATTCGCTTAGAGGAACGACAGCAACGCGAACGCGACGCAAAGGCAAAACGAACCGCTGGGCAGGTCTCGTCGGTCATCACTTCTGCTGCCAGGACGACGGTCAACGCCCTCCTCAGGGGCATCTTTCGCAAAAACTAAACCCTGAAAGTTTCTTATGATTCGGTCGGTACTTTGCGCACAAAATCACCCCTTTGGGGCGAGGCCCGTTCCCTATCGTGCACTGGGAACGCGCCGCATTCGGGTTTGTATAGGACTCACACAAACGGTTTGATCCCAATCCTGAAAGTTTTTGGCGAGATCATCTCTCACCTTGCCAACGCAAAGTGGATAGGCCATAGTAATAAAGGTCGTCCGGAAGCCAACTGGTTAACGGCCAATGTTTATGCGATTGTTACAAAACAAGAGGTTTGTCTATGAAAGCTAGCGGAAAGAACGTCATCGTCGCTGTCGTCTCGGCACTGACCATCTCGCTCACAGCTAGCCCGGCCTACGCAGCCGGTAGCAGTTCATCAGTCCTCCCGGCCACGCTTGCCTCGGTTACGCAGGGCCTCGACGTCACCTCAATCAAAACAACGGCAATGAGCATTGACTCCTTTGAAATCGTCATCGACGGCGTCTCGACCACTTCGGTCAACGACGCCGGGCACCACTTCGATGTCGCAGCCACCATCGAGGCTGCCGTCTCTGAGGTCGGCTCAACCCGCCCTACAGGCTGGAACCAGCCTGGCGAGTGCATCATGAGTGCCCAGCGATGGATTCGCGCCGGTGGCGGAACCTGGAATGGCAGCGGAAACCCCGTTTCCAACTACGCAGGGGCCGCAAAGATCGACATTGATGATGTCACCGCTGGCGACGTCATCCAGTATCAGTATGCTTCTGCCCCAACCGCGTGGGCAACCGGAGTCCACACCGTTCTTGTCGTTGGCACGAACGCCGACGGAACACTCACAATCGTTGAGTCAAACAACCCTGGTGGATCCGGCCTTGTTGGTCTCCAGCAGAACTGGAAGCCAGCTCCTCCGTCAGGCTTTGAAGCCGTCGGCTGGCGCTTCTAAACAAACACCCCGCACCACGGTGCGGCGATAACGCGCACGACGACCCCGCCGCCATCCGGCTTAGCGAATCGTCACTACTGACGCACAGGCCCAATCCGCGACGAGCTCTTCGCGTACGGTGACACCCGTTCCCGCTCCAGTCGGCACGACCAGATGTCCGTCCACAAGTTCGAACGGTTCTGTGAGGTCTTCAGCGTAATAACGACTCGAGCCACTCGTGTCTCCAGGAAGCGTGAACCCTGGCAGTGCAGCAAGTGCGACGTTAGCTGCGCGCCCAACGCCAGTTTCCAGCATCCCACCGCACCACACCGGTATCCCCCGCTCGCGACACGCGTCGTGAACCCTGACCGCTTCGAGATAGCCGCCAACACGACCTGCCTTGATATTGACAATGCTTGTAGCGCCTCGCTCGATCGCGTCAATCGCAACATCCGTCGAGGTGATGGACTCGTCAAGGCAAACGGGAGTCTGAATCTTGCTCGCGAGCCAGACGTGACTCGCGATGTCTTCCTCCACAAACGGCTGCTCGATCAGCAAGAGACCAAACTCGTCAAGAGCTTTGAGCGTGTCAAGGTCGTCCCGTGAGTATGCGGTGTTGGCGTCTACCTGGAGCCCAAGCTCGGCGCCGATGAGATCGCGCACCGCCGCAACGGGTTCTCGGTCCCAGCCAGGTTTGACCTTGAGCTTGATACGCCGGTATCCCTCGGCCACATAGCCGGATACCTCGTCAAGCAAGGTTGGAATATCTGGAGAGATACCAACAGACACGCCACATTCAACCCGGTCGCGTACCGCTCCGAAGTATTCGCCAAAGCTGACGCCCCACTGTCGCAACTCGGCATCCAATAGTGCAGCCTCAAGCGCGGCCTTTGCCATTCGATGCCCAACCACGTGCGACAGCAGGCTGCTCACCGTCACCGCGGTGAATGGCCCTGCGGCAAGCAGTGCGGGGCCAAGGTGACGCTCAATCACGTGAGCGGCGGCATCCACGTACTCTGAACTGTAGAGCGGAGCCGCCATGGCAACACACTCGCCCCAGCCGTCGCCAATATCGGTTCTGACTCGGATGAGTAGCAGCTCTCTTTCGGTCTCCCGCCCAAAGCTTGTCTCAAACGGCCGGACAAGCGGGATAGCAATCCGGTGCAGTTCTATCGCGTGCAGCAGCATCGTTGCTCCTCGGTGTCGCAGATGTCGTTTGATCGGTTAGGCGGATGCCTCTGGCTGGACAAACACGTAATTGCCCGCTTCATTCAGGTCGGGGCGCAGGCCTGCGGCAAACGCCGAGGCAAAGGCATCCATGGATGCGGCTCGCAGCCGAGCGGCTTCGGCAGGTTCCTGCTCTCGCAAGACCTCGAAGTCACGCACAAGCTCGAACACCTCGTCGCCCTCTGGCTCCACGGGATTGATACCGCCAAGGGCGCGACGAACACGCTGCGAGTTGAGGTTCCAACGCACCTCGAAGCGGTCGGTGACGTCGCTTCCACTGATCGCGTCGTCAAGCACACCATAAAAGTTGGGAAGGTACCTCGATACCTCTGCGCCAAGGCGAACCAGGTTCAGGTGCGCGTTACGCTGAATAAGGGGATCATACGTCCAACGGATTTCGGCGATGCCCTGCCCGAGGCACGCGGCACGCTGGTAGAGCTTCATCGCCCGTCCGATACCGACAGCAATAAGCTCCGGCCGGACTGCCGCCATGTGGGAGTGGACGTGAAGGCCCTCGTCCCAGCCGAGGAATCCGAGGACTCCCCCAACAACAACGTCGTCACGCGTCGCAACGATGACGGTGTTTCCTGCATAGCCAAGCGCCTGCACAAGGGCTGCGTCCGGAACACGGCGTTCGCCCCAGGTCTGTTCAAACAAATCGACAACATCGTTGTAGTCGCCCTCGCCGGCGAGGCGCACCTGCACACCCGCGCGTTCCGCAGCAACCTGTGCGAGTTCGTACGCGTTCGAAACAATATCGCTCAAGGCAGCCCTCCCGGCCATTTCCAGTCGTGAAATCCTAACAGCCGGTGAGCGATTATCATCGGAGGTGGGCCCGTTTTGGAAGCGAGTCCCCCGCTCTCAGCCAACCACACGAAGTTTTGACCCGCAGAGGATGCACCGATGACCAACGCCCCAAACGCCTCTGCGTCGAATCCAAGCGACCAGGCAAGCGAACCGGCGGCTTCGCTGCCTCAGCCAGCAGCCGACTTTCCCGCGCCTGTTGAACCGCCTCGTGACCAGCAGCCCTTCCCTGCGCAGGGGCAGGCATACGGAGTTCCACAGCCCCCTGTCAACCAGAATCCAAACGCCTACGGCGCACCGTACGGACACAACGTCCAGCCGCCGCAGCCATACTCTCCGTACGCCCAGCCGTACGCCTCCCCTACTGGATATGCAGCGGCCCCACCACGGCGAGGGTTCCCAGCTTGGGGATGGGTGCTCATCGTATTGGGCGTCATTCTCGCGCTCGGCGCTGGACTCGTCATGCTGCTCGTGACGCTTTTTGGGAACTTCATGGATGACAACGGCTCGGGGTCGAGCCCGTTTGGCGGCTCCAGCAGCCAAGAGTCTGAAGATCAGAACTTCTCTGAGGAGCTCTCGGAGCCAGGCACATCATTCGCGTTTGGCGATTGGGCAACGGTACCCTTCGACGAATCCGACGTTGTTGGGCTCACTGTCACGGGTGTCGAGCAGGTCAGCGATGAACAGCTCGCGACATTTGTCGAAGACTACCCACGAATTGCCGGCAACAACGTCTTCTTCATTCGGTTCCAGGCAAAGCAACTCGGCGATGCCGACCTCAGCTACTCTTCGTTTGATTACGACATGACTCCGATTGATGCCGATGGCAACATAACTGGCACCATCGTTCCCGACTACGTGATCGATGCTCCTGATTGCACGGGCGGGTATTTTGTTGATAGTCCCGCCAAGGGCGAAACGATGGATTCGTGCATGATCCTGTTTGTTGCAGACGGCGGGAACGCCCCAGCGGGCATGCAGTACACGGATTACGACGATTTTGACGAGTCAACAAATGGTCAGCTCACCTGGATCACGAAGCCCTAACCGGGTCTAGTCATCCAGCGCCGGTACCGACCACGGTCGCACAACGAGCCACAGCACGGCAACCGCAATCCCGGCGGTCCCCAACATCACTGACGCCATCGGTATTGCCGAGCCGATGCCGAGCAATCCAACAAGCGGCGAGATGAGGCCGGCCATTCCAAAGTTGGTGGCCCCAAGTAGGCTCGCGGCGGTTCCTGCTTCGCTCCCGTGCGGAGCGAGTGCTAGAACCTGCACGGCCGGAAATCCAAAGCCGCAGGACATGATGTAGAAGAACAGCGGGATGAGCACCCCAACGAGGCCACCATCGAGGGTTGTGGTCACGATAATGGCGGTGGCAGCGAGCACCTGCACGATCGTCGTCGATGCAAGAATCCACTGGGGACCGTAGCGACGCATCAGCAGCGATGAAACCTGCACTCCAAGCACAACTCCGATGGAGTTCACGGCAAACAGCATCCCGTATGCCTGCGGGTTCAGGCCAAACACGCCCTGGAACAGAAATGGCGAGGCTGAGAGGTATGAGAAGAGGCCAGAAAATGTCAGGCCTCCGATAATGGCCGTTCCAACAAAGACGCGGTCGCTCAGCACCGACCCGTACCGTCCCCAGACGCTTCGTTTGGCGGTGTTCCGCCGCTCAGCTGGCAGGGTCTCTCTGATGCCGAGGGCTACGGCGACCAGCACCAGCGCCGCGTAGATTGCAAGGACAGCAAAAATGCCGCGCCAATCGGTGAAAAGCAAGAGCTGCGAGCCAATGACCGGCGCAAGAATGGGCGCGAGCCCGTTGACGAGCGCCAGACGCGAAAGCATCTTGACAAGCGGCTTCCCGCCAAAGAGGTCACGAACCATCGCCATGGCAACAACTGCACCCGCAGCAGCACCCATCCCTTGCAACACGCGGAACGCTCCGAGCATCTCGATAGAGTCTGACAGCGCGGCGCCAACGGAGGCGGCAATATGGACGGTTGTTGCGAGCAACAGCGGAAGACGGCGGCCAACCTTATCGCTCCACGGCCCCATCACCAGTTGTCCGACCGCAAAGCCAACAGTTGTTCCGGTCAGCGTCAGCTGGATGATCGACTCAGGAACGCCAAAATCTGCCTCAAGCACGGGAAACGCGGGCAGGTACAGGTCAATAGTGAACGGGCCGAGGGCGGTCAGCGCACCGAGCACAACAATATAAAGAATCCGGCGGCGACGGCTCAGCAGGTCACCCTGATATCGAGGCACCGTACTGATGGGAATGCTAGCGGTAGTCACCGGAGGTGCAACCTCTCAGACCGCCAGGAAATTCCCAGCAATCAATTATGCGTGGATCGAGGGTTCCAGCTCACGGGCAAAGGCTAGGGGGCGAATGACAACACCATCGTCGGTGACGAGGTCTTGCTCGCGGTGAATGACTCGCTCGAAGCCAAGCTTTGTGTAGAGGCGGTGGGCACCAACCATCTCTGGACCGCTGTTCAACACAACACGATCATTACCGCGTGCAACAGCGAGGTCGCATACAAATGTGGTGAGTACCTCGCCAAGTCCACGGCCGCGCGCGACGGGGGCTACCGCGAGGAGGCGAAAGTCGAGCTCTCCGGGTTGGCCGAGCTGCGACATATTGTCCCCATCGGCAGGGGTCGTGACGGTTCCGAGGAGCTGACCGGTTGAGGCATCCTCAGCAACCCACAGCTGGTGCTCGGTGCCGCGTTCTGCTGTGGCCCTGATATCGGCGCGATAACCGGCGGGGAGATCGTAGTCGTGCTCGTAGGCCGCCTCGGAAAGGTCAGCAAGCGCGTCGTATTCGTGAGCCTGAGCAATCCGGATAAAAACTGAGCCACCATCACGGAGTGGGTACGGATGGGTGACGTCTGTTTGTGGCTCTCGGATGCTGCTGGTGCTCATTTACTCCATCGTACGCGTTCAACGGTTGACTTCGTGACCGTACAAGCCGAAAAAGCCCGTTTTCACAGGAGTTTTCCTGCTCAAGATACGATCGCGAGTTCAGCGCCTAGCGGTCAACGGTCCACAGCGACGACCCTGGCCGACCGACGGTGCCTCGGTCACGGGTGAGGGAAAAGAACGGGTCAGGCTCGCGCTCACCAGTAACAAGCTCCGCGAGCACTTCACCAACCGCCGTCGTAAATTTGTATCCGTGACCCGAGAATCCGGCGGCGATCGTAATCGGCCCAACCCGATCGAGCACAAAATTTTCATCCTTGGTTGTGGTGTACGTGCAGCTCACTGCCTCGGCGGTGTCTGCGTTTGCGGCAGGAATCCATTCGCGAACGTAGCGGATGAGCGCGTCGAGCTGGGCAGGCTCAGGCTGATAGTCCCTGTGGTCAGGATCCACAACCGGCCCAACGCCATGCCAGCCAGCTTTGATGCCTTCGCCAGGCGTGTACATCCCGTAGATGTTCGAGTACCACCATTCGTCGCTCCCACCTGGCAGGTGGTTGAAACCGGGCCAATCCGTCGCGAAGGCTTCGGCGTTGGACGCATCCACGAGCTGAAAATGAGCCGGCTGTTCCTGGGTAACAACAAGCGACGGAAGGTCGACGATGCCTTCGAGGAGCGAGCGCGTCCATGCGCCTGCGGCGACGACGACACTCGACGTCGTAATCGTCTCTCCTCCGTCGAGGGTCACCACCACCCGGTCATCCGCCGCGACGCGGATGCTTTCGACCCTGACGCCGTGACGAATGTCGGCCCCGCGCTCAGCAGCAGCCTCCTGCATCGCGGCAACGGAGACGTCAGCGTTGAGGCGCCCTGCCTGAGGGGTCCACAGCACATCCGTCTCAAATCGCATACCGCCCCAGCGTTCACTGGCGGCCTCCGCAGAGAGGATTTCGGCGGCAAAGCCATGAGCGTCTAGCGCGTCGCGGACTCCAGTCAGCGAAGGATGCGCACCGTGCGTCACAACACCAACCTCGTCAAATACCGAGGTGCCAGTTTCTTGTTCCAACTCCGACCACAGGGGAACGGCTCGCTGCAACAGCGAGAGGTAGTTGGGTTCAGAGTAGCTGAGATTGAGGTTTCGGGACGCCCCGTGCGACGCACCCTCTTTATGCCCAGGCGTAAACCGCTCAAGCAACACAACCTCTCGACCACGCTGACTGAGCTGCCAAGCCGCAGCTGAGCCCATTGCCCCGCCACCGATGACAACAACGTCGACAAACTCGTTTGTGCTCATAATTCTCCTTGAGATCTCCCCAGCCAAAAGTCTATCGACGCGCAAAGGATACCGAGATTCTGTTCTGACCGCGTTTGTCATACGCAGCAACGTTTTTGATTCTCGGCGAGCCCATCGACTGGCCACAGCATCCTCAGAATATGGTGTGAAGTCACCGCGAAGACGGCTTTGTTGAACTCGCCCCCTATAAGTTTGTGAACAAAGACTCGCACCACATCGATCTTTGCCGCTCTCCAGCGGTTGCAGTTTCCGCATCACCGGTCATCCCTTCCATCGATGCACCCCAAAGTCCAACACCACACAGCCGTGTGTCACTGAGAGGTACACCAATGAAACATCCCCTCCTCGCCGCTGCCGCAGTTGCAGCGAGCGCAGTCCTCGTTCTGTCCGGATGCACCGGCTCCGACGACTCCAATGAGTCGTACATGGAGCGCGCTCAAAACAGTCCGCTCTCGAAGTATTGGGAGCAGCTCAACACCTTCTCCGGCTTTGAAGACGCCGATTTTGACGCGCTTAATGTCAAGTCTGAAGAGGTCGTAGCCGAATGCATGAAAGACGAAGGCTTTGACTACAAGCCGACCTCAAATAACGGCAGCATTACCTTCGGAGGCGACGAAGACGGGGTCGAATACGGCACGCGAAAATACGCTGAGACCTATGGCTACGGCGCGAGCCAGAACCTCGAGATGATGGGCGACTCGAGCGGCGAAGATTACGTCGACCCGAACCAGGATTACCTTGACGGTCTCTCTGATTCCGAACGCGACGCGTACTACGAAGCGTTGAACGGGAAAATGCCAACGGAAGAAGAACAGGCCGAGATGGAAGCCGCGATGGAAGACGGCAGCTACATTTCTCCGAGTTGGGAAGAACAGGGATGTTACGGTCTCGCGCAGCACGAGGTGTACAACCAGGGCAACGATGACCCCTGGAGCGACCCAGCAAATCAAGATCTCATGAACTCGATGTCGGCCCTGTACGAAAAGACAAACAGCGATAAGCGGGTTAAGGAAGTCACTAAAGAGTGGTCCTCCTGCATGGCCGACGCGGGACACAGCGACCTCAAGGAGCGCAGTGATGCGTCCAACGAAATCTGGAATGCGCTCAATGAGCTCCAGGGTGGTGGCGGAATGATCGTCGATGGCGAAGGAGGGGCTGTAACCTCGTTCAGCACTGAAGAGCCGGCTGATGAGTACGAAGAGCCAACACCACCGACAGAGAAAGAGATCTCTGACTTCAAGAAGAAGGAAATTGCTATGGCGGTTGACGACTTCGACTGCGCGAAGAAATTCGACCTCGATAACATCATGCTCGACGTGCAGTTCGAGCTGGAAGAAGCCTTCATCGCTGAGCACAAGACCGAGTTGGACGCAATGGTCGCCAAATACGGCAAAGACGATTCCAAAAGCAAAAAATAGCGAGCGGTAGAACCGAATAATGTTTTCACGTAAGAACTCTGATGAGCCCGTTCGTCGGCGCGCAGGCGCCGCAGACGCCTCGGCTGCCTCGGCTGCCTCCGACACGAACACAGACGAAGCATCGGCCCAAATGAACGAATCGTCCGATGCACCCACAGAGGTTCTCAACGTGAATTCATCCGGTCCTTTGGTGGAGGGCGAAACGCCTTCCACCGAAGGAACCGACGCAGATACCCCTGGCAGCGCAACAAAAAAGCGCGTTCCAGTAGGAGCATCAAAGCTGAGCGGCCAACGGCTCATCTGGGTCATTGCCGGTGTCGCTGCCGTTGCAATGATCGCAGGCATCGTACTGACCAAATTCATCATTTCGCCAGCCCAGGCGGCTGCAGATGCAGAGCCCCCAACACCGGGGCTTATCACTGTCCCTATCGACGAACGCGTCGTGTCAAACACCGTGACGACTCGCGGCGACGTCAAATTTGCCGATTCGGTAGACGTCAAACTTGAAACCGGTGACATCGGAGGCTCTCCGGTGGTCACAGGGCAGGTTCCCGAGGCGGGAGCCATCTTCAACCCCGGCTCAATCGCCCTTGAGGTTGTTGGCAGGCCCGTGATCGTGCTTCCGGGCGATCTCCCCGTGTATCGCACGCTCCGCGCTGGGCTCTCCGGGCCCGACGTGCTCCAACTGAAGCAGGCGCTTGCGTCTATGGGTTTCGAATCGGGCAGTCTCGATTCCAACATGTATGACTCCTCAACGGCCGCAGGGGTCAAGGCTCTCTACGAGAGCGTTGGCTATACACCACCAACGTCAACAGGTTCCGGTGCCGGTGCTGCGGCCGGCGCAAGTAGCGCCGACCCAGTCACCCAAGCACAAAACGACGTCCAGAGCGCACAACAGAACCTTGCCCAAGCCCAATCAGGACTCGCACAGGCCCAGGCACCAAATCTCGTGGAGCAGGCGCAGGCAGACAATACTGTTCGCGAAGCACAGCGCGCACTGAACACCGCAACCGCGGCCGGCGATCCAAACGCCATCGCTGCGGCAAACGATGCCCTCGCCCTTGCTGCACTGCAGCAGTCGATAGCCTATGCGCCAAAGGATACTTCGGCAGAAATCGCCCAGGTAACGGCCGCCCAATCGGCACTCAACATGGCACAAGAGGCCCTTGCCAACGCACAAGAATCAGCGCTCACCTCATTGCCGGCAAGTGAGGTGCTGTATCTCAACAGCCTCCCCCGCCGTGTAGATGAAGTATCGGTCAAACGAGGCGGCGTACTGAACGGCGTCGCTATGACCGTATCGGGCGCCACTCTCCAAATCGTCTCAACCGTCTCAAAAGCAGACGCTGAGCTGCTCAAGCCCGGTACCAAAGCTGAGTTCCCCGCCCCAGATGACAGCACAGTTTCGGCAGAAGTTGTGAGCGTCGAACCGCAAAAGAGCACGGGAGACAAAAAGGGAACCACAAGCTACGACGTAGTGCTTGCGCCAAAAGATCTCACTGAGTCCCAGCTCACTGCGCTCAAGGGCACCAACGTGAAGGTCACCATTCCTGTTTCTGCAACTGACGGAAAAGTCTTAGCTGTCCCCCTAGCCGCAGTTCAAGCCGGCCCAGGTGGAGAGAGCCGCATCGAGGTGCTGCTTGACGCGGAGAAGCAAGAGACCAAGCTCATCACCGTCGAAACGGGTCTTGCCGCTGACGGTTACGTTGAGGTGAAGGCGGTCAAGGACGGGGCTTTCGGCTCTGGCGACCCAGTTGTGGTGGGACGTTGACCCTCACCGGTGCCGAGCAGCAGATCGCTGACGCCTCGGAACCGCCTGTCGTTGAGTTTGTTGACGTCGCGCGGAGTTTCCCTGGGCCACCAACGGTCCACGCGCTCAGGGCAAGCAACCTCACGATCCGATCGGGCGAATACCTGTCGATTGTTGGGCCATCCGGCTCGGGAAAATCGACGATGCTGAATTTGCTCGGGCTGCTAGACCGGCCAACCAGCGGCGATTACTTCCTCGACGGTGCCAATACCAACGTGCTCTCCGAAGACGAGCGCGCCCATCTTCGCGGCAGCAGCATCGGCTTTGTATTCCAGTCCTTTCATCTGCTTCCCAACCGCACGGTGCTTGACAACGTATTGCTTGGCACCATGTATAGCGGTCTCCCACGGGCCGAGCGCGAGCCTCGAGCGCTGGCGGCCCTCGACCGGGTCAACCTGTCACACCGGCTCGATTTTTTGCCCGGAAACCTGTCTGGTGGAGAGCGCCAGCGTGTAGCCGTTGCCAGGGCAGTCGTGACGTCTCCTCGTATCCTCCTCGCCGATGAGCCAACGGGAAACCTCGACGTGCTCAACTCCGGCGAGGTGATGGATCTCTTTGACGAACTCCACGCAGAGGGACTCACACTCGTTGTTATCACGCACGATACGGCAGTAGCCGGGCGCGCGGAACGAACAGTGCGTATCGTCAATGGTTCCCTGAATGAGGAGGCCGAATGACAACCACGCCTGCCTCCCCCGATACTCCCGGAAGCGTCGACGATCTGTTTGACGAGGCGCTCGGTCTTGAGGCACTCCGTCTCGAAACCGAATCCGATGCGGCTCAGGACGCGTCAACACCCAAGCGTTCGATTCCCGTTCCACGGTTCTTCCGCAGGAGCAGCAAAACCTCAAACGGCAAGTCCAAACCGCCAAGAAACAGTTTCACCCGCAGAGACCTCATCAATGAGGCCATTCAGGGAGTTGGGGCGAGACCGTCACGTCTGGTGCTGACCTTGCTTGGCACGGTGCTCGGTATTCTCTCGCTCGTGGTCACCGTCGGCCTCGCCCAGACCGCGGCAAACCAAATCAACCGCCAGTTCGACGCGGTCGCGGCAACTCAGGTTGTTGTCACGCCGGCAAAGGCCACCAACGGGGGCGGAGAGAAGAAGGCAACCGGCCGTTTGCCGTGGGATGCCCCGCTTCGCGTTGATTCGCTCGCCGGCGTCGAAGCATCCGCCCTTGTTTCGAAGGTTGACCCTGGTACCAACCTCATCACGGCCGCCGAGATCTACGACCCTGCGGCTTCTCAAGAGGTTCAGCCAGGCATCGTGGCCTCAACCGCCGAACTCATGGATGTTGTGCACGGCACGCTGCAGACCGGCAGGTTCTTCGACAGCGGCCACGAGGCCCGCGAAGACCGCGTCGTTGTACTCGGCAAGAACACGGCAGAGCAGCTGGGCATCAACCGCGTTGACAGCCAACCATCTATTTTCATCGGCGACCGATCCTATACGGTCATCGGAATTATCGACGATGTAAAACGGCGTTCAGACCTCCTTGACGCGGTTGTTCTGCCGGTGAGCACGGCCCGCACCTACCTCGGACTGGCCGGGCTCGACGAGCTGCAGATCCGCATCGCCGTTGGCGCTGGAGAGGTTGTCGGCAAGCAAGCTCCAATCGCCCTCGATCCGAACCGACCAGAGGCATTTGCCGTTGCTGCGCCCCAGAACTCTACCGACCTGCAAGAGAGTGTCCAGGCCGACATTGACGTGATCTTCCTCGTGCTTGGTGGCATTGCGCTCCTGGCTGGTGGGCTTGGTATCGCCAACGTCACGCTGCTCTCCGTCATGGAGCGAGTGGGCGAGATTGGCCTCCGGCGTGCCCTCGGGGCAACCCGAAAGCAGATTGCCGCCCAGTTTGTATTGGAATCGGTCACGACCGGGCTGCTCGGCGGGCTCATCGGGGCAGCCCTCGGAACCTTTACGGTTGTCGTCATTTCGGTTATGCAAGAGTGGGCACCAGTGCTTGATATCTGGGTTCCAATCGGTGGTGCCGCCCTCGGTGGTATTGTCGGGTTGATCGCTGGCACCTATCCCGCGTTGAAGGCCTCTCGTATTGAGCCGATTACCGCGCTCCGCGGCGGGGTATAGGTCAGTCAGAGCCAAAACGAAAGCAGCGCATGACATCATCCGTGGCAGGACACACCATCCGGACAGCCTTCGAGCAGCGAATGCCCAGCGTTCAACAGCTTCGGGAGCGAGGCACCGTCAAATGGAACACCTACCCGGAAGATGTGCTCCCGCTCTGGGTTGCGGAAATGGATCTGCCAACGGCGCCGCCGATTCTTGATGCCTTAGAAGCCGCAATCCGCCGGGAGAATTTTGGCTACCCGCTTGCCGACCATCCTCGGTTACAGGCTGCAACGGCTGAGTGGCATCGCCGCCGATACGGGGCGGCCATCAATCCTGATTTTGTGCACGACGTGCCCGGCGTGCTCACCGGGTTGCGTATCGCGATCGACTCGTTTACCGAGGCAGGCACGGCAGTTATACTCCCGATACCTTCATACCCACCATTTCTTGATGTCATTCGGCAGAGTGGTCGCGAAGTTATTGAGATTCCGATGCTGAATCCCACGAGCTCCCCCGCCTACGATTTTGATGCCATCGAGCGGGCATTCGCCAGCGGTGCCGGTTCGATCATCCTCTGTAATCCGCATAACCCACTCGGCCGGGCGTTCACTTTGCCCGAGCTCACCAGGCTCAGCCAGATCGTTGCGCAGTACGGCGGCCGGGTGCTCAGCGATGAGATTCACGCTCCTCTTGTCTACGGCTCTGCCCACGTTCCCTACGCCACGATCAGTGACGAGGCCGCGACGCATACCGTGACGATCACGGCGGCCTCAAAGGCGTGGAACATCGCAGGCCTGAAATGCGCGCAGGTTATCTTGAGTTCGAGTGCCGACCAGGATGTTTGGGCCGGCATCCACCACCTCATCCCGCAGGGTGCCACAACGCTTGGCATGGAGGCAACGATTGCGGCGTATTCCGAGGGCGGGCCGTGGCTCGACGAGACGCTCAACTACCTGCGAGGCAACCGAGATCGTGTTGTCGCGTGGGCCAACGACGTTGTCCCCGAGGCCAGAATGGTCGCGCCAGAGGCAACCTATCTCGGTTGGATTGATTTTGCCGAGGCCGATCTCCCAGGCGATCCGTACGATTTTTTCCTTGGCGAAGCCAAAGTAGCGCTCAACCCCGGTCGTCATTTTGGGTCTGCCTCTGCGGCCTCAACCCGGATCAACTTTGGCACGACGGCACCGGTCTTGGAACGAGCCCTCGAGGCCATGACTGGGGCTATCCAGCGCAACGCTCGCGGGTAACCCACACGCCGGTCAACTGGCTGAACGGCCCCTCATGACGCCGCGTGACGAATGCTACGACGCCTCTCGCGCCCTCATTCCACCGGGCTTAGCCTTGGGGTACTCATCCGCGCCCCGCGGTGAGCCAGCGGCAGAGGAGAGCATGATGAGCATCCCATCAGTAATCGAAGTGGCAAAGCCACTGCTCGACGTCACTGGCTCTGATCTTATGGTGCCCCTGCTTGATGGTTCACAGTCCCGTTACGTCAACCTCGACTACGCGGCAAGCGCGCCCGCGTTAGGCGTTGTGGCCGACCGAGTGACCGAAGCCCTCGGGCTCTACGCGAGCGTTCACCGTGGCGCGGGGTATGCCTCCGACATCAGCACAACTGCGTATGAGAACGCCCGCGACACCGTCGCCCGTTTTGTTGGCGCTCCCGCCGGATACCCTGTCATCTTCACCAGGAATACTACAGACTCGCTAAATCTCCTTGCCAGCGCGGTACCTGGCGACACGCTTGTGCTCGACATCGAGCACCACGCCAATTTCCTCCCCTGGTCCCCTCGCGGCCGCAGGGTTCTCACGGCGCTCGACACGCTCGACGAAACGCTCGAAGCGCTTGAGAACGAACTGCGCCGCCAGCCAGCGGCACTCGTCGCGGTGACCGGGGCGAGCAACGTGACCGGAGAGGTCCTCCCCCTTCGCCGAATCGCGGATGTGGTCCACAAATTTGGCACGCGGCTCGCTGTTGACGGCGCGCAGCTTGTCCCCCACCGCAGGGTGAACATGCGAGAACAGGGTATCGATTACCTGGCGTTCTCTGGCCACAAGACCTACGCGCCGTTTGGGGCTGGTGTGCTCGTTGGCCGGCGCGACTGGCTCGATAAGGCAGAGCCGTACCTTCGAGGCGGCGGGGCCGTGACAACCGTTGACACCGAGCAGCAGGGTTGGCGCACAGGGCCACATCGCCATGAGGGTGGCTCACCAAATGTGCTCGGGGTTATCGGTCTTGCTCGGGCCGTCGAGGCGCTTGCCGAACTTGATCCGTCTGAGTGGTACCAACACGAGGCCGAACTGCGCGAGGCCTGTATCAGCGGCCTCGGTCAGATTCCCCAAGCACGCGTGCTGCAAATCTTCTCTGATTCAGAGGCCCCAGTAGGTGTTGTCAGCTTCTCTCTTGACGGCGTAGATTCCCGTCACTTAGCCGTTGTCCTCGCCGCCGAATACGGTATCGGTGTGCGCGACGGCAAATTCTGCGCCCATCCGCTGCTCGCCAGGCTGCAGCAGACCAGCCCGGCTCTTCGCGTCAGTTTTGGTGTTGGCTCTACAAAGCGCGATGTGACCGCGCTGTTGACGGCGCTCACCGATTATCTCGCGCACGGTCCCCGCGGGCTCTACGAGCGGGTTGATGACAACTGGGTTGTGGTCAACGATGTCCGCGACCGCCCGTCCTGGGCCCAGTTACCTGACGAGGACCGCGAATACTTCGGCTGCGCCGGCTAATACATCACGCTGGCCTGTGACGCACAGGCCGCGTTAAGCAGTAGCATGAAACACCATATTCCTTCGACGAAAGGGTGCTCTCATGATTCCCGACATTAACTACTGGGCCGTGCTGTTGGCAACTCTCTCCAGCATGATTGTGGGTTCCGTCTGGTACACGCCAAAGGTCTTTGGCAATTACTGGATGAAGGCAGCCAACGTTACCCCGTCTGGCAACGCTGGCGATGCCGTCAAACCAATTCTGGTGACCGTCGTCGTCAGCTTTGTAACGGCGTGGGTGCTTGCGGGGGCCGTCTACCTCAGCTGGAGCTTCTACGGCGGCTCGTTCCTAGTGAACGCCCTGCTCACCGGCTTGATTCTTTGGGCGGGTTTCACCGCAGCGCGGTTCATCACCCACGACGCCTTCGACGGTCGGCCAACGGGTCTCACCGTGCTCAACGTGTCCCACGAGCTCGTCACGATTATGATCATGGCGCTGCTCATCGGGGTTTGGCCACCCGCTGGAAGCGTCTAGCCCCAAGACCATTTGTTGTGTTGCTCGGCGGCGAGTGCCCTAGCGTTTGAGGATGTTGCGAAGCGCCGGTTCGAGCTCCGGCCATCGGAACTCAAATCCGCTCTCAACGAGCCGCTCCGGCAGCACCCAGCGGCTCTTCAACACCAGCTCTGGCTCCGTCCTGAGCACAAACATGGCTGGCTCAAGCATCCACCGGTGGGCGGTCAGGCCGACGGGCATCTTCACTATGCGTCGGAGGCTGCGCATGAGTGTCGTGTTGTCACGAGGGTTTGGCGAGGAGAGGTTGATGACTCCGTCGAGTGCTGGAGTATCGCGGATGTGCCACATGGCTCGCAGGACATCGTCCGTGTGAATCCAGCTGAACCGCTGGCGTCCGCGGGAGTCGTGCCAGTCGGGGCCAGTAGCGGTCGTTGGATGCGCGGCTGAGCCGGTTCCATGAGCGATGCCTCGATACCTGTTGGAACTGAAGAACCAGCGGCCGTCGCGCTGCGGCCCGCCAAGACCAACCCGAGCGAGTGTTGCAAGCATCTGGGTGGCAGGACCGTCGCCGAGGACGATGGCCATCCGAAGTGCGACGCGCCTGGTATTGGGCAGCTCTCCCTCAAAAAGTTCGCGTTCCCAGGCCCGAGCAACGTCGACCGAGAATCCTTTACCGAGCTCGCCGTCAGCCTCGGTCTGAGGACGGCCCATCGCATACCGGTAGATAGTGGCAGTGCTCGCGTTGAGCCACAGCGCCGGCGGTTCGGGCGAAGCAGCAATAGCTTCGCGGAGCGCCCTGGTCGTCTCAACCCGTGAGCGCAAGACCTCGTTGCGGTTGGCATCCGTGTAGCGGCAGTTGACGCTCTTGCCTGCAAGGTTAACGAGCAGATCGGAACCGTCGATCACTCGCTGGATGCCGGCGCTGTCGCCCCAGCGAGCATCCCCGCCGGCCCTGCTGATGGTGCGGACCTGGTAGCCCTGAGCCGTGAGGTCGGCGATGACGGCCTGCCCGATAAAACCAGAACCGCCGGCCACAACCGCCACCCCGCTCGTGCGGTGGCGGCCGTTGTGCAGGCGGTGTTTGGTCATGGTTAGAAGTCCCAGTCTTCGTCCTCAGTAACCACCGGCCTTGCCAATGACGTAGGACGAGCCCGAGCCAGAGAAGAAGTCGTGGTTTTCGTCGGCGTTTGCGGACAGCGCCGACAGGATTGCCGGGTTGACATCGGTGGTCGACTTGGGAACAGCGGCTCGTAGCCGAGGTTCATGAGCGCCTTATTGGCGTTGTAGTGCAGGAACTTCTTGACGTCTTCGGTGAGACAGACGGTGTCGTAGAGGTCCTGCGTGTACTGCACCTCGTTCTCGTAGAGCTCGTACATGAGGCTGAAGGTGTAGTCCTTGAGCTCTTCGCGCTTCTCTGGCGAGACGCGCTCGAGTCCGCGCTGGAAACTTGTAGCCGATTGTAGTACCCGTGAACGGCCTCGTCGCGAATGATGAGGCGGATGAGATCTGCCGTGTTGGTGAGTTTTGCGCGGCTCGACCAGTACATGGGCAGGTAAAACCCGGAGTAGAAGAGGAACGACTCGAGCAGCGTCGAGGCGATCTTGCGCTTGAGCGGCTCGTCTCCACGGTAGTAGTCCATGATGATCTTGGCTTTTTTCTGCAGGTACGGGTTTTCAACCGACCAGCGGAATGCGTCGTCAATCTCGCGGGTGGAGCACAGGGTTGAGAAGATCGACGAGTAGCTCTTGGCGTGCACCGACTCCATGAAGGCGATGTTGGTGTACACGGCTTCTTCGTGAGGCGTGATCGCGTCAGGGATGAGCGACACGGCGCCAACGGTTCCCTGGATGGTGTCAAGCAGCGTCAGGCCGGTGAAGACGCGCATGGTGAGCGTCTTCTCGTCGTCGGTGAGCGTTGCCCACGACTGGATGTCGTTCGACAGCGGCACCTTCTCTGGGAGCCAGAAATTGTTGACCAGGCGGTTCCAGACCTCGACGTCTTTATCGTCTTGGATGCGGTTCCAGTTGATGGCTTGTACGTGATCGATCAGCTTCAGCTTCTCAGTCATTTTGTGTCCTTTTGTGTTTCTGTGCGAAGGCGCTTATGGCCGGTGGCGTGACGTTCGATGCACCTGCGCTGGGCAGGGGCTGGGTTGGGAGCGCTCTTGTGCCCCCAACCGTCGGCTTTACAGCATGCAGCTGACGCAGCCCTCAACCTCGGTGCCCTCAAGCGCAAGCTGGCGGAGACGGATGTAGTAGATCGTCTTGATGCCCTTGCGCCATGCGTAGATCTGCGCCTTGTTGATGTCGCGGGTGGTCGCCGTGTCCTTGAAGAACAGCGTGAGCGACAGGCCCTGGTCAACGTGCTGGGTTGCGGCGGCGTAGGTGTCGATAACCTTCTCTGCCCCAACCTCGTAGGCGTCCTGGTAGTACTCGAGGTTGTCGTTAGTCATGAACGGAGCCGGGTAGTACACGCGGCCGATCTTGCCCTCTTTACGGATCTCAATCTTCGAGGCGATTGGGTGAATCGACGAAGTCGAGTAGTTGATGTACGAGATCGAACA